>NZ_JAALFQ010000012.1:0-119853 GCF_011800365.1 Pantoea sp. EKM103V | reverse complement strand
AACTGCCAGGCATTATATAAGTGAAGAAGCCCCGCACCGACGTGCGGGGCTTTTTTACGTCTGCCGATCGTGAAAAATCGCAGTGTAATACCATCCTCAGCGGCTTTTCAGCCACTCAGCAATGAAATCTGCAACGCTGCCCGGACAATTTATATCCAGAACCGGTACGTTCAGCGCTAATTTCTGGTCAGTGGCAACCGCTATTGTCCGCGCATCGAGCAGCTCTTCGATCCCACCCTTAACCCCCTCGCGCCATAAAACAATCTTTGGAACAGGTTCATCTTTGAAGCCTTCGACCAGCACCACCTCAAGTAAAGCGTGATCCATGCGGCTGACCAGATAAGACAGATCAATCGACGGCTGATCCGGCGTTTCACACATCAACGCCCAGCGTTCTGAACTGGCGACAATGACCTGACTGGCCCCCGCCTTTCTGAGCAGATAGCTATCTTTACCTGGGGTATCCACATCCATCTGATGATGGGCATGCTTGATCAACCCCGCGCGAATGCCTTTGCCACTGAGAAGCGGAATCACCTGCTGCAACAGCGTGGTTTTACCGGTTCCACTCCAGCCCACAATGGCAAGTAAGGGTAGTGACATATCAGGTTCTCTCTTTCAGATCGTCTGGCGTATTGATGTTGCGGAAGGCGGATTCATCATCATCCAGTGCGACCGCATGACCACCATGATCGCGCAGGAACTGCATGAGGCGCCGCTCTCCGGCCTGCAGATAGTCAAAAAGGGCTTTTGCCATGTCACGGTGAATCAGGGCGAGTGTAGGGTGATCGCGCGTCTGCGAGCGAACCCATACTGCGGGTGCTTCTCTGCGTTGATGGATCAGTTTTTCCACAAAGTTAAGAGGAATCGCCGGGGTATCGCAGGAGCAAAAAACCGCCCATTCTCCTTCTATGGCGATTAAGGCACTGTAGATGCCAGCCAGCGGGCCCGGGTAATCGTCAAAAACATCCTCTATAACGCGACACCCGCTTAGCTGATAGCGATCAATATTACGATTCGCATTAATCATGACAATGTCGACTTGTGGCCTGAGCCGCTCAAGAACATGCTGGTAAAGTGGTCTGCCGTCCAGCTGCACCAGCCCTTTATCCAGCCCCCCCATACGGCGGCCCTGACCACCCGCCAGAATGATGCCGGTTAATGCTGTCATGACGGTGCCCTCGCTGATTACGTACCTGGAGAAAACGAAATGAAATGCCATCGCCTGAATGAATTGCTGGAATTGCTGCAACCCGCCTGGCAAAAAGAGCCTGACCTTAATCTGGTCACATTTTTGCAGAAACTGGCTCAGGAATCTGGTTTCCGTGGCCCGTTAAGTGAATTAACGGACGATATATTAATTTACCATCTCAAAATGCGTGACTCAGCCAGTGATGATGCCATTCCGGGGCTGAAAAAAGATTATGAAGTCGATTTTAAAACGGCACTCCTCCGCGCGCGGGGTGTCATTAAACCGGACGAGTAGTGTTATCCTTGGCAGCTACATGCAAGGGCAACCACAGGTAACAGAATGAGCGACGCTGCTTTCAACTTCCAGACACTGAACCCCGACGTACTGCTTGATGCGCTCTGGGGTACAGGAATCCGCGTCGAATCGGGACTGACAGCCCTGAACAGTTATGAGAACAGGGTCTATCAGTTCAGCGATGATGAAAAACGTCGCTATGTCGCCAAATTCTATCGTCCACAGCGCTGGCGTGCCGAACAGATTGCGGAAGAGCATCAGTATGCTCTCGATCTGCTGGCTGACGAGGTCCCTATTGCGGCACCGCTGCGGCTTCAGGGCGAGACGTTGCACCGCCACGCGGGCTTTTTCTTTGCGCTCTTTCCCAGTCTGGGCGGGCGGCAATATGAGACCGACAACGAAGATCAGATGGAGTGGGTAGGTCGTTTTCTGGGGCGTCTTCATCAGACCGGTCGCAAAGCGCTGTTCAGTCACCGGCCAGTCATGGGACTGGATGAGTATCTGCACGAACCGCGTCAGGTGCTGGAGCAGGCTCAGCTGGTTCCTGATTCACTGAAAGCCATGCTGCTACAGGCGGTTGATAAGCTGGGAGAGGCGCTGCAGCAGCACTGGCATACTGGATGGCAGCCGCTACGATTACATGGTGACTGCCATCCGGGAAATATTCTGTGGCGCGATGGGCCGCTGTTTGTCGATCTGGATGACGCCCGTAATGGCCCGGCGGTGCAGGATCTCTGGATGCTGATCAGCGGCGATCGACAGGAACAGCGTATTCAGTGGGATATCCTGCTGGAGGCTTACGGTGAATTCAGCGATTTTGATATTAATGAATTGTCACTGATTGAACCTTTACGCGCGATGCGCATGGTTTATTATCTGGCCTGGGTCGTCAGACGCTGGCAGGATCCCGCTTTTCCGCGTGCGTTTCCCTGGATGACAGATGAAGATTTCTGGCGCAGGCAAATTTCGCTATTCACCGAGCAGGAGAAGCTGTTGCAGGAACCTCCTCTGCAGCTGACACCGCAATATTAATGACGTAGTCAGGAGAGTGTTTCACGATGAAAAAGATTTGGTTTGCACTGATGGGTTTAGTGCTGGCATTCAGCGCGTCTGCTGCCCAGTTCACTGAAGGTAAACAATATGTCAGTCTGCAGAAACCCATGGCCGGCGAACCTCAGGTGATGGAGTTCTTCTCGTTTTTCTGCCCGCACTGCTACCAGTTTGAACGCATTTATCACGTTAATGACGCGGTTAAAAAGAACCTGCCTGCTGACACCAAACTGGTGAAATATCACGTCGATTTCCTCGGCGGTGATCTCGGGCCGGTCGTGACTCAGGCCTGGGCGGTGGCGATGGCGCTGGGTGTGGAAGACAAGGTTACGGCACCGATCTTCGATGGCATACAGAAAACGCAGACCATTACCGATCCTGCCAGTCTGAAAGAGGCCTTTATTCAGGCGGCCGAGATCTCCTCTTCTGATTACGATGCGGCCTGGAACAGCTTCGCAGTTAAAGCCTTAGTTGCCCAGCAGCAGAAAGCGGCGGCTGATGTCGATCTGCGTGGTGTGCCTGCGATGTTCGTTAATGGCAAATACATGGTGAACAATGGCGGGCTGGATACCAGCTCTATGGATAATTTCGTTGCAGACTATGCCAACGTCGTTAAATTCCTGGTAAGCCAGAAGTAATCAGCCTTCTGCACCCGTGAAACGCCAGCGCCTGCTGGCGTTTTTTTTATGCTTCTTAATTACGCGACGGTTTTGTCCATCTCCAGGGCATAAATTTAATATCCACACAAGGGATCACGCTATTGAAAATGGCGATCACGTCACGGTAATTGATAAAGCATATGAAAAATAAGCATTTTATTTGCTCATAAATTGCCTGATCGCCTGAGGGATCGCGCGTTATCATTTTTACGCACAAAGTTATCCACAACCCGATCGTTGCGATCCTGCCTCCGGAAATGTGAAAAAACGTCCACGCGGCACGCCTTAGTTCACCATTTCTGCCAGGTTGTGGCATCCTTATAGTCCAACTCACAGCAACGAAGACTACACAGACTTATGGCGCAAATTGCAGAAAATCCCCTGATTCTGGTTGATGGCTCATCCTATCTTTATCGCGCGTATCACGCGTTTCCGCCGCTGACCAACAGTGCAGGTGAACCGACTGGCGCCATGTACGGCGTGCTCAACATGCTGAAAAGCCTGCTGGCACAGTATAATCCGAGTCACGTTGCTGTGGTGTTCGATGCCAAAGGCAAAACCTTCAGGGACGAACTGTTCGAGCATTACAAATCTCACCGCCCCCCAATGCCGGACGATCTGCGCGCGCAGATTGAGCCGCTGCACGAGATGGTACGGGCGATGGGGCTGCCGTTGCTGGCGGTGAGCGGTGTGGAAGCGGACGATGTGATCGGTACGCTGGCGCTGGAGGCTGAAAAGAAGGGCCGTTCAGTGTTGATCAGCACGGGCGATAAAGATATGGCGCAGCTGGTTTCGCCAGGGATTACGCTGATTAACACCATGACCAATACCATTCTCGGGCCGGAAGAGGTCGAGCAGAAATATGGTGTCCCTCCCGCGCTGATTATCGACTTCCTTGCCATGATGGGCGACAGCTCAGATAACATTCCCGGCGTACCGGGCGTGGGTGAGAAAACCGCACAGGCGCTGCTGCAGGGGCTGGGCAGCATGCAGACGATCTATGACAACCTGGATAAAGTGGCCGATCTCTCGTTTCGCGGTGCCAAAACGATGGCGACCAAACTTGAGCAGAATCGTGAGGTGGCCTTCCTCTCGTATCAGCTGGCGACCATCAAAACCGACGTTGAGCTGGCACAGCCCTGTGAAGAGCTGACGGTGACCGATCCCGATATTGAGGCACTGCAGTCTCTGTTCAGCCGTTATGAGTTCAAACGCTGGCTGAGCGATCTGCAGGACGGTAAATGGCTGCAGGGGAAAAAGAGCAATACGCAGGCGCAAAAAGCCCTGTCCGATGAGCCGGCACCCGTGGTGGAAACCAGCAGCGTATTGCCAACCGATAATTACGTGACCATTCTGGATCAGGCTCTCTTTGATAGCTGGCTGGAGAAGCTGAAAAACAGCGACGTCTTTGCCTTTGATCTGGAGACCGATGCGCTTGATACCCTGAGTGCAAATATTGTCGGCATCAGCTTCGCGGTGGCGCCCGGTGAAGCGGCTTATCTGCCGGTTGCCCATGACTATCTTGATGCGCCTGAGCAGCTGGATCGCGCTGCCGTTCTGGCGCAGCTCAAGCCCCTGCTGGAAGATGCCAGTGCCTGGAAAGTGGGCCAGAACCTGAAATACGATCGCGGCGTCCTCAGGAACTACGACATTGAACTGGCCGGTATCCGGTTTGACACCATGCTGGAGTCATACATCCTCAATAGCGTGGTGGGCAAACACGATATGGATAGCCTGGCTGCTCGCTGGCTTAAACATAAAACGGTCACTTTCCAGGAGATTGCCGGTAAAGGTAAAAATCAGCTGACGTTCAATCAAATCGCGTTAGAGCAGGCAGCCCACTATGCTGCCGAAGATGCCGATGTCACGCTGCAGCTGCATCTGAAGATGTGGCCTGAGCTGGAAAAAGAAGCGGGCCCGAGAAACGTCTTTGAGCAGATTGAGATGCCATTGCTGACGGTGATCTCCCGGATAGAGCGCAATGGCGTATTGATCGACCAGGCTATTCTGGCGCAACACTCGAAAGAGCTGACTGCCCGACTGGCTGAGCTGGAGTCGAAAGCGCATGAGCTCGCAGGCGAGCCCTTCAATCTCTCCTCCACGAAACAACTTCAGGTGATTCTGTTTGAAAAACAGGGCATCAAACCCACGAAGAAAACACCGGGTGGGGCACCGTCAACCAGCGAAGAGGTGTTAGCCGAACTGGCGCTCGATTATCCGCTACCTAAAGTGATCCTGGAGCATCGCGGCCTGTCGAAACTGAAATCGACCTATACGGATAAGCTGCCGCAGATGATCAATCCGCTGAGCGGACGGGTGCATACCTCCTATCATCAGGCCGTTACCGCTACCGGACGCTTGTCCTCTGCCGATCCTAACCTGCAGAACATCCCGGTGCGTAATGACGAGGGACGCCGAATCCGTCAGGCTTTTATTGCCGATAAAGGTTATCGCATTGTGGCGGCCGACTACTCACAGATTGAACTGCGTATCATGGCGCATCTCTCTCAGGATAAAGGCTTACTGGATGCCTTTGCCCAGGGTGAGGATATTCACCGTGCCACGGCATCGGAAGTGTTTGGTGTCGCGCTGGATAAGGTGAGTGGAGAACAGCGTCGCAGCGCCAAAGCGATTAACTTTGGTCTGATTTATGGCATGAGTGCCTTTGGCCTGTCACGTCAGCTCAACATCGGTGCAGGTGAAGCGAAAAAGTATATGGACCTCTACTTTGAACGCTATCCGGGCGTACTGCGCTATATGGAGAACACCCGGCAGCTGGCGGCGAATAAAGGCTATGTCGAAACGCTGGAAGGGCGCCGGCTCTGGCTGCCGGATATTAAATCCAGCAATGCGATTCGCCGCAAAGCTGCAGAGCGTGCCGCCATCAATGCGCCAATGCAGGGAACGGCAGCAGACATCATCAAACGCGCGATGATTGCCGTGGATGAGTGGCTTCAGCAGCAGAATGACAGCGCAGTAAGAATGATCATGCAGGTTCACGATGAACTGGTGTTCGAAGTGAAATCGGAGGCGGTGGAAGCGGCCAGCCAGAAAATCCGTGCGTTAATGGAAGGCAGTGTGAAGCTCGACGTACCGTTACTGGTTGAAGTCGGCGTCGGTGACAACTGGGACGAAGCACACTGATTACCGCCTCCGGGCCGGTTCTGTCGCACAAAACTGGCCCTGATTCAGGCATAAGTAATTCGTTTAGTTGAGCGGTCAGCTGTAACCGGGCGACACCGGGAGCGAAAGCGCGTTTCTAACTGCTTATCGGCTAAACATTTTTTTCGTCATTAAACTACATCACAACGCTATTTTTGTGACGGGTATGGTAAAAAAAGTCCTGTTTTGATGTAAGTAAGCAACAAAAAAGCCTTTGTCAGGCACAAAAAATCAGGTAAAGTTCGTCGCGTAGGGTACAGAGGTAAGATGTTCTATCTTTCAGACCTTTTACTTCACGTAATCGGATTTGGCTGAATTTAGCCGCCCCAGTCATTCTGTGACTGGGGCGTTTTTTATTGGGGTTTTTGTTACCGCAGTGTCAGCGGATCAGAGATGCTGCTCACGCGTCCCCGTGCTGATCCTCAGTCGTCTCATCAGGCATCGCATACCAGCTGTCCAGTTTCTGACGAACCTTATCCACGCCGATTTTCTTCAGCGATGAGAAGAGCTCTACCTGGATATCGCCGCCGAAGCTAAGCGCCGCCTCACGCACGACGTTGAGCTGGGCTTTGCGGGCACCGGAAGCGAGTTTATCGGCTTTGGTGAGCAGCAGCAGAACCGGAATTGCGCTTTCCACCGACCACTGAATCATCTGGCGGTCGAGATCTTTCAGCGGATGACGAATGTCCATCAATACGACCAGCCCCTTCAGCGCCTGACGCTTTTGCAGGTACTCGCCTAACGCACGCTGCCACTTCAGCTTCATCTCTTCCGGCACTTCGGCATAACCGTAGCCTGGCAGGTCGACCAGACGCTTCCCTTCTTTGACTTCAAACAGGTTGATCAGCTGGGTACGTCCCGGTGTTTTACTGGTGCGCGCCAGGCCTTTCTGATTGGTTAACGTGTTCAGCGCACTCGATTTTCCCGCGTTCGAGCGGCCAGCAAAAGCCACCTCAATTCCGGTATCGGCAGGCAGATGACGGATATCCGGCGCGCTCATGACAAAGTGGGTAACGTGATAATTCAATTCAGACAAGGTAACACTCCAGAAAACGCATTAGGGCAATGGCGGCGATTATACGCGTTATGGCGCGAAAGTGCTCAATCGCGTCGTGATAACAGTCCATGTAAGAGATTGACCATTCGCGCTGCGGGTTATGTCGATTTTTACGCGGATTTCTGAAAATAAAATCATCATAATTTCAATGATTTAATAAATTTTGCTCTTTTTTTAAGCCAACTATTGGTGGCGCTGACTTGAGGCTTTTACCAGTTGGTCTACATTATTGTGCAGTGAATGGCAGCACACATCAGGATGATGCGCTCAGGGATGTCAGGATGGCAATGAGCGATGGAATGGAACAGGTCAGGGACATGGCCAGACAGGGACAGGGAATAGCTCAGGAGTTGAGCAGGCGCGGGATTGACCGGGATGTTACGAGCCGAAAAGGATTTAAAACATGATTCCTTCTTGTGAAGGTATGAAATAAGGCGACAGCTTGAGCTGTCGCCTTTTTTCTTTGTCGGGTTTCTGCTAGATTTCGCCGCAATTCTATACTGAATAAAAAAGCCAGGACCGAATACTATGAAGCAACCTGCACGAGCTGCCCACGGCAAACCTGCCGTCAAAGCCAAACGCAAATCGCGTGACGAAATTAACCTCGAAGCGCGCGATCGCAAACGCGATAAAAAGCATCGCGGACATGCATCTGGCAGCCGTGCTAATCCGGCGGCGTCGGACAGCAATGGCGCACGCCAGTCAGCCCCCGCAAAAGATCCGCGCATCGGGAGTAAGAAGCCGGTGGCCCTGATCGCCGATGGCAAAACCACCGCCGTCAGGCCACAGAAAAGTGCAGATAAACCGGCAGCCCCGAAGAAAGTGCGCCTGACGCCGGAAGAAGAGCTGGCGAAGCTGGAAAACGATGAACGTCTGGATGCGCTGCTGGATCGCCTGGAAAATGGCGAAACGCTGTCGGCAGAAGATCAGGGCTGGCTGGATGCCTCGCTGGATCGCATCGACGAACTGATGGAGCAGTTAGGCATTGTGATGGACGATGGCGAAGATGAACAGGCAGAAGAAGATATGTACCGTCTGCTGAAGGGCAACTAAGCAAATTTGATCGGCATGCGAGTTCCGCATGCCGTGCTTCTCAGGTAAACGACAATGTTTTGGCCTGGATCAATTTTCGCGCTGCTGGCGACATGTTATCTGCTGTGGTTATTGTTTAAACTACGACGCCTGTCGCGTCTGAAGCAACGTTTACGTCGGGTCTCATCCCGCTCACCTTTCATCCCTTCTTCTTCGCGACCTTCTCTCAGACGACGTCACCGGAAGGAGTGAGCATGCCATCGCTGCAGATTGCCTGGGATCAGGCGTTAATTGAAAAGTACAATTACGCCGGGCCACGTTACACCTCCTATCCCACTGCGCTGGAGTTCAGCGAAGACTATACGGAAACCGATTTTCAGCATGCTGTGGCACGCTATCCCGGGCGTCCGCTGTCGCTTTACGTTCATATCCCTTTCTGCCACCGTCTCTGCTACTTCTGCGGCTGTAATAAGCAGGTGACGCGTCAGCACCACAAAGCGGACCGCTATCTGGATGTGCTGGAGCAGGAGATTATTCAGCGCGCGCCGCTGTTCCGCCAGCGCCGGGTGACACAGCTTCACTGGGGCGGCGGCACACCGACCTTTCTCGACAGGCAGCAGGTTTCGCGGCTGGTGGGCCTGCTGAAGCAACACTTCAATGTGACCGATGATGCCGAAATGTCGATCGAGGTCGATCCGCGGGAAATGGCGCTGGATATGATCGATCATCTCCGATCGCTGGGCTTTAATCGTCTCAGTATGGGCGTGCAGGACTTCAACAAAGCGGTGCAGGCGCGGGTTAACCGGGTGCAGGATGAGGAGGTGATCTTCAGTCTGATGGCCCGCGCTCGTGAACAGGGCTTCCGCTCAACCAGCATCGATCTGATCTACGGTTTACCTCTGCAGACGCCCGACAGCTTCGCCTGGACGCTGGAGCGGGTCGTGGCGCTGAATCCGGACCGTCTCAGCGTCTTCAACTATGCGCATCTGCCGGCGCTGTTTGCGGCACAGCGCAAAATCAAAGAGGATGAACTCCCCTCGGCCCGGCAGAAACTGGATATTTTGCAGCAGACCATCGCGACCCTGACGCAGCAGGGCTATCACTATATCGGCATGGATCACTTTGCGAAGCCGCAGGATGAGCTTGCTGTCGCGCAGCGCGACGGGAAGCTGCATCGCAATTTTCAGGGTTACACGACGCAGGGCGACAGCGACTTGCTGGGGCTGGGTGTCTCCGCCATCAGCATGGTGGGTGACAGCTATGCGCAGAACCAGAAAGACCTTAACAGCTGGTACAGCAGTGTGGAACAGCAGGGGAATGGCCTGTGGCGCGGCGTCGCCTTAACCCGCGATGACTGTCTGCGGCGGGATGTGATTAAAACACTGATTTGCCACTTTTCGCTCGAATTTGCCGCAACAGAGGCGCAGTGGGGAATCTGCTTTCATGACTACTTTGCTGAAGATCTGGCGCTGCTGAAACCCTTAATTGCCGACGGGCTGGTGGAGCAGACGACGACGGGGCTGGAAGTGACGGGGATTGGCCGGTTGCTGGTCCGCAATATCTGCATGTGCTTTGATCGCTATCTGCGGCAGAAAGTTCGTCAGCAGCAGTTTTCGCGCGTGATCTAAAGAAACGGGCTGGCAGACCTCGCCAGCCCGAACTGAACCTCTATTCCATCCCCAGCTCTTTCAGCTTGCGCGTCAGGGTGTTGCGTCCCCATCCCAGCAGACGTGCGGCTTCCTGCTTGTGGCCCTGGGTATGGCGCAGCGCCGTAGTGAGCAGCGTCCGCTCCATCTCGGGCTGGGCTTCTGACAGCAGATTCTGATGACCGGAACGCAGGGCGCGGTCGGCCCACTGAGCCAGCAGTGTAGCCCAGCTGTCAGGCAGTGACTGCACCGGGTTTTCCGGTGTGCTGGACTCAAACAGCTCGCCGGGCAGATCCTGAATCAGCACTTCCTGACCGGCCGCCATTACCGTCAGCCAGCGACAGGTGTTTTCCAGCTGGCGCACGTTACCTGACCAGTGCAGACGGGTCAGCGCCGTTTCGGTTTCCGGATGCAGAATCTTCGCTTCTACCCCCAGCTCACGGGCCGCCACCTGCAGGAAATAACGTGCCAGACGCGGGATATCTTCACGACGCTCACGCAGCGGCGGCAGATGCACACGGATCACATTCAGACGATGGAACAGATCCTCACGGAACTTGCCTTCCTGCACGCGTAATTCCAGGTTCTGGTGGGTAGCCGCAATGATCCGCACATCCACTTTGACCGGCGCATAGCCGCCGACGCGATAGAACTGACCATCGGCCAGCACGCGCAGCAGTCGGGTCTGCACATCCAGCGGCATGTCGCCAATCTCATCCAGAAACAGCGTGCCCCCATCTGCCTGCTCAAAACGGCCCTGACGGATCTGGTTTGCACCAGTAAAGGCGCCTTTCTCGTGACCGAACAGTTCTGACTCAATCAAATCTTTGGGGATCGCCGCCATATTCAGCGCGATAAACGGTGCTTTGGTGCGCGGGCTGTGCCGGTGCAGCGCATGGGCGACCAGCTCTTTACCGGTGCCCGACTCACCATTGATCAGGACGCTGATTGAGGAGCGCGACAACCGCCCGATGATGCGGAACACATCCTGCATCGCGGGTGCTTCCCCGATAATATCGGTGGTCGGTCCGCTGACCGGCTGATTACGCGGCTGCTGCTGCTCCTGATAGTGACTGATGGCACGCTCTACCAGCGCAACCGCCTCATCAATATCGAACGGCTTAGGCAGGTAATCAAACGCCCCCTGCTGATAGGCGCTGACTGCGGCATCGAGATCGGAATGTGCCGTCATAATGATGACCGGCAGCATCGGATGACGCTGTTTAATCTGTTTCAGCAGCGCCAGGCCATCCATACCGGGCATGCGAATATCTGACAGTAAAACGTCCGGGGTTTTGGTTGAGAGGGCATCCAGCACCTCACCTGCGCTGTCAAACGTCGCACAGCTCAAACCGGCTCCAGTGAGCGCGCGTTCAAGCACCCAGCGGATGGAGCTATCGTCATCGACGATCCAGACTATCCCTCGTTGCATAGAAACCTCACTGGCGAATAGGCAGGTAGACCGAGAATTCGGTGTGACCCGGCCAACTGTTAAATTCTATTTTTCCTGAATGCTGATCAATCAGGCTACGGGCGATGGAGAGACCTAAACCGGTTCCGCCTTCACGTCCACTGACCATCGGATAGAAAAGCGTATCCTGCAGCTGGGCCGGAATACCGGGGCCATCATCTTCAATATCTATTCGTGCTACCAGGCGATAACGGGTGCCGTGCAGCGTCAGCTGAAAAGCCGTACGGGTGCGAATAACAATCGTCCCGCCGTCGTCGCCCAGCGCCTGAAGCGCATTGCGTACGACGTTAAGCAGCACCTGTTCAATCTGGTCAGGGTCGTGCGGCAGTTCCGGCAGGCTGGGATCGTAATCCCGCACCAGGGAGACATTCTCCGGCAGCTCCATCGACACCAGATTAACCACCCGCTCAGCCACCTGGTGAATGCTCTGGGTAATGTGCATCCCCGGCTGCTGTGGCCCTAACAGACGATCCACCAGATTCCGCAACCGGTCGGCCTGTTCAATAATGACCCTGGTATATTCATTCAGCGAGGGATCGGGCAGGGCGCGTGATAAAAGCTGTGCCGCGCCGCGCAATCCTCCCAGCGGATTTTTTATCTCATGGGCCAGGCCGCGAACCAGATCGCGTGCTGCCACCTGCTGGGCGTGCTGTAACTGCTCCTGACTGAGGCGACGCTGGTTATCCATCGGCGCCATTTCCATCAGAATCAAGCCATCGGGTAAACGCTGTGCGGTCAGCGACATAATATGTGCGCGACCATCGACTACCAGCGTGACCTCACTGTCAGTGAATCCCTGGCCAGCCTCAAGACTCTCGCGCATCACCTCAATATTCAGCGAAAAGTAGCCGGTTAAATCCGGTAACGGCGTGCCGAACAACTTGCGTGAGCTCTGCGCCAGTAATTGCTGCGCCGCCGGGTTGGCGTAATGAATAACCAGGTCGTTATCCACCAACAAAATACTGTTGATTAAAGCGTTGAGAATCTGCCCGGCGTCGGGCAGAGAGCCAGTTGCCATACAACGTTCCTCTGCACTAAATAGGTGCATTCTGGTGTTTAAGCCGAAAAGCGGGAGAATGAACGGTGAATTCGCGGAGAAAAAAGCCCATCCGAAGATGGGCTAAAAGTTTCCACGGCAACAAAAACGTCTGATCAGTTAAACGCTATAGTACAGCTCGAACTCAACCGGGTGTGGCGTCATGCGAACGCGGTCCATCTCAGTTTTACGCAGTTCGATGTAAGCATCGATAGATTCATCAGTGAAGACACCACCGCGGGTCAGGAACTCGCGATCTTCGTTCAGTGCATTCAGCGCTTCTTCCAGCGAGCCTGCAACTTTTGGAATCTCAGCTTCTTCTTCCGGTGGCAGGTCGTACAGGTTTTTATCCATCGCATCGCCAGGGTGGATTTTGTTGATGATGCCATCAAGGCCAGCCATCAGCAGTGCGGTGAACGCCAGGTATGGGTTAGCCGCTGGATCCGGGAAGCGCGCTTCAATACGACGGGCTTTCGGGCTGGCCACGACCGGGATACGGATAGATGCGGAACGGTTACGGGCAGAGTAAGCCAGCATAACCGGTGCTTCGTAACCCGGAACCAGACGCTTGTAGGAGTTGGTGGTCGGGTTCGCCAGGGCGTTGATCGCTTTAGCGTGCTTGATGATACCGCCGATGTAGAACAGCGCCATTTCAGACAGGCCGCCGTACTTATCGCCCGCGAACAGGTTCTGGCCACCTTTAGAGAGTGACATGTGGCAGTGCATGCCTGAACCGTTGTCGCCAAACATTGGCTTCGGCATAAAGGTCGCGGTCTTACCGTAAGCGTGCGCGACGTTGTGAACGACATATTTGTAGATCTGAATTTCGTCAGCTTTTTTGGTCATGGTATTGAAGCGGGTCGCCACTTCGTTCTGACCCGCAGTCGCCACTTCGTGGTGATGCGCTTCAACTACCAGACCCATCTGCTCCATGGTCAGACACATGGCAGAACGGATGTCCTGTGATGAGTCAACCGGTGGAACCGGGAAGTAGCCGCCTTTCAGACCTGGACGGTGACCTTTGTTACCGCCTTCGTACTCTTTACCGGTGTTCCATGCCGCTTCGATATCGTCGATAGCAACGTGTGAGCCGGAAGTCGATGAACCGAAACGGATGTCATCGAACAGGAAGAATTCAGGTTCTGGTCCAAACAGGACGGTATCGGCGATACCGGAAGAGCGCAGGAAATCTTCAGCGCGTTTGGCGATAGAACGTGGATCGCGGTCGTAGCCCTGCATGGTGCCTGGCTCGAGAATGTCACAACGGATGATCAGCGTAGAATCTTCGAAGAAAGGATCCATGACCGCCGTGGTAGCGTCAGGCATCAGCACCATGTCTGATTCGTTGATGCCTTTCCAGCCGCCGATAGACGAACCATCGAACATTTTGCCTTCTTCGAAGAAGTCAGCGTTAACCTGGTGAGCAGGGATCGTAACGTGCTGTTCTTTACCTTTGGTATCGGTAAAACGCAGGTCAACAAACTTAACTTCATGCTCGTTCATCATCGAGAGAACGTGTTCAGCGGACATACTCAACTCTCCTGGAAATGGTCTTTCATTATCTACATGGCGAGGAAACGTCGTTTCCGGAGGGCGTGGCGGGAAAGGAAATTCCTGACCACTCTTTTCCGGCACGCTCTTCAACCGACATCTGACTGGCGTTTACGCTTGTTACAGATAAAGCGAATTCTGTGCCAACTTTTTTGATGTTGCTTAAATCGCCTTATGATGCACCTTTTTGTCGTAATGCGGCTGCACCACGATGGTTTTAGTGCACCATAACAGTGCTGAAGGTGAATTTACAGGCACCATTTTGGTGCATAGGACCAACTTAGTGCATTTTCTGCACCGGGAACAGTGCGAATTTGCGTCAATGCAATAATCTTTCAGTGAAAAGTGTGATCGTGTTCAGTCTTCCGCTTAATCCGTGTACAATAGCGCGCTATTTCTAATGCCTGAGGCAAAGCTGTGATCGAAAATTTGCGTAACATCGCCATCATCGCGCACGTTGACCATGGAAAGACCACCCTGGTTGACAAACTGCTGCAACAATCCGGTACTTTTGATGCCCGTACCGAAGCAACCGAGCGCGTGATGGACTCCAATGATTTGGAGAAAGAGCGTGGGATTACCATCCTCGCAAAAAACACCGCCATTAAGTGGAATGACTACCGTATCAACATCGTTGATACCCCAGGACACGCCGACTTCGGTGGTGAAGTTGAGCGCGTCATGTCCATGGTGGACTCGGTGCTGCTGGTTGTAGATGCGATGGATGGCCCTATGCCGCAAACCCGCTTCGTGACCAAAAAAGCGTTCGCGCATGGTCTGAAGCCGATTGTGGTTATCAACAAGGTAGACCGCCCGGGCGCACGTCCGGATTGGGTTGTGGATCAGGTGTTTGACCTGTTCGTTAACCTGGATGCGACTGATGAGCAGCTCGACTTCCCTATCATTTTCGCCTCTGCGCTGAATGGTATTGCAGGTCTTGACCACACCGATATGGCTGACGATATGACCCCGCTGTACCAGGCCATCGTTGACCACGTTTCACCTCCACAGGTTGAAGTTGAAGCGCCACTGCAGATGCAAATCTCGCAGCTGGACTACAACAACTACCTGGGCGTGATCGGCATCGGCCGCATCAAGCGCGGTAAAGTGAAGCCTAACCAGCAGGTCACTATCATCGATAGCGAAGGCAAAACCCGTAACGGTAAAGTCGGCAAAGTCCTGACTCACCTGGGTCTTGAGCGTATCGACAGCGATCTGGCTGAAGCGGGCGATATCATTGCTATCACCGGTCTGGGTGAGCTGAACATCTCTGACACCATCTGTGACACGCAGAATGTGGAAGCGCTGCCAGCCCTGAGCGTCGATGAACCTACCGTAACCATGTTCTTCAACGTCAACACCTCACCGTTCTGCGGTAAAGAAGGTAAGTACGTGACGTCGCGCCAGATCCTGGAGCGTCTGAACAAAGAACTGGTTCACAACGTGGCACTGCGCGTTGAAGAAACCGAAGACTCGGACGCATTCCGCGTTTCAGGTCGTGGTGAGCTGCACCTGTCTGTTCTGATCGAAAACATGCGTCGTGAAGGTTTCGAACTGGCGGTATCCCGTCCGAAAGTTATCTTCCGCGAATTCGAAGGCCGTAAACAGGAGCCATTCGAGAACGTCACGCTGGATATCGAAGAAACGCATCAGGGTTCCGTTATGCAAGCCATGGGCGAGCGTAAAGGCGACCTGAAAAACATGGACCCGGACGGTAAAGGCCGCGTACGTCTTGACTACGTGATCCCAAGCCGTGGTCTGATCGGCTTCCGTAACGAATTCATGACCATGACTTCCGGTACCGGTCTGCTTTACTCCACCTTCAGCCACTACGACGACATTCGTCAGGGCGAAGTGGGTCAGCGTCAGAACGGCGTCCTGATCTCTAACGGTCAGGGTAAAGCGGTTGCGTTCGCCCTGTTCGGTCTGCAGGATCGCGGTAAGCTGTTCCTGGGTCACGGTGCAGAAGTCTATGAAGGCCAGATCATCGGTATTCACAGCCGTTCTAACGACCTGACCGTGAACTGTCTGACCGGTAAGAAGCTGACCAACATGCGTGCTTCCGGTACAGATGAAGCCACCACCCTGGTTCCACCGCAGAAAATGACGCTGGAGCAGGCTATCGAGTTCATCGATGATGACGAACTGGTAGAAGTGACTCCGCTGTCAGTGCGTATCCGTAAACGCCATCTGACCGAAAACGACCGTAAACGTGCTTCACGTGGTCCTAAAGACGCGTAATCGCGCTTTAGCGTAATAAAGAGCCCCGCCATGCGGGGCTTTTTTTTGCCTGCGATTCCGCGCCTGCCCGCCGGGCCAGCCAATTATTGTCTGCTGTGACACGCTTTTTGCCCACCCGCTGCCGTTTACGCTTTTCTCTCCGGTGCTGGCTGTTCAGCCTGCGTTTTTGCCGCTAGAGTGAATACTCCAGGGAACCGAAGGAGGCGCACCATGCTGTATATCTTTGATTTAGGCAATGTGATTATCGATATCGACTTTAACCGCGTGCTGGGCGTCTGGAGTGACCTTAGCCGTGTGCCGCTGGCCTCACTGCAAAGCCATTTCCGGATGGATGAGGCGTTCGAACAGCATGAACGCGGTGAGATCAGCGATGAAGATTTTGCGCTGGCCCTCTGCGAAAAGCTGGAGATCGCTCTCAGCTATGAACAGTTTGCCGCGGGCTGGCAGGCGGTGTTCGTTGACGTGCGTCCGGAAACGCTGGCGCTGATGAACCGGCTGCGGCTGGAGGGGCATCGGGTCGTGATCCTCTCCAATACCAATAAGCTGCACTGCGCCTTCTGGCCGACGCAGTACCCCGACGTGCAGCAGGCGGCTGACAAGCTCTACCTGTCACAGGAGCTGGGCATGCGGAAGCCGGAAGCCCGCATTTATCAGCATGTGCTGGATGCGGAAGGGGTAACGGCCGAGCAGGCGGTCTTTTTTGATGATAATGCAGAAAATATCGAGGCGGCCCGGGCGCTGGGTATCGAAAGCGTGCTGGTGACGGACAGCCGCACGGTTCCCGACTGGTTTGCAGGTCGACAGTAACGCATGAAGTCACGAACATTTCGTCCCGGGCTGCATGCCTTCTGGCTGTGGCTCAGGCTGCTGTGGAAACGCATTGACGAAGATGGCATGACAACCCAGGCGGGCAACCTGGCCTATGTCTCACTGCTGGCGCTGGTGCCGCTGATTGCGGTGGTGTTTGCGCTGTTTGCGGCGTTTCCGGTCTTCTCCGACATCAGCGTGCAGCTGAAGCAGTTTGTCTTCAACAACCTGATGCCCGCCGCAGGCAATACGCTGCAACGTTATCTTGAGCAGTTTGTGGCTAACGTCAACCGGATGACGGCGGTCGGGGCCGTCGGCCTGATTGTGACCGCCCTGCTGCTGATGCATTCGGTCGATACCGCGCTGAACACCATCTGGCGCAGCCACAAGAAGCGGCCGATGGTTTACTCTTTTGCGGTCTATTGGATGATCCTGACTCTCGGCCCGCTGCTGGCCGGTGCCAGCCTGGCGATCAGCTCCTATCTGCTGTCGCTGCGCTGGATTAATGCCACCGGAGTCACCAGCCTGGTTGATCAGATGCTGCGTATTTTTCCACTTCTGCTCTCGTGGCTCGCCTTCTGGCTGCTCTACAGTATTGTGCCCACCCAGCGCGTGCCGCCGCGTGATGCGCTGATTGGTGCACTGGTCGCCGGGGCGCTGTTTGAGCTGGGCAAAAAGGCCTTTGCGCTCTATGTTACGATGTTCCCCTCTTATCAGTTGATCTACGGTGTTCTGGCCGTGATCCCGATTCTGTTTCTCTGGGTCTACTGGACCTGGTGTATTGTGTTGCTGGGCGCTGAAATAACCGTGACGTTAGCCGATTACCGGCAGCTGAAACAGCAGCACAAAGATGAGCAACGCGAGGAAAGATGATTGCATTGATTCAGCGCGTAACGCGCGCCAGCGTCAGCGTCGATCAGGATGTGACCGGTGAAATTGGTGCCGGACTACTGGTCCTGCTGGGGGTGGAGAAGGGCGATGACAATGCGCGTGCGGAACGTCTCGCAGAACGCGTACTGGGCTATCGCATCTTTAGTGATGAGCAGGGCAAAATGAACCTGAGTCTCCGCCAGACGGGGGGAAGCGTGCTGGTGGTGTCCCAGTTTACGCTGGCTGCTGACACGCAAAAGGGGATGCGCCCCTCCTTTTCTGGTGGCGCCGAGCCGGCTGAGGCTGAGCGTCTGTATGAGTACTTCAGCGACTGCTGTCGGCAGCAGGGCATTACCACGGCGAATGGCCGTTTCGCGGCAGATATGCAGGTTTCACTGGTGAACGATGGTCCGGTGACGTTCTGGTTACAGGTGTGAGATCGTCAGCTGAGCGGCAGGGAACAGGCCACACCTCCGAGCGGGAGAAACATTTTATGTATCACCTTCGTGTGCCTCAGACAGCGGAAGAGCTGGATATCTACTATCAGTTCCGCTGGGAAATGTTACGTAAACCGCTGCGTCAGCCGCAGGGGTCTGAACGTGACGCCTGGGATGCCTTAGCGCATCATCAGATGGTGGTGGACGAGCAGGGAAATCCGGTCGCCATCGGTCGTCTCTACATTAATGCCGACAACGAGGCCGCGATCCGCTTCATGGCCGTTCATCCCTCCGTGCAGGGCAAAGGGCTGGGAACGCTGGTGGCAATGACGCTGGAGTCAGTGGCGCGTCAGGAAGGCGCCAAGCGGGTGACCTGCAGTGCCCGGGAAGATGCTGTCGCTTTCTTCGCGAAACTCGGCTACGTCAATCAGGGCGAGATAACCGCGCCGCAGACCACACCGGTTCGTCACTTTCTGATGATTAAGCCGGTCATTACGCTGGATGACATTCTGCACCGCGCCGACTGGTGCGGGCAGCTGCAACAGGCCTGGTACGATCACATCCCGCTCAGCGAGAAGATGGGGGTCCGCATTCTGCAGTTTACCGGGCAGAAATTTATTACCACTATGCCCGAGGCGGGCAACCAGAATCCGCACCATACCCTGTTCGCCGGCAGCCTCTTTTCGCTGGCAACACTGACCGGCTGGGGCTTGATCTGGTTGCTGCTGCGCGAGCGTCATCTCGGTGGAACGATTATTCTGGCAGATGCCCACATTCGCTATAGCCATCCCATCAGCGGGCGGCCCGGCGCGATTGCCGATCTGGGCTCATTGAGCGGCGATCTCGATCGTCTGGCGCGTGGCCGTAAAGCGCGCGTGCAGCTTGAAGTGGAGCTGTTCGGCGATGATGAGTGTGGCGCAGTGTTTGAAGGCGTTTATATCGTGCTGCCCGCCGATCCCGACGGACCGCTGGAAGAGGGCGGTTCCGGCGCACGTATCAATTAATCAGCAGGGCCGCACCCGCGGCCCTGCTGCGATTATCGGACCTCACCGGCCTGCATGGTCTGCTGCAGCTGCTGACTGTCGGTTGTCACCGACAGCGTGCCATTTACCGTCGGACGCAGTGGCTGATCAGCGCGTAACGCACCGCTGAGTTGCAGCTGCATATTGCTGTCTCCCGTTAGCGGCAACGCGGGCCATCCCCAGTTCTGCAATACGTTCACCGGCACCGCACGGCCGGTCAGCTGCAGCGTCAGCGGACGGGCGGATTGCTGGCCCACGCTGGCCGTTCCTTCGAGCAGTCCCTTGTTACTGAACGCGCTCAGCTCCGTTACCTGAATCTGCTCTGCGTCAGCACTCAGCGCAATGGATGGGTGACGCAGATCGGTACGGTTAAAGGTGGACTCCGCCGCATTCAGGCTCAGCTTACCCGACCAGATCCCCCACTGATGCTGCTGCGCCAGTCGCAGATTCTCACCCGTACCATCCAGTGATGTCAGCTGGAAAGGAAAGGCCGGATTGATATCGATAATCAGGTTCCGGTTCGACATAAAACGCGTCACCTCTACACTATCCACCCACGCGGGCAGGGTTGCCTGCCAGCGGTCGCGCCAGTCCTGCGGCAGGGTATATTCCAGCCCGGCAACGGCCAGATTTTTCAGGGTCAGGCGTTTATCGCTGCGCGACCAGTCACCGTCAGCCCGAATCACACCGTTCGCCCAGCGTGAACTGAACTGCGTCAGTGCGATGCCCTGCGGAGAAAAATCCAGGTTAACGATAGGGTCGTTAAGCTCGAAACCCCCGTTGATAAAATTGCTGGCATTTAGCGCCAGTGAACCATCATTACTCTGCCAGTCGTCTCCCTGCCAGTTAACGTTTCTCAGCGTCAGGTCGAGGTCGGTTACCGCCCAGTCCGGTCCCTGCAGACGGGCATCGGTCAGATCGAGGCGCGTAATCGCGATGGAGGGAACCACCTGCAGGCTGTGCAGGAAATCTTTCAGGCTGCTGGCGGTCTGCAGACGGATATCGTTCAGTCGCAACTGGTTAATTTTCCAGTTGCCCTGGGCATCCCGTTCACCGTTACCGGTCATGGAGCCGCGCGCCAGATCGGCACCGATGTTGTCAAAGCGCATCCGGCCCTGGGAAACACTTCCCTGAATCAGTACGTTCTCGCCCGCCACATTGTTCAGCGTCATGCTGCCGGCGCTCATCTGGAAGCGGGCATCGCGGCCCAGCATATCGCGGGCGGTCGGTTTCCACGGCAGAATGCCGCCATTCACCTGCTGAGCAAACAGCGGTAACGCGCTGCCGGGGCTGTCGAGACGCATGTTATTGAGTTGCAGGCGGTCAGCCTGAATCGGAAGCGCGCTGTCTGGCGTCAGGTTGGCCAGATTCACTTCCCCGTCGCGCAGCTCAAGGCTGCTGAAATGCAGCGGGTCGCTGAACTGAATCAGGGCCAGACCGAGATCGACCCGCTTTGCTACCAGCACCGCCGGCTGCCCATCGTGACCAAAGCTGAAATCATCCAGAATGATGTGAGAGGGCGAGGAGAAATTGTGTTCAATTTTACTCAGGGAGAGATGCCATTCGGTTTTGTCGCTCACCCACCGGCTAAACCAGCCTGCACCCCACTGTGTCTGCAGCAGCACATAGATCACCACCAGGGTGAAAAGCAGCAGTAACAGTATGGTGAGGAAAAACTTTCCAAGAAATTTCATCGCATCCTTCCCGCGTTCAATCCGGTGAGAGGTTGTTATGCCTGAATTACCGTTACAGCTCAACAGCCTGGATGTAAATACGAAGAAATAGCAGGCAGGCCGAAGCCTGCCCGTGGACTTACTTCTCTGGCGGGAAAATCAGGTTGAGCAGGATAGCGGTAATACCGCCCGCGGCAATGCCCGAAGAGAGCAGGGTTTTCAGCCAGTCAGGGGCAAACTGCAGGATCAGTGGCTGCTGGGAAACACCCAGGCCCACGGCCAGCGACAGCGCGATAATCATGATGGCGCGGCGGTTGAGCGGCTCGCGTGACACGATGCGAACGCCCGATGCAGCAATGGTGCCGAACATCACAATGGTGGCACCGCCAAGCACCGGCTCAGGGATCAGCTGCACCAGACCACTGACCGCCGGGAACAGCCCCAGCACAATCAGCATCAGCGCCACCACAAAGCCCACGTAGCGGCTGGCCACGCCGGTTAACTGAATCACCCCGTTATTCTGTCCGAAGCAGGAGTTAGGGAAGGTGTTAAACAGCGCAGAGACAAAGGAGTTCAGGCCATTCGCCAGCACGCCGCCCTTCAGGCGTTTCATATAGAGAGGGCCGCTCACCGGCTGCTCTGATACATCCGAGGTGGCCGTGATGTCGCCGATAGTCTCCAGTGAGGTCACCATAAACACCAGCATCAGCGGGATGAGCAGGTTCCAGTCAAAGCCCAGTCCGTAATAGAGCGGGCTGGGCACCCTGATCAGCGGTTGATCGGTCGGGAGACCTGAGCCAGGCAGCATGCCCATGGCCCAGGCCAGCAGATAGCCGACCGCCATCGCAATCACCAGGGAGGCGACACGCAGGTAAGGGTTTTTCTGCCGGTTAAGCAGCACGATCACCAGCAGCACCGCGCCAGCCAGCATCAGGTTTTTCGGCGCGCCAAAGGTGTGATCGTTAATCGCACCGAATCCCCCGCCGATAGAGGTGAGTCCCACCTGAATCAGCGACAGGCCGATAATCATTACCACGATACCGGACACCAGCGGGGTAATGATCCGGCGTGCCAGGTGGAGAACACGGGACAGCACCATTTCAGTACAGGAGGCCACCATCAGCGTACCAAACAGGGCCGCCATCATGGTGGGAACATCCGCACCGCCGTTTTTCAGCGCCATCCCCCCCATGATTAAGGGGGTGACGAAGTTGAAGCTGGTTCCCTGAATCGACAGCAGGCCCGAACCGACCGGCCCCCAGGTTTTGATCTGCAGCAGTGATGCCACACCCGAGGCAAACAGCGACATGCTGATAATGTGCCGGGTGTCTTCTGCGGGCAGGCCCAGTGCCTGACAGATCAGTATCGCGGGCGTGATGACGGCAACAAACATGGCCAGCAGATGCTGAGCGGCAGCAAACAGCGTCTGCGGAAGGGGAGGACGATCGTCGAGGCGGTAAATCAGTTCGCTTTGCAGGGCGTAGGGCTGGTCTGGCTGCGGATTGGTGGACATCTTCTGCTCTTCCCGAAAAAGTGTGTGGCGATTGTAATCATCCGCAGGCCAAAAGCAATCGTTTGCCCGGCTAAGTGAAAAGTGGGTGCGGGCAGGGGCGTGACTCAGACGTTGGTATAACGGGTATTTTCAGGCAGCCAGCGTTCAATCAGGGCGCTGGCCTGTTCGGGATAGTGCTGGTGGATGTGACGCGCGACACGCTGAACTTCGGGCACCATCGCCTGATCGCGCAGCAGGTCGGCCACTTTAAACTCGGCGTTACCGGTCTGGCGGGTGCCCAGCAGCTCACCTGGCCCGCGGATCTCCAGATCGAACTGGGCAATGACAAAGCCATCGTTGCTGTCTCGCAGCACCTGCAAACGCTTCTGCGCCGTCTTGCTGAGCGGCGCTTTGTAGAGCAGCACACAGTGTGAGGCTACCGCACCGCGACCGACCCGGCCCCGCAGCTGATGCAGCTGTGCCAGGCCTAACCGTTCCGGATTCTCAATAATCATCAGGCTGGCGTTAGGCACGTCTACCCCGACTTCAATCACGGTGGTCGCCACCAGCAGTTGCAGCTCGTTCGCTTTAAATGCCTGCATCACCGCCTGTTTCTCTGCGGGTTTCATCCGGCCATGCACCAGGCCTATATTCAACGCAGGCAGCGCCGTTTTAAGGGCTTCCCAGCTCGCCTCTGCCGCCTGCGCCTCCAGTAATTCTGACTCTTCAATCAGGGTGCAGACCCAGTAGGCCTGACGCCCTTCGCGGCAGGCGTGTTCCACCCGTGCGACGATCTCATCCCGCCGGGAGTCGGGAATGGCCACGGTGGTCACCGGTGTGCGTCCCGGCGGCAGCTCGTCGATGGTTGAGGTATCCAGATCGGCATAGGCGGTCATCGCCAGGGTGCGCGGAATGGGGGTGGCGGTCATGATCAGCTGATGCGGATGGAAACCCTGCTCCTCACCTTTTTCCCACAGCGCGAGGCGCTGGTGGACGCCGAACCGATGCTGTTCATCAATGATGACCAGCGCCAGTCCCTTAAACTGCACCTGTTCCTGAAACAGAGCATGGGTGCCGACGACCATCGCCACCTGACCGCTGGCGATCGCTTCCTGCTGCGCCTGACGCGCTTTGCCTTTCTGTTTCCCGGCCAGCCAGCCGACTTCAATTCCCAGCGGTGCAAACCACTGACGGAAGTTACTGGCGTGCTGTTCAGCCAGCAGTTCGGTCGGTGCCATCAGCGCCACCTGTTTACCGTGGGCGATCACGTTCAGCGCAGCGAGCGCAGCCACCAGCGTCTTGCCTGAGCCAACATCACCCTGCACCAGCCGCATCATCGGAAAGTCATTCGCCAGATCGTTTTCTATCTCCGCCACCACGCGCTTCTGCGCCTGGGTGGGCGAGAAGGGCAGCGCGGCCAGCAGCTGGTCACTCAGGTTATGGCGCGGCGGCATGGGCAACGCATAATAGCGCTGCGCACCGGCGCGCACCGCCAGCATACTCAGGTTGTGCGCCAGCAGCTCTTCCAGAATCAGGCGGCGCTGGGCCGGATGGCGGCCACTCTCCAGTTCGCTGAGCCGGAGGTCGGGCGGTGGGCGATGCAGCGTGCGTAAAGCATCGGGCAGGCTGATCAGACCGCCGCTCAGCTCCTGCGGCAGCAGTTCGGCTATCGGGCAGCTCTCCAGCAGCGTCAGCGCCTGATCGGTCAGATTACGCAGCGTGGCCTGGCGGATACCTTCGGTGGTGGGATAAACCGGCGTTAAGGTCTCTTCCAGCGTCACACTGCTCTGTTCGCCCTGGATGCGGTATTCAGGATGGATAATCTCAGCACCACGCTGGCCGCGCTTGATTTCACCATAGGCGGTAACGTGACGACCCGGCGACAGGTTGTTCTTCATACCGGCATTGAAATTGAAGAAGCGCATGGTCAGCACGCCGCTGCCATCGCTGATCTGGCAGACCATCATCCGGCGGCGACCAAAGGTGATATCCGTGTGCAGCACTTCGCCTTCTACGGTGGCCCAGATGCCAGGCAGCAGATCGTTAATGGCATAGAGCTGAGTGCGGTCTTCGTAGCGCAGCGGGAGATGAAGCAGAAGATCCTGGATGGTGTGCAGGCCTATTCTGGCCAGCTTTGCTGCCTGGCTGGCACCGACGCCGGTCAGGGTACTGAGCGGGATGGCATCCAGCAGACGGCCTTTCATCGTCTTTTACCGGTCGATTGCATCGTCGCCCACCAGCTGGGATCGGCGTCGACTTCGCCCTGGGCGTTGATACGCGGATAGGGCAACCCTTTCTGTCTGGCGACGCGTGCCAGCACCGGGAATCCGCCTTCGAACAGCAGGCGCTGCTGTTCCTCTTCGTCCAGCAGGCTGTAGTCGCGCAGATAGAGCCCCGCATTCTGCCGCTGCCGCTGTGCTTCGTACAGGATCAGCGCGCAGGCGACCGAGACATTCAGCGACTGAACCATCCCCACCATCGGAATAACGATCTGCCGATCGGCCAGCGCCAGTGCTTCTTCGGTAATCCCGGTTTTTTCCTGTCCCATCAGGATGCAGGTCGGCAGGGTGTAATCGATCTCGCGGAAATCAACGGCATCCGCAGAGAGATGGGTCGCTAAAACCTGCATCTTCTGCTGTTTAAGCTGCTTTACGGCATCGCCGATGGTGGGATGGGTGACCACTTTCACCCAGCTGTTGCTGCCGGCAGAGGCAGAAGCCTGCGTGCGCATCCGCTGGCTGGGCCAGACCGCATGCACTTCGTGGATGCCCACGG
Organism: Pantoea sp. EKM103V; assembly: GCF_011800365.1. Classification (NCBI taxonomy): domain Bacteria; kingdom Pseudomonadati; phylum Pseudomonadota; class Gammaproteobacteria; order Enterobacterales; family Erwiniaceae; genus Pantoea; species Pantoea sp. EKM103V. The sequence continues at coordinate 94,386 of NZ_JAALFQ010000012.1, read as the reverse complement.
CGTCGGCCGTGCGGATCACTGCGGAAACATTGTGCGGCTTATGCACCTGCTCCATACAGACCGTGAGATCGTGCTGGCGCAGTGCCAGCATCGCCTGAATCCGGGCAAAACGTTGATCGTTCATGCACTAATTACGGTTACGGTGGACTTTAATCACATCCGGCATCACGCGGATTTTCCGCATAATGTTGGCCAGATGGACGCGGTCACGCGCGGTCAGGCGGATAAAGGCGCTGTAAACGCGGCCATCGCGCTCTTCGGTATTCAGGCTCTGAATATTCGAGCCGGCGGTATTAATCGCCGCCGTCAGGTTAGCCAGCGCGCCCTGATGGTTAAACATGTCGACCTTGATCTCCGCCACGAACTCCTGCTCGGTGACTTTGTCCCACTCGACCGGCATGAATTTTTCGGGCTCTTTCTGATAGCCGCGAATATTCCGGCAGGATTCGTGATGCACCACCAGCCCTTTTCCGGGGCTGACGTGGGCCACAATCGGGTCACCAGGAATAGGGCGGCAGCATTTGGCGAAGGTAATCAATACGCCATCAGCGCCCTTGATCGGCAGCTTACCGCGTTTGCTGTTGCTGATCGTCTTGTTGTCAGCCTGCAGCAGGTTCTTCGCCACCACCACGCTCATCGCGTTGCCCAGACCGATCTCGGCCAGCAGATCGTCGAGCGAGGTCAGCTTCATGCGATCCAGCTCCTGGCGGATATTCTCAGCCGGGATTTCAGCCAGTTTACGGCTGCCGCCCAGCGCATGGCTGAGCAGGCGGCGACCCAGATTGACCGAGTCTTCGCGCTTAAGATTTTTCAGCAACTGACGGATTTTGGCACGGGCTTTGGAGCTGACGACGAAGTTAAGCCAGGCGGCGTTAGGCCGGGCGCCTGGAGCGGTAATGATCTCAATCGTCTGCCCGCTGGTCAGCGGCTGCGACAGCGGATAAGGCTGGCGATCGACGCGCGCACCGACGCAGGCATGACCAATATCGGTGTGAACCGCATAGGCGAAGTCCACCGGTGTCGCGCCGGTGGGCAGTTCCACAATGCGGCCTTCAGGCGTAAAGACGTAGATCTCGTCAGGAAAGAGATCGGACTTCACGCTCTCAATAAATTCAAATGAGCTGCCCGCACTCTGTTGCAGCTCCAGCAGGCTTTGCAGCCAGCGCTGGGCGCGAATCTGTGCGGTGGTGCCACTTTCGCCCGCCTGTTTGTAGGCCCAGTGCGCAGCGACCCCCATCTCCGCCATCTGATCCATATCCTCGGTGCGAATCTGCACTTCAACCGGCACGCCGTGCGGGCCAATCATGGAGGTATGGAGCGACTGATAGCCGTTAGCTTTGGGGATGGCGATGTAATCTTTCACGCGACCGGGACGCGGCTTATAGAGGCTGTGCATCTGGCCCAGAACGCGATAGCAGGTATCCAGGTCTTTCACGATGACGCGAAAGGCGTAGATATCCATGATCGAGTGAAAACGCTGCTCTTTCAGCGTCATTTTGCGGTAGATCGAGTAAAGATGCTTTTCACGACCGCTGACGCGGCAGGGGATGCCCGCTTCCTGCAAACGGCCATCGATCTCAGAAAGAATCTTCTGGATCATCTCTTTACGGTTACCGCGCGCGGCTTTCACCACCTCTTTAATCACCCGATAGCGGTTCGGATAGAGGGCCTCAAAACCGAGCTCTTCCAGCTCCGTTTTCAGATGGTGAATACCCAGGCGGTGCGCCAGCGGACTGTAAATCTCTAACGTCTCCAGCGCAATGCGGCGACGTTTGTCCGGGCGTAATGACCCCAGGGTGCGCATATTGTGGGTGCGGTCAGCCAGCTTGATGAGAATGACGCGGATATCCTGCACCATCGCCATAATCATCTTGCGGAAGTTCTCTGCCTGCGCCTCTTTCTTGTCGCGGAATTTCAGCTTATCCAGCTTGGAAACGCCTTCGACCAGTTCCGCCACGCTTTTACCGAACAGCTGTTCCATGTCCTGGTAAGTGGCAGGCGTATCTTCGATGACGTCATGCAGCAGCGCGGCCATGAGGGTCTCATGGTCGAGCTTCATTTCCGCCAGAATACAGGCTACGGCAACCGGATGGGTGATATAAGGCTCACCGCTGGAGCGTGTCTGTCCCTCGTGGGCATCACGTGCGACAAGATAGGCTTGCTGGAGGCGCTTGATCTGCTCCTCTGGCAAGTATTTTTCAATCAGTTGATTGAGGCTCTCAAACAGATACAAGGGCGACCTGCAGGTGGCTGTTAACGACGACCTTCAGCGATAGCGGTAACGGCCTGTAACTCAGCGGCTTCCTGCTCTTGCTGTTCCTGACGATCACGCACATCTAAAATCTGATTGGTGACCAGACCTTCTTCGATTTCGCGCAGAGCGATAACGGTAGGTTTGTCGTTCTCTTCCGGAACCAGCGGATCTTTACCGCCAACCTGCATCTGACGTGCACGACGTGCAGCGACCAACACCAGGTCAAAACGATTACCAACTTTTTCTACTGCGTCCTGAACGGTTACGCGTGCCATAGGTGTGCTACTCCACAGATGAAGAAATGACTGCGCATCATACTGAAACTGTATTCAGACTGCCAACAGTTTGCTGATTAAAGCATCGTGACGCGCCTTCTGACGTGCCATGCGCAGACGTTCTGCGCGAATGATGGTTTTCAGATCGGACAGCGCCAGATCGAAATCATCATTCACAATTAAATAGTCATATTCGGCGTAGTGGCTCATTTCCGCGACGGCCTGCGCCATGCGGCGCGTGATGACCTCTTCGCTGTCCTGGCCACGACCGCGCAGACGGCGATCGAGCTCTTCTTTCGACGGCGGCAAAACGAAGATGCTGCGTGCGCCGGGCATTTTTGCGCGAATCTGCTGCGCGCCCTGCCAGTCGATATCGAGAAAAACATCCACGCCGGTCGCCAGCACCTGCTCAATTGCCTGACGTGAGGTGCCGTAGTAATTGTCGAAAACTTTAGCATGTTCGAGAAAAGCTTCTTCCTCGATCATCCGCTCAAATTCATGTTTTTCAACAAAGAAGTAGTGTTCGCCATGGGTTTCACCCGGACGCATACCGCGCGTCGTGTGCGAAACAGAGACCTGCGTGTCATACAACGGCTGGGTCTTTAACAGTGCCTGAATCAGGCTGGATTTACCTGCGCCGCTGGGAGCAGAAACAATATAGAGCGTGCCTTGAGCCATGGTTTTCTTGAATTGATTAAAAGCGGAGTCGATTTCCTGCACAGTATACACAGCTTCCGGTTGCCACGCAGCGTTTGCGCAGCGGCAATAGCCAGTTTTTGCGCATCCTGACGCAATGACCTGTCGTGCCGCTGCAATAGCGGGCAGATGACGACAGCCTCTCTTCCATCATTCTTCATCGCCGCTGGCTGGTGCTGATGGCCTGAGGTTGAATGCCATAAAACTTCAGGAGAGAGAAGATGAAAGGAGTTGGCTGGAGGCTGTTTGGGGTGGCGCTGGGGTTCGTCCTCTGTCCGGCGCACAGCGCCCTGTGTCCGGTCTGGACCCCCATCCGGGCGGAGAATGAGATCGCTCGCCTGCAGCAGCAGCTGCAACACTGGGACGAGGCCTACTATCAGCAGGGGCAGAGCCCGGTGGCGGACAGCGATTACGATGCGCTGCAGCAGCGCCTGAATCACTGGCAGCACTGCTTCAGTCCTTTGCAGCCTGCCTATACACCGCAACTGCCGCACAAGGGAGAGCATCTGCATCCGGTTGCGCATACCGGCGTGAAAAAGCTGCGGGACAAGCTGGCTCTGGCCTACTGGATGCAGGGACGGCACGATCTCTGGGTACAGCCGAAAGTCGATGGCATTGCTGTTTCGCTGGTTTATCGCCAGGGCCGGCTGGTTTCCCTGTTGAGTCGCGGCGATGGCTTACGCGGTGAAGAGTGGCTGAGTAAAGCCGCTGAGATTCCGGCGATCCCACAGCATATCGACACCCGCCTTGATGAGGTGGTGCTGCAGGGTGAGCTCTTCCTGTCGATGACCGGTCATCAGCAGGCAACGGATGGCGGCAGGAATGCGCGCGCGCAGGTGGCGGGTGCCATGATGAGCAAAACGCGGGCTCCGCTGCGGCAGTCGCTCGATATCTTTATCTGGGCCTGGCCCGATGGTCCCGCCGCAATGACGGAACGCCTGCAGCAACTCAGCCGCTGGGGACTGGGTGTGGCGGAAAAATGGAGTCACCGGGTAAACGACGAAGAGGATGTCGCCGCCTGGCGAACGCGCTGGTTCCATGCTGCGCTGCCTTTTGTGACTGACGGTGTGGTGGTACATCAGGCCCGGCGACCTGCGGGTAAAAACTGGCTGCCGGGCGAGGGGAGCTGGGCCGTTGCCTGGAAATATGATCCTCCTGAAGTGAGCGCGGAAGTGCTTTCGGTCGATTTCCCCATCGGCCGGACCGGGAAAATCGCGGCGGTTCTCAATCTGCAGCCGGTTCAGCTGGATGATAAGACCGTCAGACGGGTCAGCATCGGATCGCTGCGTCGCTGGCAGGAGATGGACATCGTTGCAGGCGATCTGATTACGCTGAGCCTGGCGGGCCAGGGTATTCCCCGGCTGGAGCGGGTGATCTGGCGCGTGGCAGAAAGGCACTACCCTCAGCCTCCCGATGTGGCGCGCTACACGCCGCTGAGCTGTTTCACCTTCAGTGCCGCATGTCAGAAACAGCTGCTGGCAAAATTACGCTGGCTCAGCCAGAAAGCGGTGCTGAATATTCCGGGCGTAGAGCGCAGCACCTGGCTGCGCTTACTGGAAAGCGGCGCAATGACGCACCTCTTTGGCTGGCTGACGTTAACACCGGAACAGATCGCCGCCGCAACAGGCCTCTCTCCGGAACGGGCAAAGGCAATCTGGCACCGCTTTAATCTCACCCGCCAGCAGCCCCTTCGCCGCTGGGTGGCGGCGTCAGGCGTTTCGCTACCACGCAAGGCGCTGAACACGCTGCCCGACAGGCAGTGGGAAAGCTTAACGCAGCGGGATGTGGCGGGCTGGCAGGCGCTACCGGGCGTTGGCGCAGCACTGGCCCGGCGCCTCGTTGCGCAGTTTCATGATGCCCGGCTGCAGGCCGTGATCGCGTTCCTGCAGCAGCAGAACATCCCCGCTTCCTCAATGCTCGGGATGGGGATAGTTGAAAATGGGCAAACCGAGACGGAAGCGCAGCGCCAGTAAGCGCGCAAAGAATCCGAACAGCAGAGTAATGATGATGACGGCTTCATGCGCCAGGGTTGTTTTCAGCAGCAGGATATACATCCAGCCCGAGGCGAAGGCGATACCGGCGTAGAGCTCTTTCTGAAACACCAGCGGAATGCGATTACAGAACATGTCGCGCAATACGCCGCCGAAGACACCGGTAATAACCGCGCTGATGGCGGCAATAATCATGGCATGTCCGGAATCCAGTGCAACCTGTGCGCCAATGATGGAGAAGACCACCAGGCCCAGCGCATCCAGCACCAGAAACACTTTGCGCAGGTGCGTCATCAGGGGAGCCACGAATGTCGTCACCACCGCTGCTGCCGCAACGATCATGATGTATTCAGGATGCTTCACCCAGCTCAGCGGATAGTGACCGAGCAGAATATCGCGCACCGACCCGCCGCCAATGGCGGTCACCGAGGCGATAATAATGACGCCGAACAGATCCATTTTGCGGCGACCGGCCGCCAGCGCGCCGGTCATGGCTTCGGCGGTAATACCAATGATGTAGAGAACAGTCAGTAACATAGCAGGCTCCAGTGAGACGGCGACAAGGCTACGCCATTGCCTTAGCGCCAGCGACTGAGATTTTCTGGCGTCCGGCGTCCGGGATGAGCGCAGTTTATACCAGCCAGCCACGACGTCAGCATATAAAGGCTCTCTGACGAGCGGACTGTGCTGAACGCATGAGAAAATCTGAGATGAAGGCGCAGAGATCCGGGGCATGTTTCTGTCCGGATTGCGCTTACGCAGAACGGGGTATACCGTGACCGCAAAGGCTTTTTCGCTACCCGGCGGAGATTCGTCCGGACAGGAAGGAATAAGCAGAGGTGAGGATAGAGGAAATAACCGGTCAGAGGGAAAAGATATCCGGCGCAATAAAAAAGAAAGGCGTGCTGGTTAACAGCACGCCAACGCATCGTTTCGGATGCTCAGAGCCCACCTAACAGACTTATTATATTATTTGTTTCTTGCACGAATTTTAGCAAAGGCATTCAGGCTAAAACGATATTCTGGCTGGAACCATGAACGACCGTAGTAGCAGTAAATCAGCATGCGAATAGACGCCATCGCCAGATAACCCCAGATTGCACATAATACGGAAGGTGTCAGCCAGACGGTAAATAAGGTCACGCCCAGTCCGGCCAGTACTGACGATGTTTCCGCAAAGGCGATACGGGTGTACTGTTTTTCGCGCTGTAATATCGCACGATAATGCTGGCCCTGTGGAATAATAATAAAGACCACTGAGACCATCTGCAGCATTAATGCCAGCTCGGGCTGATCAAACAGGTTACTGAGCAGATGGCTGCCAGAAAAGAGCAGGCCAAATATTGCCACACCCACCAGGACATTCCCCCAGTAAAGGATGGACAGATCATTGATCGAGAGCATGCAGCGGCGGATCAGTGAGTTTGAGAAGCCACGATCGGCCAGCGTATCGATAGCCAGCAGAGCAATCACGGCGATCGCCAGCAGGTTCAGTTCGTTTGCCTGCAGAATCTGCGCCAGCAACGAAAGTTGCAGAACGCCGATGCCAATAATTTTAATGGAAGAGAGCAGAGACCATTTTGCGCTATTAAGACTGCTTTCGCGTATTGCCATAATATACTCGTTAGAGTCCGGCGACTCTGTGAGAATGTTGTCTTTGTGCAACGGCAAGAGATGATTGCTGTGACACCGTTAATGAGTGCAATTCTTTCTGAGCGGAGTCCTGGAAAAATTTATCAGGCTTGCCCTGTTATTATGTGCTGCTTTAAATAATCCCGGAAAGTATCCCTGGTAAAGTCCCTGTTTCGTGTCATGGCGGAATTCCCTGCTATCACAAAGAATTCCGCCAGATCACGAATAAATCCTGTTGTTGTTTTATATTCTCCTGCCAGCATCCTTGCGGCAAACTCAACGCTTTCATTTAACGATGCGCTGAGCGGTCCATGACTTTTTACTGCTTTATCATTATGGTTATTGCTGTGTGTGAAATGATTTATACATTGTTTTATTTAATTTAACACCATAAGAAAAGTCTGATAACGGGGCCGCAGAAATAAATGGTTTCACTTTGTGCATGATAAATATTAAATCCTCAGTGGTGGCATAATAAACGCCGATTAAGGATTAATGTGTGCAGGAAACAATCAAAACATGCAGGAGACATTAAAAGCCCTGAAATCCCGGGGAATCCCTGCTTCTGACAGGGTTTTCCCAGGAATTTTCCTGGAAGGGAAGCTTAAGCAGGGTTGTTACTAATGGTGAAGGCGCGGTCACCAATCAGATAAGTGCTTTATGCTTTCTCCGCGCAAAATTTTCTGTTTTTTTTCATTACCGGCCAGCCATAATTACAGAAAGAAATCGCGCTAAGTTATTGATTTACTGAGTCAGCAGATGATTGAGTTTTTCCAGATCGTTGCTAACCCATTCAATATCCTGCTTAAATTTCTCATCAGAGGTAAATGGCTGGCGATAGACCGTCACCATCACTTCGGCGCCCTGTTCATTCGCTATCACGCGCATAGGCACGTAGATCTCTCTGCCAGAGCCGCTATCAATCCAGTGATCCATCACACCAAACGGATTATGGGGCGAGAAACGGAGCTTCACATTTCCCTGCGGGCCTTTAGCACGCCAGCGATTGCCATCAGGTTCTAACGCGCTGTGCGTCAGGCCGGAAGCCCACTTAGGAAAAAATTCGGGCTTCCAGATGGTTTCATAGAGATCTAACCAGTGGCGCGGAATCGTCAGGCTCAGCGTGCGCGAGGAGAGCATATAACCTCCGGGGGAGAAGCAAAAATGCATTAAAGCACGGCCACCGGTATGTTAAAACGTTGTAACAACAGAAGTGTGGTGCTGGCAGGGTTTCGTACAGGGCGCAGACAGCGTAAGGCGCTGTCTGCAACAGATTTAGATGAAGTTACCGCGCGCAGACACCGCCTGGTCTTCACTCTGGCCGGTGGCGTGACGCAGAACAAAGCCATCTGACTGGGCCATTACGGCGCAACTGTGATTGGGGAAAATGCGCAGCAGCGTGCCGACTTCAGGGCGATGATGCTGATAGAGCAGGAACCCATGTTCTTCCGATAGTTTCGTAACCTCATAGGTCTGACCTGCTTCATCCACGGCAATGCCAAAGCCGCTGGCATTGGTGCCGTGCGGCCCTTTATCCGAACTCAGCATTTTTGATCCTGCATCCACAATCACAAAGTGATCGTTCACCGCGACCACACGGGTAATCACGCTCATTGCCAGCTGATCGACTTGGCTTAAACCGAGACGGCAGGCGGTCAGATCCAGCAGGGCATAATTGCCGGGCCGGATTTCCCTGGTGCCGGGCGCAATATCTGCCGCCAGCGCGGTCGGGGTTGAGCCGACAGAAACAGGGCAGTCGCCAAAACCGGCAGCCTGCAATTTTGCCTGCAGTCGCAGCATCAGGATCATTTCCTGTCGGGCAATCTCAGCAATGGCCGTAGCCTCACCGGCACCATAAGCGTGACCGGCATGCGACACCAGTCCGGCAAAACGTAACCCTTTGTCCTGCAAAGCCTGCGCTATCTCCACAGCTTCATCGCTCTCAGGGTTGACGCCAATCCGGTGTAAACCGACATCAACTTTAATCGCCACCGCCAGTTCGCATTGCGGTTGCTGCTGCCAGGCCGCAGCTATCGCCTCCACACCCTGCAGTCTGTCCGCAATCAGTGTGACTTTCGCCTGGTGTTGCACGGCGAGACGCAGTAATTCTGCCACGCTCTGTGGTTGCACCACCGGATAGGCTAACAGCAGATCGCGAATGCCGCCCTGAATGAAGGTGATGCCTTCACTGGGTTTAGAAACGGTGACGCCCTGTGCGCCGAGCGCAAGCTGCTGCTGAGCAATCCAGACGCTTTTATGCGTTTTGATATGAGGGCGAAGTGCAACGCCGGCCGCCTGTGCTTTTTGCTGCATCTGCTGCAGGTTCTGCTCCAGTCGCGCTGCATCCACTTCAATATAGGGGGTGAGGCGGTCATCAATCAGCGGCCGCTGCCACTGCTGTTTATCGTTGATATCCATATGAAGGTCCGGCCTTGAGGTAATAAGGGTATTTATGATTGCTGAATTAACGATCTGATACCAGTCTGCCCACTCGCCGCGTGAGGCCGGACAGCAGGAATGGCAGGAACGTGTTAAGCAAAGCCCGGCAGGGAACCGGAAGAGGACGCGAACGCCAGACCGCAGGAAGGAGAAGCTGAAAAAATAAAGCAGGCGCGTGGCCTGCTTTATCCGTTAATTCAGACGTAGAGCGATGCTTCGCCCGGTGGCCGGGTTTTGAAGCGACGATGCAGCCAGAGATACTGCTCGGGCGCACGCAGGATCTGATTCTCAATGACTTTATTCATATAAGCCGCCGCCGCTACCTCATCCGTATGCGGGTAATTTTCCAGCATCGGTTCAATGATCAGGTGGTAGCCATAATTATCGGGATTACGAATCAGCATAATCGGCACCATCGCGGGCTTCGCCAGACGCGACAGGACAAATGTCCCGTTGGTGGTGGCGGCTTTTTCTACCGCAAACAGTGGCGCAAAGGTGCTGCCTTTAGGGCCATAATCCTGGTCCGGTGCAAACCAGACTGATTCACCCTGTTTCAGCGCATGCACCATACCGCGCAGGTCGCGACGGTCGATCATCGCTTTGTTTGAGCGCATCCGACCCCGGGTCTGTACATACTCCATCGCCTGATTGTTATGCGGGCGATACATCGCCATCATCGGCTGGCAGAGACCGCTGATGCGACCGCCCAGTTCCAGCGACATGAAGTGCACGCCAATCAGCATCACGCCACGCTTTTCGTTCTGCGCCGCATGAAGATTCGCCATCCCGGTGACATTAAACAGACGCCTTACGGCACGATCGGACCAGAACCAGGCGATACCGGTTTCTGCCAGGGCCATGCCCAGCGAGGCAAAATTGCCGGCGATCATCGCCTCTGTTTTTTCTTCACTGATGCCCGGAAAGCAGAGTTCAATATTCCGGCGGGTGATGCGCTCGCGGCGCTGCAGGAAATGACGGGAGATCCTGCCTGCACCGGCACCCAGACGCATAAGAAGAGGGTAGGGGAGCTGGACGATGAGCCACAGCACACTAAGACCAAACCAGGTAAACCAATAACGCGGATGCAGCAGCGAGCTGCTAAATTTTCCGGTGTTTTTCATTAAAACCTTCATGAGATAAATGGATGCATCGCATAAAGAACACTTCCATAAAGTCTCCAGGCGCTACAGCTGTACTGATTTCGACCAGCACTTTATCAAAAAGTGCCTTCAAAGAAAGGGAAACTACTGACTCCACAGGATTGACCAGTTTCATGGAGCGAGCGCATTGAGGGTGTTCAGAAGAGGATTTTATAGAAAAGTCTCCTTAATTCAGTGCATTAGAAGATGTAGTTCTGAAAGGAAAAACGTGACAAATGACCGTTCAGGAACAGTCCGGAAATGATTATTTATCTATCTTTACGAAATTATGCGGCAGTTAAGCAGCACTATCCTTCTGTATACCACTACATCTCAGCCCACCTTGTACAAAATGTGAGTAAGCTGCCATCGCTGACGCTTACTCACTTTCCACCATATAAAGGCTTACTCAATATTAAGAATCTGAAGGTTGATTGTTTGAAATTAGTAATACATATCAATTAAGTGACTGATTTATTGTGATTTATTTGATTTTTCTCACTAAGTCACTCTTCAGTGAGCACTTCTACAATCTCGTCGGCTAACATGCTCACTTAATGGTTGTCGTAAATCGCTCACCTTTGACCAGTTCACCAGAAGGTTTTCGATAGTAAGACTCGCCATCAAGTCGGTAGTAAGTGTATCCATCTTTTGTTTTTGTGATGTCCATGATCCAGTTTGACTTGTCTATACAATTTTCATCTGATTTCATGTCATCAAAGCACAGTAAGTAGTCAGTGTCGTGGTCTGGAAAAGCACCTGAGTTTTTAGGAGCGAGCTTTTGATACTTACCATCGGATTTCCAGATTGAAACATTGTAGGTTTCACGGGAAAAAATGGTGTTGACTCCATTTTTATCCCACCATTTTATTTTATCACTATCTGAGAAAGGCATGTTTTTAACCAAAAAATCTTTTCTGGTATCAGAACCATGAATTGCTAGCACTTTTGGAGAATTAAAGAAGCTAACATAAAATAATGCTAACATTGTCAATGCCACTATGAAAACTGTACTCTTTTTGAATCTCATTAATTTCTCCTGCTATTTATTTCAAACTCAGCTTTCATATTTGTTAAGAAAGGTTTGAAAGCGAAGTGTTCCCATCTTTGAAGGACAAACCAAATACGAAACGCTCTGATAAAATGAAAATTAGGATTCATGATGTCATTTTTATCGAGGCCGAAATGATCTTGCCCTGTAAATGTTATTTTTGCTACATAACCATTATCAGTTATATCGAGCTGATTTATCTGTATGTTTGTAGCATGAATATCATGTATCGACATGCCTAATCCATTGAAGCTGTCAGCCCATCTATTGAACTTGGGAAGTATCGAATTTCTTAAAGCCTGTGTTATTAAATCTTTATCTGTATCTGATAAGCTTTTTTGTCCAGAAAACAAAATCTTATCTAATGAAGACTTAATTACAGTAAGGGGGGAAAGTGGCGAAGATTGTCCGCTCAAAATTAGATTTTTATATGCGCTATCAAGAAAAGGGCTGGAATAAATCTTTCCATTGCCGTGATAAAGATGCTTTACAAGATTGTTGAATATTTGGTGCTGTCCAAGATAATATGCAGGCATAGAAACACGAAGAAACTCATTGAAAAGAAGTTCAGCCATTTCTGCTCTGGATTTTTGACGGGTATCCCGGAATGAGTTGAAGATTGATACTTCTTTTCCAGTCCAGGGATCAACCACATCAGAAACATCATCCAGACCCAAATCGCCTCTGAGTTGCTTCTCAGTAAGATCACCACACTTCATATCATCAGTACTATAATCGTTAAACTTATGCTTTGTTTGATAGATCGTAGCAGGCAACGTTAATACTGACATGATAACCTCCTTGTGATATCAATATTTCGTACTCAATTTTAAAATTATTAAATATTTCAGAATCGCTACATCTGTAAAAACTGAACCCTTGTTTATTACAGTACAGCTCATAAAGCTACCACTCTAAAGATAGAACCGATCCCTGCAATGCTAAACGGCATAATTGAGAAAGTGAAGTGGTATGTGTCTCACTTTTCATTTTGATTCGGTTTTTCCTGCTGAATTAACCGGAACTCAGGACCTATTTAAAAGCCCATTTAACATGGGCTTATGGATATCGGTGGATAGATATAAATATTACTCGATGTTCTGAATCTGCTCGCGCATCTGCTCGATCAGCACTTTCAGCTCAATGGCTGAAGCGGTGATATCGGCGTTAATCGATTTTGACGCCAGCGTGTTTGATTCGCGATTAAACTCCTGCATCATGAAATCGAGACGACGGCCCACGGCCTCTTTCTTTTTCAGGATGTTGTAAGTCTCTTTAACGTGCGCATCCAGACGATCCAGCTCTTCAGCGACGTCAACACGCTGCGCCATCATCACCAGCTCCTGCTCAAGGCGATTATTTTCCAGCTGGACTTCCGCATCTTCCAGCTTAGCGACGAGGCGCTCGCGCTGCCATTTGATCACTTCAGGCATCTGTGCGCGAACCTTACTGACTTCCTGTGAAACGCCTTCCAGACGCTGTTCAATCATCGCTTTCAGCGCGGTGCCTTCGCTTTCGCGAGCTGCAACGAAGTTATCCAGCGCATTGTCCAGCGCCTGCAATAACTGCGTGTTGATGGCATCCAGATCCTGCTCCTGGGCAGACATCACGCCAGGCCAGCGCAGAATATCCAGCGGATTAATCGCGCCTTCATCGCTCTGCATTTTGACCCAGTTAGCGGCCTGAACCAGCTGTTTTGCCAGCGTTTCGTTCAGCATCAGCTCGCCCTGTGCGCTGGGATCGGCATCATAACGCAGGTTGCACTCGATTTTCCCGCGCGTCAGACGCTGGCGAATGCGCTCGCGGATAACCGGCTCCAGCCCGCGAAACTGTTCCGGCAGGCGAATGTAGGTTTCCAGATAACGCTGGTTCACGGAACGCAGCTCCCAGGCGGCGCTGCCCCATTCGCCTTTGGCTTCGCTGCGGGCATAAGCGGTCATACTGCGGATCATAAGTGGCACTCTTTTACGGAAAGATGGGTGAAGTATAGCGAGGCGAGCCACGGCATAACAGGCATAAGCGTCTCACAGGGCAATAACGAACGCTTTACGCCTTTAGTGACAGCCACTTATGATGACCACTGACCCCCCTGTGTGAGGATTACTGATCGATGTCTCGCGTGATTGCTCTTCCCGTTATGCTGGCGCTGCTGCTGTCAGGTTGCCAGACTCGCCATCCGGCACCCACTAAACCGCAACCGATCTGCGCAGGTGGCGACATGATGATGCAGACCACCTTGTGGTTTGGACTGAGCAAGCCCGATGGCGGTACGGTCAGCTCACTCGACTGGATGAACTTCGTGGACAATGAGGTCACGCCACGCTTCAAAGCGGGCCTGTCGGTCTATGACGCTAAAGGTCAGTGGCTGGGGGAAAACGGGAAGCTGGCAAGAGAGAACAGTAAAGCGCTGCTGCTGATACACGGCATCGATCCCGCCATCAACCATGATATTGAGGCGCTACGCAGCCTCTATAAAAAACGCTTTCATCAGGAGTCGGTCATGCGGGTGGATGCGCCCGTCTGTGTCGGGTTCTAGGGGGAAGGGGCGGCAGAGCCACCGCCCCTGCATCATCAGATAAACAGACCGGCAAAAGCCGCAGAAAGGAGGCTGACCAGCGTAGAGCCGTAAACCAGCTTCCAGCCAAAGCGGGACACCACATTACCCTGCGTCTCGTTCAGGCCTTTTATTGCTCCCGCCACGATGCCGATTGAAGCGAAGTTGGCGAAGGAGACCAGGAAGACCGACAGAATCCCCAGTCCGCGTGCGCTCATACCTGCCGCTACCTTCTGCAGCTCGATCATCGCCACAAACTCATTTGCCACCAGCTTGGTCGCCATAATAGTGGCCGCCTGCAGGGCATCGGCTTTGGGAATGCCAATCAGCCAGGCCAGCGGATAGAACAGATAGCCGAGCAGCTGCTGGAAGCTGTACCCGAACAGCGCCGCGAACAGCGCGTTAACGGCAGCAATCAGGGCGATAAAGCCAATCAGCATGGCCAGAATGATCATGGCCACTTTGAAACCCGCCAGAATGTACTCGCCGAGCATCTCGAAGAAACTCTGCTCTTCATGCAGTTTTTCCAGGGCGATAGGCTGCTCATCCTGCTGTTTCATCGGGTTGATGATCGACAGGATAATAAAGGTGCTGAACATGTTAAGCAGCAGTGCGGCAACCACATACTTTGCTTCGATCATCGACATGTAGGCGCCGACAATCGACAGCGACACGGTAGACATCGCGGTCGCCGCCATGGTGTACATCCGGCGCGGCGGAATATCACCGAGGATCCTTTTGTAGGCGATAAAATTTTCCGACTGACCGAGAATCAGCGTGCTGACGGCATTGAACGATTCCAGCTTGCCCATACCGTTAATTTTCGACAGCAGCGTCCCGAAAATACGGATCAGCAGCGGCAGGATACGCCAGTGCTGCAATATGCCGATCAGCGCGGAAATAAAGACAATCGGGCAGAGCACGCCGAGGAAAATAAAGGCCAGCCCCTGTTTGCTCATGCCGCCAAACACGAACTCCGTGCCCTGTGCAGCGAAGCCCAGCAATGTCTCAAAGAAGCCGGCGAACGAACTGACCAGCGCCAGCCCTCCGGCAGAGTGAAGGAAGAACCAACCCAGCGCGGCTTCCACCACAATCAGTTGAATAATAAAGCGCAGGCGAATCTGTTTACGGTCATGACTGACCAGCAGCGCAAGGGCGAAAATCACCACCAGCGCCAGCAGGAAATGAAGAATGGCGGCCATATGTCTTTTTAATCAGAGTGAAAGGAACGCGCATTTAGCCACAGCTGGCGCGGAATTTCATCTGGAGCCTGCGCCCGACCAGCGCAAGAGACAGCGGGCATGGAAGTCCGTATAATGCGCAGCCAATCATTAGCAAGCCGGAGATAACCCATGCGTCCAGCAGGCCGTCGCGCACAGCAGGTGCGTCCAGTCACATTGACCCGCAATTACACCAAACACGCAGAGGGTTCTGTTCTGGTGGAGTTCGGCGAAACGAAAGTGCTTTGCACTGCCTCCGTAGACGAAGGGGTTCCGCGTTTCCTTAAAGGGCAGGGCCAGGGCTGGATAACAGCTGAATATGGCATGCTGCCGCGTTCGACCCACAGCCGCATGGCGCGTGAGGCCGCAAAAGGCAAGCAGGGTGGTCGCACGCTGGAAATTCAGCGTCTGATTGCCCGCTCACTGCGCGCCGCCGTCGATCTGAAAGCGCTGGGAGAATTCACGATTACACTCGACTGTGACGTGATCCAGGCCGATGGCGGCACCCGCACCGCGTCCATCACCGGTGCCTGTGTGGCGCTGGCCGACGCGCTGAACAAACTGGTCGCCAGCGGCAAGCTGAAAGCCAATCCGATGAAAGGCATGGTCGCCGCTATTTCCGTAGGGATCGTGGCGGGCGAAGCGCTGTGCGATCTGGAGTATGTGGAAGATTCAGCCGCAGAAACCGACATGAACGTCGTGATGATGGAAGATGGCCGCATGATTGAGGTTCAGGGCACCGCCGAAGGCGAGCCGTTCAGCCATGAAGAGCTGCTGGCACTACTGGCGCTGGCACGCGGCGGAATTGAGGAGTTAATTCAGGCGCAGAAAGCGGCACTGAACAGTTGATGTAACAGGCGACCACAGAGTCGCCTTTTCTTTATTTGAGGAGTGAGAAATGAAAGCCTGGCAGCGTCAGTTTATTGAATTTGCCCTGAACAAACAGGTGCTGAAGTTCGGTGAGTTCACTTTAAAGTCCGGACGTAAAAGTCCCTATTTCTTTAACGCCGGTCTGTTTAACAGCGGACGGGATTTAGCGCTGCTGGGACGCTTCTACGCGCAGGCGCTGGTGGATGGCGCTGTCGATTTCGATCTGCTCTTTGGCCCGGCCTACAAAGGTATTCCGATTGCGACCACCACCGCGGTGGCGCTGGCCGATCATCATGACCGCGACGTGCCTTACTGCTTCAACCGCAAAGAAGCCAAAGATCACGGCGAAGGCGGCCTGCTGGTGGGCAGCCCGTTGCAGGGCAAAGTGATGCTGGTTGACGACGTGATCACTGCAGGTACGGCGATTCGTGAGTCGATGGATATCATTGGTGCGCACAACGCTACGCTGGCGGGCGTGCTGGTTTCGCTTGATCGTCAGGAGCGTGGCCGTGGTGACATGTCAGCCATTCAGGAAGTGGAACGTGATTATGGCTGTAAGGTGACGGCGATTATTACGCTGGCAGACCTGATTACGTGGCTGGAAGAGAAGCCGGAGATGGCCGATCACCTGGCTCAGGTGCGTGCCTATCAGCAGGCATACGGGATTTAACTTGGGCGGGCGCGATGCCCGCCTTTGCTCAGACCAGCTGGGCCGCGATAAGTGGCCAGCGGCTATCGAAGTCTGCGGTAGGACTGAAGCGAAACTCCGAGCGGACATAGCGCGACAGTAAGCCTTCACAAAAGGCCAGCAGCTGACTCGCCAGCAGCGCTTCATCAGCCTGAAAGGCTTCACCCTCACGCATTTTACGCTCACGCATGACCTGCCGCAGCTGCACTTCAATCCGCTCAAACAGCTGGTTGATGCGTCCCTGCAGCCGGTCCTGCTCAAACATCAGCGCATGACCGGTCAGAATGCGCGTCAGTCCCGGATTACGCTCACCAAAACCCAGAATCAATTGCACGATCAGACGCAGCCGCGTCATGGTCTCTTTTTCATCTTTGAGGATCAGATTGATGCGGGTAATGAGACTGTCTTCGATAAACTCGATCAGACTGTCGAACATCCGTGTTTTGCTGGGAAAGTGACGATAGAGCGCCGCTTCGGATACGCCTACATTGGCTGCCAGTTTGGCTGTGGTAATACGCTGACTGCCATCACCGGACTGCAGCATCTGCGCCAGCGCCTGCAAAATCTCTTCACGACGATTTCGCTTCACGACTTTTTTTTCTGCCATGACCTTAAAAACCCCTGAAATTCACCTGAAACAGGCAACACCTACGCATCTGCCACAAGCACGCGTCTCATGGCGATGAGGAAAAATAACGGGCGTAAGTGAAAGTCGGTAATACGGGTTACTGGCGGCCTGAGTGGCCGAAGCCGCCTTCGCCGCGCAGGCTGGCGTCAAACTCTTCTACCAGATTAAATTCTGCCTGCACTACCGGAACGAAGACCAGTTGCGCCATGCGGTCGCCAGGCTGCAGTGAGAAGCTTTCCTGACCGCGGTTCCAGACGGAAACCATCAGCTGTCCCTGATAGTCGGAGTCAATCAGACCGACCAGGTTGCCCAGCACGATGCCATGCTTATGGCCAAGGCCGGAGCGCGGCAGGATGACCGCAGCCAGATCGGGATCGGCAATATGAATCGCCAGACCGGTCGGAACCAGCGTCGTGGTGCCCGGTGCGATGTCGAGAACATCATCAATACAGGCGCGTAAATCTAACCCAGCGGAACCTGACGTGGCGTAGGTTGGCAGAGGAAATTCTTTGCCGACGCGCGCATCGAGGATTTTAACGTCTATTTTTTTCATCATAATGGCTGACAATCTCGTCTATTAATTGTTGGCCAAGGAGAGACTTATCGCTGAGCGGTAAGCGCTTTTCTCCATCCTGCCAAAAAAGGTGAAGAGCATTGGTGTCGCTATTAAACCCCTGTCCGGTTTGAGCGACGTTGTTAGCGCAGATCAGATCCAGATTCTTGCGCACCCGTTTTTGCCGGGCGTATTCTTCCACATTCTGTGTTTCAGCAGCAAATCCAACGACGAATGGCCGGTTTTCCTTAAGTGCGGCGACGCCGGCAACAATGTCGGGATTCTTTATCAGGTTCAGCGTAACGGTATCATCGCCGCCCTGTTTCTTGATTTTATCGGCCGCAATATCGGCTGCCCGGTAGTCTGCCACGGCTGCGCTTGCAATGAAAATATGTTGTTTATCTATCTCACTCATCACCGCGGCCTGCATCTCCAGCGCGCTGGTGACATCAATGCGCCGCACGCCGGCAGGGGCAGACAACGTGACCGGGCCGCTGACCAGCGTAACCGTTGCGCCGCGTCGGGCGGCGGCGGCGGCAATCGCAAACCCCATTTTTCCGGAGCTGTGGTTGGTGATGTAGCGCACCGGGTCGAGCGCCTCACGGGTCGGGCCGGCGGTAATCATAATGTTGAGATGTTGCAGATCGTTGACGGGAGTGGCCCACGTGACCGCATGGTCCACAATCGCCAGCGGATCGAGCATCCGGCCGGGGCCGACATCGCCGCAGGCCTGGCTGCCGCTGTCCGGTCCCCAGATCAGCACGCCACGCGCCTGTAACTGCTCCAGGTTGTGCTGCGTCACCGCCGCGCGATACATCTGCTGGTTCATGGCGGGCACCACGGCCACGGGCGAGGCGGTCGCTAACACGGCGGTGGTCACCAGATCGTTTGCCATACCGGCGGTAATACGGGCTATCAGATCAGCCGTCGCCGGTGCCAGTACAATCAGGTCGGCCCACTTTGCCAGCTCAATGTGACCCATCGCGGCTTCCGCCGCCGGGTCGAGCAGATCGTCAAACACCGGATAGCCGGAGACGGCCTGTAAGCTGAGCGGCGTAATAAACGCCTTCGCGCCCTGCGTCATCATGACGCGGACATCGGCACCGCGATCGCGCAGGCGGCGCACCAGCTCCGGAGTTTTATAAGCAGCAATGCCGCCGCTTACGCCAAGAAGAATTTTTTTGCCGGCTAATCCCATCATGATGTTGGCCTCACTAAGCTCTCTGCCGCACGGGGCGGCGAATGCACGGACTTTATCACAAAAGTGCGGATGCGCCTTTTCACGGACTGCGTTTGCGAGCCGCCTCGAAGATTGTGGCTGCGCTGATGGCACCCTGGGCATGGCTGGGTCATGCTGGGGTTGATCTCAGGGAGAGCAGACATGAAAAACAGTGGACCACGGGAAAAACTGCAGAAGCTGGGCGCGCATGCCCTCAGCGATACCGAACTGCTGGCCATTTTTCTCCGCACCGGCTCGCCGGGGCAGAACGTCATTGAGCTGGCCGGACAGATGCTGCAGGAGTTTGGCTCGCTTTATCAGCTGATGACATCGGGCAAGGCGGCATTCAGTAACATAAAAGGCGTTGGTGATGCCAAACTGGCCCAGCTGCACGCGATTGCCGAACTGGCGAAGCGTTTCTTCGCCAGCAAGCTGGCGCGCGAAAGCGTCATGGAAAATCCCCAGATCACCCGCCAGTATCTGCAAAGTTTATTAGCCCATCAGGAGCGCGAGATCTTTATGGCGCTCTTTCTGGATAATCAGCACCGGGTGCTGCGGGCACAAAAAATGTTCTCGGGGTCGATTAACAGTGTGGAAGTGCACCCACGCGAGATCGTCCGGGAGGCGCTGAAGCTCAACGCCGCCGCGCTGATACTGGCGCATAATCATCCGTCGGGCATGGCAGAACCGAGCCGGGCTGACCGCCAGGTGACCCATAAAGTCAGCGAAGCCTGCCAGCTTCTCGACATCCGCCTGCTCGATCATCTGGTGATAGGTCATGGCGAATATGTCTCCTTTGCTGAGCGGGGATGGCTCTGATAGCGGGAAAATTCGCGCCAGGTGGCGGCTTTTTGCCCGATCATTCGGGATCTTTATCTGTTCGGGACTTGAGCACTTGGGCTGAGCGGCGTATACTACGCCACCTTTGAGAATCTCGGGTTTGGCGGTTAGGCCAGCTTAGCGGGTTCCATGGAACTCGCCTGGCGGGCTGCAAGCCTGACGAGGCGGCCAAAACCTAATTTTTAAAGCTCGAGCTGATTTGATTTTTGGAGAATAGACATGTCACGAGTCTGCCAGGTAACTGGAAAGCGTCCGGTGACCGGTAACAACCGTTCCCACGCAATGAACGCGACGAAACGCCGTTTCCTTCCGAACCTGCACTCACACCGTTTTTGGGTTGAGAGCGAGAAGCGCTTCGTTACTCTGCGTGTATCTGTAAAAGGTATGCGTATTATTGATAAAAAGGGCATTGATACGGTGTTAGCCGACATGCGTGCCCGTGGTGAGAAGTACTAAGAGTACTAAGGAACTGAATCATGGCTAAAGGTATTCGTGAGAAGATCAAGCTGGTTTCCTCTGCTGGTACAGGTCACTTCTATACCACCACGAAGAACAAACGTACTAAACCAGAGAAGCTGGAACTGAAAAAGTTCGATCCGGTTGTACGTCAGCATGTGATCTACAAAGAAGCTAAAATTAAGTAATTTTAGTGTTCTGCTAAAAACCCGGCTCCGGCCGGGTTTTTTGTTTGTGTAAAACGCTGAGGAGAGGGGATGCCAGAGTTGCCAGAGGTTGAAACCAGCCGCCGCGGTATCGAACCGCATTTGGTGGGTGAAACCATCCTTCACGCCGTGGTGCGTAATTCCCGTCTGCGCTGGCCTGTTTCACAGGAGATCCATGCGCTGAGCGATCAACCGGTGCTCAGCGTGCAGCGCCGGGCGAAATATCTGCTGCTGGAGCTGCCGCATGGCTGGATCATTATCCACCTGGGCATGTCCGGTAGCCTGCGCGTGCTGCCGGAAGAGCGGCCTGCGGAGAAGCATGACCATGTTGATTTGGTGATGAGCAACGGCAAAGTGCTGCGCTACACCGATCCGCGGCGTTTTGGTGCCTGGCTCTGGAGCAGCGAACTGGCAGGCAGCAGCGTGCTGGCGCATCTGGGACCGGAGCCACTGAGCGACCAGTTTGACGCGGATTACCTGTTTGAGAAGTCACGCGGCAAGCGAACGGTGATTAAGCAGTGGCTGATGGATAACAAAGTCGTGGTGGGGGTGGGCAACATCTACGCCAGCGAGTCACTGTTTACCGCCGGGATCCTGCCCGATCGTGCCGCCGGCAGTCTGTCGCAGGCGGAAGCAGAGCTGCTGGTCAACACCATCAAGGCGGTGCTGTTACGTTCCATTGAGCAGGGCGGAACCACGCTGCGGGACTTCTTACAGAGCGACGGTAAACCGGGCTATTTTGCTCAGCAGCTGCAGGTCTATGGCCGGGCAGGTGAGCCCTGCCGAGCCTGTGGGACACCCATTATCAGCGGCAGGCATGGGCAGCGCAGCACCTACTGGTGCCCCCGCTGCCAGCACTAAGCCAGCTTAGCCAGCAACGCCTGATGGACGGGCGCGGACAGGAAGGCGGAGACATCACCACCGTGACGCGCCACCTCTTTGACCAGCGAAGAGGAGATAAACGAGAAGCCCTCAGACGGCATCAGGAAAACGCTCTCCAGCGTCGGCAGCAGGTGACGATTCATCTGCGCCAGCTGCATTTCATACTCAAAGTCTGACACCGCACGCAATCCGCGCACCAGCACATTCGCCTGCTGGTCTCGCGCAAAATTGGCCATCAGGTCGCTGAATCCCACCACCTTAACGTTGGGCAGATGGGCCACCATCTCACTCGCCAGCGCCACGCGCTCCTCCAGACTGAACAGCGGCTTTTTGCTGGGGCTGGCGGCAACGGCCAGAATAACCTGATCAAACATCTGCGCGGCCCGCGTCACGATGTCGAGATGGCCAAGGGTGACAGGATCAAATGTTCCGGGATAGATGGCTTTCGTGCTCATACCTGCCCTTTTTCCGCAGCCTGATTCAGCGCCCAGAGGGCGGCATATTTGTTAAAGGTATATTGTGCGTTGACCACCGCCAGTATCCAGCCCTGCTTTCCGTCGAGAAAACCGGCGCGCAGCAGCAGCGTTTTCACAAACGCGCCCAGCGTATGACCGAACAGGGAGAACAGACCGCAACGCTTACCACGCTGGTGGCGTTCCGTGGCCCAGGCTTCGGCATAGGCCAGTTGCTTACGCTGAAAAGCGATCAGATCGCGGCAGGTCAGATGCTGTAAATCGCCGGGTAACGCCACCACCGGTGCGCCGTCACGCTGCAGCGATTCATGCACCAGATTATCATTGTAGCGGAAGGTGCGCGGATAGAGCCGCATCACGCGGTCAGGGTACCAGCCACTGTGGCGCATAAAGCGCCCCAGAAACAGATTGCTGCGGCCTAGGCTGTAAATCGTGCGGCCCGGCGGCGCGATAAGCACCTGCTCAATCGCCGCGCGCAGTTCCGGTGTGACGCGCTCATCGGCATCAATCATCAGAATCATATCGCCGGTGGCATAGTGCTGCGCGCGCTGGCGCTGGATGCCATACCCCTGCCAGTCATCGCTGTGGTAGACCTTCGCGCCAGCCTGCGTGGCAATATCGGCACTGTTATCGTGACTGCCTGAATCCAGCACGATAATCTCATCCGCCCAGCTGACTGAAGCCAGACAGTCTGGCAGCAGTTCCGCTTCATTTTTGGCGATCATAACGACTGAAAGACGCTGGCGTGCTGACATCAGTGAGCCCGTGGAGGTAAATGCGGTTCAAGTAACTGGAGCAGACGCTGTAACGCACCCTGGTTCTGGTGCAGCACGTCCACGGCATGACGGCCGTAATAACGACGATAGTCATCATCCTGCAACAGGTTGGTGACCTCTTTTTCCAGCGAGAACACGTCGGTGACAGTAATCAGTCCCTGGCCTTCCTGCAATTTGCCGCAGATATCTTTGAAGTTCCAGATATGTGGCCCCATCAGAACCGGAATCGCGTGCGCTGCAGGCTCCAGCGGATTGTGTCCGCCGCGCTCCACCAGGCTGCCGCCGACAAACGCCAGATCGGCAATGCCATAAAGCAGCATCAGTTCGCCCATCGAGTCGCCGATGACCACCTGGGTGGAGCCCGAGGGGATCTCGCCGCTGCTGCGCAGAATAAAGCTGAAGCCGCGCGACTGGGTCAGTTCACGCGCATCGTTAAAGCGCTCAGGATGACGCGGAACCAGAATCAGCAGCAGATCAGGAAACGTCTGCAACAGGCGGCGGTGAGCATCCAGCACAATGGCCTCTTCGCCTTCGTGAGTGCTGGTGGCAATCCAGACCGGACGGCGTGGCGCCCACTGGCGACGCAGCGTAACGGCTCTGGCGGCCAGCTCTGGCGTGACAGAAATATCAAACTTCAGGCTGCCGGTGATCGCCAGCTGAGAACGTTTCAGGCCAAGCTCCAGGAAGCGGTCGCCATCTTCACTGTTCTGCGCTGCTATCAGCGTGATGCTCTGCAACAGCCTGCGCATGAATTTACCCAGCTTGCGATAGCCTTTGGCGGATCGGGCTGAGAGACGCGCGTTGGCGATCACCAGCGGAATGTTACGCTGATGCAGAATGCGGATGATGTTTGGCCACAGCTCGGTTTCCATGATGATCACCAGCCGGGGGTTGACCGTGTCCAGAAAACGATTAATCGATCCGGGCAGATCGTAAGGGAGATAGACGTGGTGCACATCTTTGCCAAAGGCTGACTGTGCACGCTCAGAGCCGGTTGGCGTCATGGTCGTGACGGTAATCGGCAGGGTCGGGTAACGATGACGCAGCGCGCGCACCAGCGGCACCGCGGCCAGGGTTTCCCCCACGGAAACCGAATGCAGCACAATGCCGTCGGGCTTCACTTTGCCAACGCAATAGCCATAGCGCTCCGCCCAGCGTTTGCGATACGCCGGTGCTTTACGACCGCGCAGCCACAGGCGCAGCCAAATCAGTGGCTGAATAAAGTAGAGCAATGCGGTGTAAATGGTCGTCATAGTTACCGTTACAGCAGGTTCGCGTCTAAAAACAGGTTAAAATCAGATGGCGGCATGTTATCAGAAACCCCGCATGCACTCATCCCGGATTGTCAGTTGGTACTCAATACCTGTTGATAAAGCGAAGTCAGCGCCTGTGCCAGCCGTTGCGGGCCATAGGGTTCAACTTTACGCCGGGCCGCATCACCCATGCGTGAATCTTCCGTCAGCGGCGGAATGGCGCAAACGGCCTGATTTAATCCGTTGATATCCAGCGCATCACAGACGAAGCCCTCCTGACCGGCGGTAATAAACTCAGCCCCCCCGCAGCCGGTGCTGGTAATAACCGGCAGGCCGCAGGCCATCGCCTCCAGCACCACGTTAGGAAAAGGATCGTAGAGCGTGGGCAGCAGCAGGCCGTCCGCCGCGTGATAAAACGGCTGCACATCCTGCTGTACACCAACAAAGCGCAGGCGATCCAGGCAGTTCAGCTGGTTAGCCAGCTGCTGATAACGCTGCAGCTGTTTATCCTGACCCACCACAATCAGGTAACGGTCACTGGCGGCCAGCGCCTGAATCGCTGCTTTCAGCCCTTTGCGCTCAAAGCCGGAACCGACGTAAATCAGTACGGTGGCCGCATCCGGCAGCCCCAGCTGCTGGCGGGTCGCATGGCGGGTCGCTTCCGTGGCGGGCTGAAAACGACGGGCATCGATAGCGTTATGGATGACGTGGATTTTTCCGGCGTCGAGTGAGAAACAGCGCAGGATATCGCGCTTAACCATCTCTGAATTGCAGATCACCGCTTTCAGCGTCGGCGAATTAAACATCTCCGCTTCCGCCTGCAGAACGTAGCGATGATAGGGACTGAGGGTTGCGCTCAGTCGTTGCCACGGTGAGACGATGCGGGCGCGCTGCTCCAGCCAGACGCGATGCACGCCATCACCCGCGCGAAAGATGTCACAGCCAGCGATGCGTTCATGACTCTGCACAATATCGAATTTTTCACGCTCCCAGCAGGCGCGTGCGGCACGGGCAAAGCCGCGCTCGCGGGAAACCCTGCCCAGCTTTGCAGGATTACAGATATGGAGATGCCAGTCCGGATTGGGCGTGCCCTGCCAGCTGCGGGTAATGATGTTGAGATCGAGCTGTTCGCTGCCCAGTGCTTCCAGCGCACGGGAGATAAAACGCTCAGCACCGCCATCCGGCCGGTATTTCTGCCGGACAATCGCCAGCCTTAACTTACTCATTCAGGAAGCTCCTCGCCGCCGCCACCACATCCTTCACCGGAATGGCTGACAGATAACGCTGATCCGTTCGGGTGTCGATAGAATCGGGTGAGGGCAGTGGGCCATAATCCCCCGCCCAGATGACATGGTTGTTGTTCCCCCATGGCCGCCAGTGCTGCAGCTTGGTCGGGCCAAACAGGGCGATGCAGGGCGTTTCCAGCGCCGCCGCCATGTGCATCGGCGCAGAATCGACCCCGATAAACAGCGTGGCGTGATCGATAAGCGCCGCCAGCTGCGGCAGCGTAAACTGACCCGCCAGCGACACGACATCCGGCGAGGCGCACAGCGCGCGGATGCGGTTGATCATCGCCAGCTCCTGTTTGTCCGGCCCGGCGGTCAGCACCACCTTCCGTCCAGCCCGTGCCAGCTCATCGACCGTGGCGGCCACGCTCTCCTCTTCCCAGCATTTAAAGCCCCAGCGTGAGGTAGGCTGAACCACGATATAGGGGGTGGTCACCTGATGTTCTGACAGGCGGGTCAGCACGATCTGCTGGTCAGCGTCACTGTAGTGCATCGAAACGCGCGCATTGTCGCTGCTGATCCCGAGCGGGGCCAGGGCGGACATGTTCTGCTCAACGGTATGCAGTCTGCTGTGGTTATGCGTCGGGACCAGCCGGTTGTGACACCAGCGCCACAGGACGTTATCGCGTTTTTTAAAGGCGAAACCAATGCGCACCGGCGCAGCGGAGAGCCGGGTGATCAGCGCCGCACGCCACTGGTCTGCCAGATTAATCACCAGGTCATAATGGGCGTCACGGACGGCACGGATTAATGCCCGTTCATGGCCCAGCTTGCGCCAGGTGCCCTCCTGCTTCCATTTCCGGTCGATGACGTGCAGATGGCGGATAGCCGGATGCGCTTCCAGCATCGGGCGTGTCTCCTGATAGAGCAACACGTCGATACTGGCCTGCGGATAACGCGCATGCAGCGCATTGATGGCGGGCGTGGTGAGCAGCATGTCGCCGTGGTGGCGCAGCTTAATCAGTAAAATACGTTTTGGAGAGATGTTTGCTGGAGTCAGGCTGGCCATAAACAAAGGTTCTCAGATTTCAGTGAACCGATTGTAGGGCAAACGCTTTTTAGGATAAAGCCAGCCTCAGGGGTTATTTATCGCGCCAGCGATAGAGCCGTCCCAGCCACAGCAGTAACTGATACCACTGCTTAATGCCGCGGGCGTTGCGTAACATGCGCCGGTGTGTCCGGGTTGCGAACAGATCGGCGATGATCGCCTGGCGTGCGCGGGCATCAGGCTCACGTCTCACGCTATGGCAGACACTGAGCGCTTCATGCGTCACCTGAGCGTGAAACGACGGGTAGATCCGCACGCGGTCACGATAGCGGATATTAATCTCTTCCAGCAGCCGCGCAATCTTCAGGTAGTGGCGCTGATATTCGACGTTGCGCTCGCCGGTGCGTTTGCGGTTACTGATTGACGCGTCATGCATATAGTAGCGGTAGAGCACCGCATCGGTGTAACGCACGCGTTTTGCCAGCAGCATAAACTCGGTGGTCCAGGGAATATCCTGATGATGCAGGCCCGGCTCGAACTGCAACTGATGCTGCTCGATTAGCGACCGGCGGTAGATGCCCAGCCAGACCACATGCATATAGCGGCGGGTTTTCAGCGCGGTATTGAGCCAGTCAGCGCCGCTCAGCACCGGCGTGCTGCGCAGGCGATCCAGTGGTATCAGGGGTTTTACCCGCTGGCTGTGTTTGAAAAACCATTCGGCGTTGCACTGTGCCGCATCCAGATTGTCCGTTTCCGCCAGCGTCACCAGCGTCTGGTACATCCCGGGCTGCATGGTGTCATCCGCATCCGGAAAGGTGACATATTTGCCGCGCGCTATCGCCAGCCCGGCGTTACGGGCGCGCGACACGCCGCCATTTTCCTGATGAATCACGCGAATGTGGGAGTGATGTTCTGCATAGTGGTCAGCACGCTCGCCTGAGCCGTCAGTAGAACCATCATCGACGATGATGATCTCCAGCGAGGTCAGCGTCTGCGCCAGCAGTGCCTGCATGAACTCATCAAACATGCTGCCCGCATTGTACATCGGGGTAATGATACTCAGCAGAGGAGAAGTACTCATGACAATATCTGCACCAGCATTCTGTTCACTGTCAAAGGGCGTTGCCTCGTCATAAATCATTTCCAAATCAGCAGAATGGCATACATTAATCCACGATTATAAAACGGTGTCGCCTCCCTGCTTCACGAAAAACCACGCGCGCGCGTAATAATGCACTATCTGCCTCTTTTTTACGCAACGTGGCCGCGCCGGTAAACAGCATAGTGTGCCTGGGGTTTATCAGCAGCATTTTCAAAAGGATCTGGCAGACAGCGGTGGGGTCAGAGGGAAAAGATGGCGCGGCAGTCACCGCGCCCGGAGCGGTTTGACAGGTGGAGAGCGCTGACTAAAAAAATTTGAGCCTGACGTAATGCATCATCCAGCTCACGCTTTCTGCATACTGCTTCTGATGCCACTTGATACGGGCAAAGCGCTTCATCTCTTTATAATGTCTAGGTAAATCAAGCGGCTGAGAAGCCCAAGGCGAGCGCTGGTAATAGCTGTAGTAGAGCAGGGACAGGTCGCTGCCGGCCCAGGCATGCCAGGGCTTACACTTACCGGTGTAGTGAATCATCACGGTGTCAGCGGGCACGCGGGAGTGGTCCCAGACCTTGTTCGCGATGATGTCGTAGATGTGGTTGTAGCGATCCGGCAGGATCAGCACCTCATCCTCCAGCACAATATTCAGCGCATCCTGGTCGGGAAAACCGAACGCTGCGCCCCGGGTCACCAGAACCTCAGTAATCCGCGCGGTAGTCTGCCTGGCGAGCCAGCGTGGAATATTGATCAGCATAAAGCCGGAGTTGAAATAGTCATGGCGCTGCAGCCCGAGTCGCGCGCACTGGTTATGACGCGCACGCGGGGTGTCGTTGCAGGCTGCCAGCGTGTAGTCCGTGATATCCAGCGTGAACAGGGGGGAGTAATCGCCGACGACCAGCGTATCCGCATCGATGTAGATTACCCGGTCACTGTAGCGCGCCACCGTTTCAGGGATCAGAAAGCGGTAATGGATACTTTTGGGATAGCGTCCGACCGCCGGCAACTGATCGACCCAGGCACTGTTAAAAATATGCAGGGTGATGGCCAGACGATGGCCCGACGCCATTGAGCGCAGCTTTTCCACATCCTCTTCCTGCAGCGAGTCAGAGAAAATATGGGCGTGGAAAGCGGTGTCGGGGTGATGGCTGAGAAGTGAAAACAACGTAATACCCAGACCACGCGCGTAAGCGTGGTTGATGCCAAACGCAACGTGAACCGGATTATCATCCGCATCCGCAAGCGTGTTGACCAGCAGCTGACTTTGCTGAACGGCATCAGCAAGAGGGGTAATTGCCATTACGCTTCACTATTCCAGATTATGAGTAATAAACGTTTGTATTCTAGTCAGTTTGTCGGCATCCAGCCCGAATAATTTTTCAGCGGGCTGATCAAACTTAAATCGCGTGGCAAAAACAAAGGTCGATGCGGCGATATTGTCCGGTCCGATAAACAGGACATTATTAACCGGGCGCTGTTCCCTGATCTCACAGGGGCCATAGAGCATAATGACCGGTATCTGTCGGGCGTCAGCAATATAAGCATTACCGGAATCCGATGAAATATAAAAATCCATCTGCGAGATGGCCCATGGCACCTCTTCCAGCTTCAGCGCGCCAATCAGGCTGACAATATTCTCCTGCGGGCCGGTCAGGCTCAGTAATTCATCCAGCCACGGCTGCTCGGCTGGTGGACCAAAGACATAAAAGGTGCAGGGCAGCTCAGCCAGCGACGCCATCAGCTGCTGCCAGATGGCGGCAGGAATGGTTTTGGCCCGATTCCCGGCAGAAATGCTGATGCCGATCTTAATCCCGCTGCGCGGATGCAGCAGCGCGGCAGGAGGCGCAGGCGGCTGCCAGAGCGGTGACGTGGCGTGCTTGGGAAAATCGGTGTAACGGTAGTCCCGATTAATCAGCTTCAGATAGCTGTCGAGCGTCAAATCCGTTTTCGCGTGGTCGACGATGCCACTGGCGCTGCGATAGAAGATCGCATGATAGGATTTACGCACATAGGTGCGCAGAAACTGTTTGTTCGGTGCGTTGCACAGCGCCGCGAAAAAGAGATTAACGCTGTTGGGCTGAACCAGATAAACATGGTCATAACGGTTCATCAGCGTGAACGCGAGTCTGAGTTTGGCAAAAAAGCTGCGCTTCGCCTCTTCAATCAGAAAATAGCGGCTGACCGTGTCATCGTGACGCGCCAGCGGCTCTACCGATTTGCTGATCAGCAGTTCAGACTGACCCAGGGCGCGCAGCATCGGGGTGATGTTAATAAAATCCCCGATCTTCGCCGTCTGAATCACCAGACTGCGGCCGGTGGGCCGGTAAAAGAGCCGCATCAGGGTGCGGAAAGGCAGCAGCAGCAGATAGATCAGCACATAGTTCATGGCGCATTTTTCCCGATAACGGCCTGCAGTTTCTCTGCCACGGCGTCAGCCGTCAGCTCCGCCAGATTGTGATTCGGGGCGCTCAGCGCCTGTTGGTTCTGCCCGTAGCCGCCAATCAGGCCTGGATCGGTCGGGCCATACAGCGTGAGATTAGGACGATCCAGTGCGGCGGTCAGATGGCTTAAACCGGTATCCACAGAGACCACCGCCCGCGCGCCTGCCAGCTGTCGCGCGATCGCTTCCAGCGTCAGCTTAGGCAGCACCTCGACATGCTCAAAACCTTCAGCCAGGCGCAGCGCACGCTGATGCTCATGCTCGGCACCCCAGGGCAGCTTCACCCGCAATCCGCTGGGCTGCATCTGCTCAATCAGCTGTCGCCAGTGGGATTCCGGCCAGTGCTTGTTGTCACGCGTTGTGGCATGCAGAAAGATCAGATAGTGATGCGCATCCGCGGGCAGATGATGCAGAAAATGCCCGGCAATCGCGTAGTCACCCTGGGTTTGCGGCTTTTCATAGCCCAGGCTTTTGGCGAACAGCTCGCGCGTCCGCTCAACGGCGTGCTGGCGTTTGCTGATCTCATGGCGGACGTCATACCACCAGCTGGCAAAAGGTTCACGCGCGCTGCGGCTATCCTGCCCGTGCTTTACCCCTTTGGATAAGCGGGTCACCAGCGCCGCGCTTTTGATCAGCCCCTGAGCATCAATTACGATATCGTACTCGCGCGACTGTAACGCGCGCTTAAACTGCACACGCTCTTCACGCTGCTGACTGCCAAACCAGTGTTTGCGCCAGCGGCGAATCGCGACCGGCAACACCTGGTCCACGGCAGGGTGCCAGCCAGGGATCTGGGCGAAATTCTCTTCCACTACCCAGTCAAAACGGATGCCGGGAATGGCATGCATCGCATCGGTCAGAGCCGGCAGCGAATGCAGCACATCCCCCATTGAGGACGTTTTAACAATCAGGACGTGCATGGCACCTCCTGCGGCGCAAAGAGCTCATTCAGCGTCTGAAGAACGCGCTCAGGCTGAATATCAATCAGGCTCTGGTGATACCCCTGTTCGGCATCGCCCTTACGCACTTTGTGATAGCCGGTAATCAGGCGAATAATACGCGCCTGGCGGGCCAGCGGTGGCGTAAAGTCAGGGCTGCTGGGTCCATAGAGTGCCACCAGCGGACGATCCAGCGCGGCGGCGATGTGCATCAGGCCGGAGTCGTTACTGACCACGGCGCGGCATTGCGCCAGCAGGATGACCGCCTGCTCCAGCTGGGTTTCACCCGCCAGATTGCGGCAGTGACTGCGACTCTCTTCCGGCAGTACCGCGATGATCTCTTCGCCGGTCGGGCGATCTTTGGCGGAGCCAAACAGCAGGATCTGAAAGCCTTCGGCGATCAGCTGGCGGGCCAGGGCGGCGTAGTGGTAGTGCGGCCAGCGTTTAGCCGGGCCAAATTCCGCGCCCGGACAAAAACCGATGATCGGACGCGTTGCGGTGAGCTGAAACTGTGCGGCCGTTTCCCGCTTCTCCTGCTCTTCAACCTGCAACTTTGGCCACAGGAGCGGCTGCGGCAGCTGCGCCGCCGAGGCGACAGGCGTGTCGTAGCCCAGCGCCACGTAGCGCTCAACCATCAGCGGGAACGCGGCTTTATCCAGCACCCGCAGATCGTTCAGCAGGCCATAGCGCATCTCCCCCCGCCAGCCGACGCGGCGTGGTATGCCGGCAAAGAAGGGAACCAGCGCTGACTTAAAAGAGTTAGGCAGCACGTAGGCCCGGTCATAATGGCTGTCGCGCAGTGCCTTGCCCAGCCGGCGACGCTCGCCGAGTTCCAGCGCGCCATGGCCCAGGGGCATGGCCAGCGCCTGTCTGACCTCTGGCATGCGTGACAGCAGGGGACGGCACCATGCCGGTGCCATCACGTCTATCACCGCATCGGGATGTTCGGCCTTGAGGGTGCGATAGAGACTTTGCGACATCATCATATCGCCGACCCACGACGGGCCGATTACCAGAATTTTCATCGCCGGAGCAGCTTCCTTTATGCGTTGCGATTCAGCCAGACCATATAGTCAGCGACGCCCTGCGCCACCGTTTTAAACGGCTTGTCATAGCCCGCGGCACGCAGCTTCGTGAGATCGGCTTGGGTGTAAGCCTGATAACGGCCTTTGAGTTTTTCCGGGAACGGGATGTACTCAATCTGCCCTTTCTGATGAAACTTCAGCACGGCGTCGGCCACTTCCTGGAACGATTCGGCGCGGCCTGTGCCGCAGTTGTAGATCCCGGAGACGCCGTTTTCCCAGCACCACAGGTTCACGGCTGCCACATCATCAACGTGGATGAAATCGCGTTTGAAGCCGTCACTGCCTTCAAACAGTTTTGGATTTTCATCGTTGCTGATCTGGGTGTTCAGATGAAACGCCACGCTTGCCATGCTGCCTTTGTGGCCTTCGCGCGGTCCATAGACGTTGAAGTAGCGGAAGCCACACACCGGCGAGTTCGCTTCCGGCAGCATCTGACGAACATAGTGGTCGAACAGCATTTTGGAGTAGCCATACACATTCAGCGGCTGCTCATACTGACGCTCTTCGATGAAGTTTTCATTGCGGCCGCCGTAGGTCGCTGCAGAAGAGGCGTAAAGGAACGGGATCTCGCGCTCCAGGCAGTAGTGCAGCAGCTCTTTGGAGTACTGATAGTTGTTCTCCATCATGTACTTGCCATCCCACTCGGTCGTGGAGGAGCAGGCACCCTGATGGAATACCGCTTCAATCGGGCCTAAATCGTCGCCCGCGATCACGCTCATCAGAAACTCTTCTTTGTCCATGTAATCGACGATATCCAGGTCGACTAAATTGGCAAACTTAGTGCCATCCTTCAGATTATCCACCACCAGAATGTCGGTGTGACCGCGATCGTTCAGCGCTTTGACGATGTTGCTGCCAATCATTCCTGCGCCGCCAGTTACGATAATCATGTTGTTACCTTCAATGTTGTGGGGTGAAACAGGAGGTTTCACACACGAATACCTCACATCATAACATTTCATCAGGGTGCAGACAGCCAGATGACTCTGTAACGCCACAGGGCTGCCACCTCGTGGCGTGAACTATGCTGCAAAAATGACATTCTGTTGGGCGTTTTATCGTGAAGAAGCGCCCTGTTCAGTAAGATATGCCAGGTTTTTGCCATCTGAGGAGAGCAATGATGCCTGCGCAATTTTATCAACAACTTCGTCAGCAACTGGATGATGCACGTCAGGAAGGGCTGTTTAAACAGGAGCGGATCCTCACCTCTGCCCAGCAGACAGAGATAGCGGTAGATCACGGTCCGGCAGTGATTAACTTTTGCGCCAATAACTATCTGGGCCTGGCCAATCATCCGGCGCTGATTCAGGCCGCGAAGGCGGGGATGGATTCGCACGGCTTTGGCATGGCGTCGGTGCGCTTTATCTGTGGCACGCAGGACAGCCATAAGCAGCTGGAAAAGCGGCTGGCCGCGTTTCTCGGTATGGAAGATGCCATTCTCTACTCCTCCTGCTTTGACGCCAACGGCGGCCTGTTTGAAACGCTGCTGGATGCAGAGGATGCCATTATTTCCGATGCGCTGAATCACGCCTCCATCATCGACGGCATCCGGCTCTGCAAAGCACAGCGCTACCGCTACGCGAACAACGACATGACGGCGCTGCGGGATTGCCTGCAACAGGCGCGCGATAAAGGCGCACGCCATATCCTGATCGCCACCGATGGCGTTTTCTCCATGGATGGGGTCATCGCCAATCTGTCCGCCATCTGCGACCTGGCTGAAGAGTTCTCTGCGCTGGTGATGGTGGATGATTCCCACGCGGTGGGTGTTGTCGGGAATGGCGGACGTGGCACCCACGAATATTGTGACGTGATGGGCCGGGTTGACATCATTACCGGCACGCTGGGCAAAGCGCTGGGCGGCGCCTCCGGTGGCTACACCGCAGCAAAAGCGGAAGTGGTGGAGTGGCTGCGCCAGCGTTCCCGTCCCTATCTCTTCTCCAACTCGCTGGCCCCGGCGATTGTGGCCGCCTCGCTGCGGGTGCTGGATCTGCTCAGCGAAGGCGATGGGCTGCGTCAGCGTCTCTGGGATAACGCCCGTTTCTTCCGGCAGCAGATGACCGCAGCGGGCTTTACGCTGGCCGGGGCCGATCACGCCATTATTCCGGTGATGCTGGGTGAGGCCAGCGTCGCGCAGCAGTTTGCCCACCTGCTGCAACAGGAAGGCATTTACGTTACCGGCTTCTTCTATCCGGTCGTGCCAAAAGGGCAGGCACGCATTCGCACGCAAATCTCTGCGGCACATACCCAGCAGCAGCTGGAACGTGCGGTGGCCGCCTTTACCCGTATCGGCAAACAGCTGGGCGTCATCGCCTGAGGAGTCCGTTATGAAAGCACTCGCCAAACTGAAGAGGGAAGCGGGCATCTGGATGGTGACTGATGCGCCGATTCCTGAGCCGGGCCACAACGACCTGCTGATTAAAATCCGTAAAACCGCTATCTGCGGTACCGATGTCCACATCTACAACTGGGATGACTGGTCGCGCAAAACCATTCCGGTGCCGATGATTGTCGGTCATGAATATGTGGGTGAAGTCGTAGCAACAGGTCAGGAGGTAAAGGGCTTCACGCCTGGCGATCGGGTGTCGGGAGAGGGGCATATCACCTGCGGGCATTGCCGCAACTGCCGCGCCGGGCGAACGCATCTGTGCCGGAACAGCATGGGCGTGGGCGTTAACCGTCAGGGCTGCTTTGCGGAATATCTGGTCATCCCGGCCTTTAACGCCTTCAGAATTCCCGACAACATTTCCGATGAGCTGGCCGCGATCTTTGACCCGTTTGGTAATGCCGTGCATACCGCGCTGTCGTTCGATCTGGTTGGCGAGGATGTGCTGATCTCCGGCGCGGGGCCTATCGGCATCATGGCCGCGGCGGTCTGCCGCCATGTCGGCGCGCGTAACGTCGTGATCACCGACATCAATGACTACCGACTGGCGCTGGCGCGAAAAATGGGCGTCACCCGCGCGGTCAATGTGGCCCATGAAAATCTGCGCGACGTCATGCATTCGCTGGGGATGACGGAAGGATTTGATGTCGGACTGGAGATGTCCGGTGCGCCTCCTGCGTTTCGCGCGCTGCTCGACGTAATGAATCACGGCGGGCGGATTGCCCTGCTGGGTATTCCGCCGGGTGAGATGGCTATCGACTGGAATCAGGTGATCTTCAAGGGGCTCTTTATTAAGGGCATTTATGGCCGGGAGATGTTTGAAACCTGGTACAAAATGGCGGCGCTGATCCAGTCCGGTCTCGACTTAACGCCGGTCATTACGCATCGCTATGGGATTGACGACTTCCAGCAGGGCTTTGATGAGATGCGTTCAGGACGCTCGGGAAAGGTAATACTGAGCTGGGATTAACACACCGGCCGCCGCAGCGGCCGGATAATCAGCGTTGTTTCTTCTCTTCGTCGGTCAGATAGCGCACCTTGCGCGTGTAATCCTGACCTTTAAAGTGGAGCGGCTGTTGCGGATCGGCCAGATATTTTTGCCATTCCGACAGCGGAAAGCCGCCGTGTGCACCAACCACCTCCGCCGGGATCACCGCAGACTGACCGCCGATTTTCTTGGAGACCGGCCAGTTAGCCCATTCGCCCAGATTGACAGTTTTAATGTCCAGCATATCCAGCAGCACCGCGAGCGGCAGCTGATCGGTCGGCGGCTGACTGTCGTTCATCAGATGCCAGGTGTCATTGAACAGCGTCAGCCACAGCGGTGAAATACGCTGCCAGACCTCACGGGTCGCCGCCAGATAGGCACCGTTAACGTGATCCACCAGATAAGGCCGGATACTGTGCGGGTAGTAGGCAGGAATCGCCTCCTGCGGCGCATCAGCCAGCTTGGCAATCATTTTCCCCTGACGAAAGCTGGAGTAGAGATGGCCAGGTTTCATCATGATCTCCGGCATCTTTAGCAGATTGAGGTCGGAATCGATCATCAGAATGCCGTCGCCTTTTGCCTGCAACGGGGCCTGCAGTTTGATTAAGCGACTGCGATAGATCTGCTTGTAGCGATAGTGCTCTTCGCGCTGCGGTACATCCAGCGTGGCCACGCGGGTTTTAGCGGGCAGGCTGCCAAAGGCGTCGGCAGGCTGATCGCTGACAATCACAATCTCCTCTGCCTGCGTGGCAAAGCGCGCCGCAAAATCGGCACTGAGCAGCGCCTCTTCGATATAGTCCGCGCCCGTGCAGGGGATCACAACAGAGGTAACCGGTACCGAGCCCTGAACTTCTTTTAGCGAATAAGGCAGGTTATGGCTCGCCCGGATATGGCGATAACGGGGATTTAAAAAATTAAGCATGAGGTTTCTTATTAGCGACACTTTGCAGAATATTTTCAACGCCGCTGATGTAGGTTTCAATGGCGTACTGTTCACGAACGCGTTTCGCTGCCGCATTGATCAGGCGCTGACG
Source organism: Pantoea sp. EKM103V (assembly GCF_011800365.1). Taxonomy (NCBI): domain Bacteria; kingdom Pseudomonadati; phylum Pseudomonadota; class Gammaproteobacteria; order Enterobacterales; family Erwiniaceae; genus Pantoea; species Pantoea sp. EKM103V. The sequence goes on along the minus strand of NZ_JAALFQ010000012.1, from coordinate 58,050 downwards.
TAAGCCGGCATCCTGCCACAGCGCGGTTAAGTGCTGGGTCAGCTGCACCACGTTGCCATAATCGAACAGCAACCCGGTTTCGTCATGACTGATCAATTCGGCAGTACCGACCACACGGGAACCGATGACGGCGGTATTCACCAGCATCGCCTCCAGCACGACCCGAGGTAAGCCCTCACTGCGTGAGGCAAGAATAAACGCATCAAAGGCGGTGAGGTAATCCAGCGCATTGTTCTGAAAGCCCGTAAAGACCACATGCTGCTGGATATTCTCCGCCGTTGCGAGTTGCAGCAGGTGCTGGAGTTCCGGGCCGGCACCGACAATCACCATCCGCCAGTCCGCGTCGGGATGAGCCCGTTTGAAACGGCCCAGCGCCTGCAGAATGTGATGATTGGATTTACGTAATATCAGTGAGCCGATGGTGCCAAACACAAAGGTGGTCGGGGAGAGTTTAAAACGCTGGCGAACGTCGAGGCGGTCAGGTAAAGGCTGGTGGATGTCGATCGCATTGTTGACGGTAAAACAGCGTTCCGCATCAACACCGTGGCTGATCAGCGTCTTATTTACCCCCTGCGACACGGCAATAATCGCCTGGCACTCCTGGTTCACCATGCTGACCAGGCGTGGTTCCAGCACCGGGTCGATACGGCAATGCTGTACCACCGCCACATCCAGGCTGCGCGCGGCCAGATAGCCCTCCACATTGGTGCTGGGCTGGTTATTCATGTAGAGCGTGTCAAATTTTCCCAGCTGGAGCAGGGAGTTGATTTTGCTGGCGTTAGGCATGATGCGCCAGCGTGTATCGATCTCATCGATAGCCCGCTTCTTCAGCTTTTTATTAAAAAACAGCAGCGCCCGCACGGCCTCTTTGACAAATTTTGCCCAGCGCGGCTGCCTGATCTGCGGGATAAAAAAGACCGGAATGGCCAGCGCGTTGAGCGTGGCCTCAATGGTTTCGTCGTTGCCACGGCTGTAGTTGTGATAGAAGCAGCAGGTAATATCAAATTTCTGACGATCGATACGTTTCAGCAGCTCCAGCATACTGTTGGTGCCGCCTCCCCACTCTCTGCCGTTATCCAGCAGCAGGATTTTTTGTTTATTAATCGTCATCCGTCTTACTATTCCCGCACCGCATATTATCGCCCGACCGGGATTATAGTAATTTTTACCTGCAATTGAACTTTAAGCTTAGCACTTAGCATTCATGGCAAATTCAGAACAGACTTTTCAGGGTGCTAAACAGCGGGCTGTGACTCACGCTTTCGCCTACCACCGTTAACGCCCGGGTCGCCGGAACCGGCGCCAGCGGCTGTTTCACTTTACACAGTTCTGCTGGCTGGAAGCGCGGTTTCGCCGGTTTCACCGGAACCGCTGGCGTCCGTGAGCCGCTGTGGCGTGTTTCGTTCAGCAACTGGCTGGGGCGAACCAGCGTAATGTCTGCGGGCAGCGAGGGCAGCATCTGCTGCAGCACCCGAACGGTGTTGGGGTGGGGATGACCGATAGCAATGGCATACCCGTCGCGCTGTGCCAGCTTCACCGCCCGGCTGAACTGCTGGCGGATAGCATTAATATCCTGACTGTCATCCAGGAACACCCGGCGTTTCAGAACTTTGACCTGGGTGCCCTGCGCGGCAGGAATCGCCTGGCTGTTGGCGATGGTCATGCTATCCAAGAAGTAGAGGTTATAGTGATTCAGCGCCTGCATCACCTTCTGCATACCGGAAAGGCTCGAGGTCATCCTGCTGCCCATGTGGTTGTTCAGGCCGACTGCGTAAGGCACGTTGCTGACCGCATTGCGCATAATGCGGGTGATCTCTTCGCTGCTCATCTCCGGGGTCAGCGTATCTTTTTCCAGTGGCTGTTTGCTGAGTGGCGCCATCGGCAGATGGATCAATACTTCGTGTCCACCCTGATGGGCTCTGGTGGCCATCTCCCGTGCATGGGGTGCGTTGGGCAGAACAGCCACTGAAATCGCCTGCGGCATCTGCAGAACTTTGTTCTCTTCGGCAGGCCGGTAGCCCACATCATCGATAACAATAGCCAGCTTGCCTGCCTGCGCCGCGAAGCTGAACAGCAGCGCGCTGAATAAAACGGAGATTTTTCGACGTTGCAGCAAAACTTATTTTCCTAACCACGGGAGTGGATTGACAGCCTGTCCCTGACGTCGGATTTCAAAATAGAGCGACGGGGTACCGCGCCCCCCGCTGGTGCCCACCAGGGCGATAGGCTGTCCTGCCTTCACCTGTGTCCCCACGCTCACCAGTGCACTCTGGTTGTAGCCATAGAGGCTCATGTCGCCTTTACCATGCTCCAGCACCACGACCAGACCGTAGCCCTGCAACCAGTCGGCCATCAGGACCCGCCCGTCGGCAATGGCTTTCACCTCGGTGCCTTCCCGCGCATCAATCACCAGGCCTTTCCAGCGCAGTTCACCCTGCAGCTGTTCACCAAAGCGATGTTCGATGCGTCCGCGCACCGGCCACAACGCCTGCCCGCTAGCGCGACCGAGTCCTCCGGTACGGGCAACCAGTTCGCGTTCGCTCTGGGTCGGCTGATAGCTGGAGCCTTTGGCTTTGGCCTGCGCCTGGCGCTGACGCACTTTTTCTGCCTCACGGGCTTCGCGCGCCGCGCGCTCACGCGCTTCCCGTTCTGCCCGGGCGATCTTATCCTGCAGACGGCTTTCGTTCTGACGCATCTCGACCAGATCGGCCTGATCTTTTTCCAGCGCGCTTTCCAGCGACGTAAGGGTTTTCCTGCGCGCGTCGCTCGCCTGCTGCAGCTTCTGCTGCTGGCCCTGCTGCTGGGCTAATAGTGCTTTCTGCTGCTGTTGCTTCTGCTCCAGCGTAGCGCGTTGCTGATCCAGGTCCTGACGCGTCTGTTGCAGTGAGGCGATACTTTTCTGGCGTGCCGCGTTCAGATAGCCAAAATAGGCCAGAATACGCTCGCTGCGCTGGCTCTCTTCTCCGCCCATCAACAGCTGTATACCGTTATGCTGGCCCTGACGAAATGCGGCATCAAGCTGTTGCGACAGCAGGCTTTCCTGCTGGCTTTGCTGCTTTTCAAGCCGGGCGATGGAGGTGGTGAGCTGTTTAATATCGTTATTCAGGGCGGTGAGGCTGTTGCGGGTTTCGCGCAACTGACGGCTCGCCTGGGCGATGATTTTTTCCTGACTCTGCAACTGATCCAGTAATTTGCTGCGCTGCACTTTCTGCGCCTTAACGCTTTTCTCTTTTTCAGCAATGTTCTGCTGAATAGATTGCAGCTGAGATTTACTGTCTTCCGCACTCTGTGCCACAGCTGGCAACAACAGTGCTCCCGCGCAAAGCAGGCTGAGGGAGAGGATGGACAACGGTGTGAACAACGGCCGATTTTCGCCGCTGGAACGGGTCCTTGTGTGCAAAACGGTAGTTTTTCCCTTCATAGGCCAATGATTATTCCACGATGAATCGCCGCTTACCAGTGCTCCCCACCGGCATTTGCTTTACCAGTTATGTCCGCTTTCACAATGAGATGGATTAAGCCTTACGCCATTTTTGCTATTCAGCCACTTTTTTTGGAAAATGGCGCACAAATCGATACTCTCGCCGCATAGCATCTGTACATGCGAAGTGGCGCAGGTATACTCAGAACCCTTGTTTTAGCTTATTAGCCCGGTCTGGAGTCGTTACCCCTCATGCAAGAAATTATGCAGTTTGCAAGCAATCACCCCATCCTGAGTCTCGCATGGGTCGTTTTACTCATTCTGGTGATTGTGACTACCGTTAAAGGAATGTTCTCTAAGGTAAAAACGATCAGCCGCGGTGAAGCGACCCGCCTGATTAACAAAGAGGACGCGGTGGTTGTCGACGTGCGTTCGCGCGACGATTTTCGCAGAGGGCATATTTCAGGTGCGCTGAATGTGGCAGCCGCTGAGATTAAAAAAGGCAACGCAGACGAACTGGAAAAGCACAAAGCGCAGCCCATAATTGTGGTATGTGCAACCGGACAAAGCGCGGCTGATTCCGCTGCACATCTGAGTGCTGCTGGTTTCCCGCAGGTCTTTGTTCTGAAAGATGGCATCAGCGGCTGGAGCGGCGAAAATCTGCCGTTAGTTCGCGGTAAATAACCTGTAACCTGACAGAGGTGCGTAGCATGGCAAATGTTGAAATGTACACCAAGGCCACCTGTCCTTACTGCCATCGGGCGAAAGCGCTGTTAACGCAAAAAGGCGTGTCGTTCCAGGAGATCCCCATTGATGGAGACATGGCGAAACGCGAAGAGATGATCAAGCGTAGTGGCCGCACCACCGTGCCTCAGATTTTTATTGATGCGCAGCACATTGGCGGCTGCGATGACTTATTCGCACTCGATAATCGCGAAGGGTTAGATCCCTTACTGCAGGCGTAAGTTTACGCCGGACAATCTCATACATAGGATTTGGTCACATGTCAGAACATAACACGAACGAAATGCAATTCCAGATTCAGCGCGTCTTCACAAAAGATATCTCTTTTGAAGCGCCTAATGCCCCGCAGGTTTTCCAGAAAGAGTGGGAACCGGACGTTAAACTGGATCTGGATACTGCATCTTCTCAGCTGGCTGACGATGTTTACGAAGTGGTACTTCGTGTGACTGTAACCGCCAACGTGGGTGAAGAGACCGCTTTCCTGTGTGAAGTTCAGCAGGCCGGTATCTTCACCATCAGCGGTATCGAAGGAACGCAGATGGCACATTGCCTGGGCGCTTACTGCCCGAACATCCTGTTCCCGTATGCCCGTGAATGCATTACCAGCCTGGTATCACGTGGCACCTTCCCGCAGCTGAACCTGGCACCGGTCAACTTTGATGCACTGTTCATGAACTATCTGCAGCAGCAGCAGGGTGAAGAAGGTGCTCAACAACATCAGGATGCCTGATGACCACTCACGCTTCGATTAGCGTCATCGGTGCCGGCTCCTACGGCACCGCTCTGGCGATTACGCTGGCCCGTAATGGCCATCCGGTACTGTTGTGGGGACATAACCCGGCGCATCTGGCGCAGCTTCAGACCGACCGCTGCAACACGGCTTTCCTTCCTGACGTTCCGTTTCCCGATAACCTCTCTCCTGAACCCGACCTGCAAAAAGCCATTGCAGCCAGCCGCGACATATTGATCGTGGTGCCGAGCCATGTCTTTGGCGACGTACTGCAACAGATAAAGCCTCATCTGCGGTCTGACTCGCGGATTGTCTGGGCGACCAAAGGGCTGGAAAAAGAGACCGGGCGCCTGCTGCAGGATGTGGCGCGTGAGATTCTGGGCGAGTCCATCCCGCTGGCCGTGATCTCCGGGCCGACCTTCGCCAAAGAGCTGGCCGCAGGCTTACCGACGGCTATCGCGCTGGCCGCCACGGATGCGCAGTTTGCTGACGATCTGCAGCTGAAGCTGCACTGCGGTAAAAGTTTCCGCGTTTATAACAACCCCGATTTTGTCGGTGTCCAGCTGGGCGGCGCGGTGAAAAACGTGATTGCTATCGGAGCCGGGATCTCTGACGGTATCGGATTTGGCGCCAACGCGCGAACCGCACTGATCACCCGCGGTCTGGCTGAGATGAGCCGGCTCGGTGCTGCACTGGGTGCCGATCCCACCACCTTTATGGGGATGGCGGGCCTGGGCGATCTGGTCCTGACCTGCACGGACAATCAGTCGCGCAACCGTCGGTTTGGCATGATGCTGGGCCAGGGCGAAGATGTAGATAGCGCACAACGCATTATCGGACAAGTTGTAGAGGGCTACAGAAACACGAAAGAAGTCAAAGCGTTGGCTTCGAGATTGGGTGTGGAAATGCCGATTACCGAGCAGATTTATCAGGTGCTGTATTGCGAAAAACCGGCGAGAGATGCAGCATTGAGCCTGCTGGGACGAACAAGGAAGGACGAAAACAGCACTGGCTAACGCAGGACGCGTAGCATCATCACCTGCAGCGCCCATTCAGGCGCTTTTTTTATCGGGAGAAAGCAGCAATGTCGTCTGATGAGTTAGAACTGGTCTGGAATAATATCAAAGCAGAAGCGCGAGCCCTGGCTGATTGTGAGCCGATGCTGGCCAGCTTCTTTCACGCGACATTGCTTAAGCATGAAAATCTCGGTAGCGCACTGAGTTATATGCTGGCTAACAAACTGGCAAACCCGATTATGCCCGCCATCGCCATCCGTGAAATCGTTGAAGAAGCCTACCGTGAAGATCCGTCGATGATACTGTCAGCGGCTTACGATATTCAGGCGGTGCGTCAGCGCGACCCGGCAGTCGATAAATACTCTACGCCGCTGCTCTACCTTAAAGGGTTTCACGCCCTGCAGGCGTACCGCATCGGCCACTGGTTGTGGAATGAGGGCCGTCGTGCGCTGGCGGTTTATCTGCAGAATGAAATCTCCGTCTCGTTTGCAGTCGACATCCACCCCGCTGCCAGCATCGGTCACGGTATCATGCTCGACCACGCCACAGGCATCGTGATTGGTGAAACCGCCGTGGTTGAGAATGATGTCTCTATCCTGCAGTCGGTGACGCTGGGCGGTACCGGTAAAACCAGCGGCGACCGCCATCCTAAAATCCGTGAAGGGGTCATGATTGGAGCCGGTGCGAAAGTGCTCGGCAACATTGAAGTGGGCCGGGGGGCAAAAATCGGTGCCGGTTCAGTGGTGTTGCAGCCTGTGCCGCCGCACACCACGGCAGCAGGCGTACCCGCCCGTATCGTCGGCAAGCCAGGCAGCGACAAGCCATCAATGGATATGGATCAGCACTTCAACGGCAGCCTGGCGGGTTTTCAGTTCGGCGACGGCATCTAATCCTTAATCAGCGCGCCGGCATAATCCAGCTGGCGCCACGCTTCATACACCACTACCGAAACGGCGTTTGACAGATTCATGCTGCGGCTTTCTGCCCGCATCGGGATGCGAATTTTCTGCTGCGCGGGTAACGCCGCCAGGATCTCAGCCGGCAGCCCACGGCTCTCCGGTCCGAACAGCAGATAATCGCCCGCCTGATACGTCACAGCACTGTGTGCAGGCGTGCCTTTGGTCGTCAGCGCAAACAGACGCTCTGGTGCCTCTGAGGCGAGAAACGCCGCATAATCCGCATGGAATCTGATGGCCGTAAACTCATGGTAATCCAGCCCGGCGCGGCGTAAGCGCTTGTCATCCCAGGCGAAGCCAAGCGGCTGGATCAGGTGAAGCTGAAAGCCACTGTTGGCGCACAGGCGGATGATATTGCCGGTATTCGGCGGAATTTCTGGTTCAAACAAGACAATGTTAAGCATTAAGGCCCCCGATGACAGGGGCCGAAGCATAACAAATTATTGACGACCGGAGGAGTAGAGCGGTAACCAGAGGGTCAGTCTCAGACCGCCCAGTGGGCTGTCATCGGCTTTCACCCAGCCGCGATGCTGCTGCACGGCCGTGTCGACAATGGCCAGGCCCAGCCCGGTGCCGCCCGATTCGCGATCGCGCGCTTCATCGGTCCGGTAGAAGGGACGGAAAATCTGTTCCCGATCTTCCGGGCTTACGCCAGGACCATCATCATCGACGTGAACCGTGATACCGGAAATATCGACGGAGAAGCTGACGCTGATGTGAGTGTGTGAATAGCGCAGCGCATTGCGCACGATATTTTCGAGCGCACTCTCCAGAGCGTGCGGATTGCCATAGAGCGGCCACGGGCCCGGAGGATAGGGGATATCCATCTTCTTGCCCATCTGCTCAGCTTCGAAACGGGCATCTTCCAGCACCCCATTCCACAACTGATTGGCCTTCATCGCTTCGCTGACCAGTGCATTCTTGTGCTGTGTGCGCGAGAGCACCAGCAGATCGTTGATCATGCCATCAAGGCGTTGCGCCTCCATCTCAATGCGTCCCAGCTCTTTACTTTCACCCTGGCGACGACGCAGCAGCGCGGTTGCCAGTTGCAGGCGGGTCAGCGGGGTACGAAGTTCATGACTGATGTCCGATAGCAGGCGCTGCTGACCGGTCATCATCCGCTCCAGCGCACTCACCATCTGGTTGAAGCTCGACCCGGCGGCCAGGAACTCCTGCGGGCCTGACTCCAGTTCCGGATGCTGGCGCAGGTTTCCGCTCGCCACCTCATCGGCGGCATATTTCAGCTTACGCGCCGGGCGCGCCAGGCTCCAGGCCAGCCACAGCAGCAGCGGGGAGCTGATCAGCATCGTCACGATAAGCAGCAGTAACGGGCGGTCAAACAGCAGATTGACAAAATCGAGCTGGGAGCTGTTGGCGGGACGGATCATGTAAAGCTGGTAGTTGTCTTCGCCATCCTGCACGGAGAAAGGCCCGACCAGCTCCACCCGACCATATTTCTTTTTCTGCGGATGATCGGCATTGTCAGACTGGCCGATAAAGTTACGGATCACCTGCATTTCGTTATGTTGCGCGCCGATCACCCGACCTTCGCTGGTGACTAACAGCAGTCGCTGACCCGGCGGTGCCCATTTTTCGACGGCACGAAACAGACGACGCCACCACATCAGATCGTTAGGGGGATCCTGTGACAGCTCGGCTTCGACGTGCTGCTCAATCATGATGCCCTGCCGCTGTTCACTTTCCAGCAGCGAGGTCATCTGACGTGAATCGAGTTTAGGTACCATGAGCACCAGCATCAGCACCAGCGCCAGGGTTAACCAGAAGATAGCGAAGATGCGGGTGGTCAGACTGCCAATCATGATGCCGAAACCATCAGATAGCCGCGGCCACGTAACGTTTTAAACCAGGGATGGCCATCACGACGCTCAGGCAGCTTGCGACGCAGATTGGAGATATGCATATCAATGGCGCGGTCAAACGGCGTCAGACGCTTGCCCAGTACTTCCTGACTCAGGTGTTCGCGTGAGACCACCTGGCCCAGATGCTGCGCCAGCAGATAGAGCAGGGTAAATTCCGTGCCGGTCAGATCCAGCGTTACATCATCAAAGCTGGCCTCCTGACGACCTGGATTGAGACGCAGGCAGTCCACTTCCAGCGTCGGTGAGCTGTTATCGTGTTGCTGTTGCTGTTCACTCCAGTTCGAACGCCGCAGAATCGCGCGGATACGGGCCACCAGTTCACGATCGTTAAACGGCTTAGGCAGATAGTCATCTGCGCCCAGTTCGAGGCCCAGCACGCGATCCAGCTCGCTGCCGCGCGCGGTCAGCATGATGACGGGAGTCTGATGTTGCTGTCGCAGTTCTTTCAGGGTGTCGATACCGTTTTTCTTCGGCATCATGACATCCAGTAAAAGCAGATCAATAGAGTTGTCGAGCAGGTTCAGCGCTTGTTCACCATCGCTGGCCACTACCACTTCAAACCCTTCCATTTCTAACAGTTCTTTCAAAAGCGAAGTTAATTCGCGGTCGTCATCTACCAACAGGATTTTATTCATTTTTGTAGCCCTCCGCAGGCAAAATACCGTGTTCCTGGCGCACCTATCCATCGCTTTACGTAGTTTTACACCCCCTGACGGATGTTTGCAGCTGTCGCCGTACACTGGCTCTCGTTGAATCGCAAAACGGAACGAACTGGAGTACACGATGCGCAAATTAACCGCCGTCGTCCTTGCCTCAGCGATGACCCTGAGTATCGCCAGTGCAGGTGCTAAAGATGCGACGACGATTGACGAGATGCATCATGGCGGATTTCCGACAGGCAGTATGACGCAAAATCCGCAAAGCCACATGTTCGATGGCATTGAGCTGACGGAAGAGCAACGTCAGCAGATGCGTGACCTGATGCAACAGGCCCGACATGATCGCCCGGTGGTTCATATTGACGATATCGCAGCACTTCATGAGTTAGTGACTGCAGACCAGTTTAACGAAGCGGCCATCCGCAACAGAGCGGAAATTATCGCCAGAGTTCAGGTTGAACAGCAGGTTGAGATGGCACGCGTACAGAATCAGATGTTTCAGCTGTTAACGCCGGCCCAGCAGGCCACGTTACAGAAGAACTACCAGCGGCGGCTGAACGAGCTGCGCCAGTTTTCGAATTTGCAGTCGGCCTCATCGCTGCAGGCAGTGAGTAGTACCAGCAGTAACCAGTAACATAGTATCCCTGTTTTCCTTGCCATAGACACATCCCTGTCTTCCCCCGCCATGATGGCGGGGGTTTTTTTTATCTTTTTTTCACTTTTTCTGTTTTGACCCGAATCATCACCGCACAACAAAACCCCGGTTTTGTTACCGCTGTTGGCCCTTTACCGTCTTTTAGTTGCTGAAAGATGAACTGACCGGGGTTCTGGTTACGTTTAAGCGCACCGGCAGGGCAAAACAGGGAAAAAATATTTTAACCCGTTGAAAAGAGTATGTTTATTCGTCTGTTCGGAAAAATAAATACTATTTTTCAGTGAGATAGGGATTTTACCGTTGTGCTTGCTGGCGCCCTGGCTTTATCTACACTTAATCCTGTCACTGCAGGGAAGTGAAGTGATTTCGCGAAGTCTCAGGGAGCAACAACCACATTATGTAATCCCGAATGAATCTATTAACGGAGTAAATTATGGCAGAGCATCGTGGTGGTTCAGGTAATTTCGCAGATAATCCGCAAAAGGCCTCTGAAGCCGGTAAAAAAGGCGGCCAGAACAGCGGCGGCGGAAACTTTAAAAACGATCGTGAAAAAGCATCAGAAGCCGGTAAGAAAGGCGGCAAAAAGTAACAGCTGCAACGTTTCCTGAACAGACCTGAACCTGAGGGTCTGGCACTGATGTAACTGATGTGTATGACACGCTGCCCCGTCCTTTTTCAAAGGGCGGGGCTTGTTTTTATCGGTTGCCCCCGCCGTAAAGAACCTCTCTCCGTTGCGCCTCCTTAAGCATTGCCCGACTCAGGGTGTTAAACTTCAGCCTTTCTTCCATCTGAATACGCCTCATCTGATGATGGGGTGCAGGGGATCCGGCATGCAACCCTCTTATGGCCGACTGGTAAAGCGTGCTGCGCTGGCCGCTACCCTTCTCGCGTCAGTGCTGTTGATCGTGAAAATCTTTGTTTGGTGGTACACCGGTTCGGTGAGTCTGCTCGCTTCGCTGGTGGACTCGCTGGTTGATATTGCCGCGTCACTCACGAATCTGCTGGTGGTGCGTTATGCGCTGCAGCCCGCCGATGAAGACCATACGTTCGGGCATGGTAAAGCGGAATCGCTGGCGGCACTGGCTCAGAGCATGTTTATTTCAGGCTCGGCGCTGTTTCTGTTCCTGACCGGCCTGCAACATCTGGCGTCGCCGGATGTTCTGCGGGCTCCCGGTGTCGGGATTGTGGTAACGGTTGTCGCGCTGAGTTCAACCCTGTTACTGGTGGCCTTTCAGCGCTGGGTGGTGCGGAAAACCCGCAGTCAGGCCATTCGGGCTGACATGCTGCACTATCAGTCCGATGTCATTATGAATGGCGCGATTCTGATCGCGCTGGTGCTGAGCAGCTATGGTTTTGCAAGAGCAGATGCCCTGTTCGCGCTGGGAATCGGCATTTTTATTCTCTACAGCGCGTTGCGTATGGGCTACGACGCAGTGCAGTCCCTGCTGGATCGCGCATTGCCGGAAGAAGAGCGTCAGCAGATTCTGACGCTGGCGACGAACTGGCCGCAGGTGCAGGGGGTACACGATCTGCGTACCCGCCAGTCCGGCCCGACAAAATTTATTCAGCTGCATCTGGAGCTTGAAGACCAGCTGCCCCTGGTGCAGGCGCACCGTGTGGCCGATCAGGTTGAGAGGGCGTTACGCGACGCATTTCCCGGGTCAGACGTAATTATCCATCAGGACCCCTGTTCTGTGGTACCGTTCGAGAAGGAGGATTCTCCAGGTTTTTAACCTAAACGAATCAATTTGATACGTAAGGGACGACGTAACGCTAACATTGCTGCAAAAAATAGTGAAAAGTTGTCTGACCTGAATCAATTCAGCAGCAAGCCTTTGATATACTATCTGCCATCACATGTCGCGCTGGCCTTTAATGATGTTCAGCAGCGATCGACAGGCAGGATTAACCCTTCGTTTTAAAAATCCAGAGGTTGTCATGATCAAAAAAATTGGTGTATTAACCAGCGGCGGTGACGCCCCAGGCATGAACGCAGCTATTCGTGGAGTCGTGCGTTCCGCGCTGAGTGAAGGACTGGAAGTTTTTGGGATCTATGATGGCTATCTGGGATTGTACGAAGACCGCATGATCAATCTCGATCGCTACAGCGTCTCCGACATGATCAACCGCGGCGGCACCTTCCTGGGCTCTGCGCGTTTTCCTGAATTCCGTAATGAAGATATTCGCCAGGTGGCCATCGAGAACATGAAAAAGCGCGGCATTGACGCGCTGGTGGTGATCGGCGGCGATGGCTCCTACATGGGGGCGAAACGTCTGACCGAAATGGGCTTCCCCTGCATCGGCTTACCGGGCACCATCGACAACGACGTTGCCGGAACGGATTACACCATCGGTTACTTTACGGCGCTGGAAACCGTGGTGGAGGCCATTGACCGCCTGCGTGATACCTCTTCGTCGCATCAGCGTATCTCCATCGTTGAAGTGATGGGCCGCTACTGCGGCGATCTGACGCTGGCGGCGGCCATTGCGGGTGGCTGTGAGTTCATCGTGCTGCCGGAATTTCCTTATACCCGTGAAGAGCTGGTCGCGGAAATCAAAGCGGGCATCGCCAAAGGGAAAAAGCACGCTATCGTGGCGATTACCGAACATATCTGCGATATCGACGATCTGGCGCGCTTTATTGAAACAGAAACCAAACGCGAAACCCGTTCCACCGTGCTGGGCCATATTCAGCGTGGTGGCGCGCCCTGTGCCTATGACCGTATTCTGGCGTCACGCATGGGCGCTTACTCCATTGAGCTGCTGATGCAGGGCTACGGCGGTCGCTGTGTTGGTATTCAGAATGAGAAGATGGTGCATCACGACATCATCGACGCGATTGAAAACATGAAGCGTCCGTTTAAGCGCGACTGGCTCGACACCGCGAAAAAACTCTACTAATCCCTCTGCGGGGTGTGCGTTACCGCACGCCCCTGCATCGCCAGCCTATATTCCCCACAGTTATAACCACTTATTTTTAATTCTTTAAGCTCTGTATTGGTTTATGTCACGCTACGCCCATAACGACATTGGGAGAGTGCGTAATGAACAAGTGGAGTATCGGCGTTACCCTGTTGCTGGCCTCAACCAGCGTTCTGGCAAAAGACATTCAGCTGCTTAACGTGTCCTACGATCCAACACGTGAGCTTTACGAACAGTACAACAAAGCGTTCAGTGCGCACTACAAACAGGAAACCGGCGATAACGTCGTGGTGCGTCAGTCCCATGGCGGCTCCGGCAAGCAGGCAACCTCCGTAATTAACGGCATCCGGGCAGATGTGGTGACGCTGGCGCTGCAATCCGATGTCGATGCCATTGCAGAACGCGGGCGTATTGATAAAAACTGGCTTCAGCGTCTGCCGGACAACTCCGCTCCTTACACCTCAACCATTGTCTTCCTGGTACGCAAAGGCAATCCCAAAGGCATTCATGACTGGAGCGACCTGATCAAACCGGGTGTCTCTGTCATCACCCCTAACCCGAAAACCTCCGGTGGGGCACGCTGGAACTATCTGGCGGCCTGGGGCTGGGCGCTGGATCACAACAATGGCGATCAGGCTAAAGCGCTGGCTTACGTCAGAGAGCTGTTTAAAAACGTTGAGGTGCAGGATTCCGGTGCGCGTGGCGCGACCAACACCTTCGTTGAGCGCGGCATTGGTGACGTCCTCATCGCCTGGGAAAACGAAGCCTATCTGGCGGTGAACAAGCTGGGCAAAGATAAGTTCGAGATTGTGACGCCGAGTGAATCTATTCTGGCTGAGCCGACCGTGTCGGTAGTCGATAAAGTGGTGGACGAAAAGGGTACGCGTAAGGTTGCGGACGCCTATCTGAAATACCTCTACTCGCCGGAAGGCCAGACGATTGCCGCGCAGAACTACTACCGTCCGCGTGATGCTGAGATTGCGAAGAAATTTTCCAGCACCTTTGCGCCCGTGAAACTGTTCACCATTCAGGACAAGTTTGGTGGCTGGACACAGGCTCAGAAAGCCCACTTCGCCGACGGCGGCAGCTATGACCAGGTCATGAAACCGTAAGGCATGGCGGTCAGCGCATCTCTGCGCTGACCGCTTAACGCGACACCTCTCTCTTCTCCACCCCTGCTGCGCTATCAGCCAGAATTCCCCGTGACATTCTTTTCCCGCCAGGCGAGGATGCAGGCTGCGAAGCCACTCAGGAAGCGTTGTTATGCCGATACACCGTCATGCAGCCCGCGGGATGGCGATCCTGCTGGTGCTGGTCATTGCGGGGATGCTGGCGGCCGCACTGCATTTTAAAAAGAACAGTGATGCGCTGTGGCAGATCGTCAGCGAGAAATGTGTGCCCCACCAGCAGAGCAGTGGCAACCCGGCGCCCTGTCAGCGTGTCGATCGGCCACATCGTTATGCCATGCTGAAAGATATCCATGGGCCATTGCAGTTTCTGCTGATTCCGCTCGACAGGATCACGGGCATAGAAAGCCCGCGCTTACTTCAGCCCGCCACACCCAACTATTTTGCCTTTGCCTGGCATGAACGCTATCTGCTCGCGCAGCGGCATGGCTCGCCGATTGACGACCGGGTTCTGTCGCTGGCTATTAATTCAGAGTATGGCCGCACCCAGAACCAGCTTCATATTCATCTCTCCTGCCTGCGCCCCGATGTGCGTCGGCAACTCGATACGCTGACGCCGCAGCTTAACGGCCAGTGGCAGCGCAGCACGCTGCGTCAGCATCACTACTGGCTGCGTGCCCTGACGCCAGCCGAACTGGCGCAGCAGAGTGCCTTTATCCGTCTGGCCAGTGAGCGGCCACAGGCGCGCACAGAGATGGGGAAATATGGACTGGCGCTGGCGCAGTTAAGCGACGGGCGACTGGTGCTGATGGCGATAGAGCGAAACTGGCTGCTGCTGAATAGCGGGTCGGCGGAGGAGGTGCAGGATCATAGCTGCCAGCTGATTGCGCCCATAAAAAAGGCGGCTTAAGCCGCCTTTAATCTGTGTATCAACGCTTAGGCGCTTTTTGCTGCCGCCGCCGCTTTCACGATGACCGCAAACGCGTCAGCTTTCAGTGACGCACCGCCAACCAGCGCACCATCGATGTCAGGCTGGGTGAACAGCTCTGCCGCATTTTTGTCGTTAACGGAGCCGCCGTACTGAATGATGACCTGCTCCGCGACTGCCGCATCTTTCTTCGCGATGTGGTCACGGATGAATTTGTGCACAGCCTGAGCCTGCGCAGGGGTCGCCGATTTACCGGTACCGATAGCCCAGACGGGCTCATAGGCGATGACCGCACCGTTGAACGCTTCAGCGCCCTGGGTTTCCAGCACGGCATCCAGCTGACGAGCGCAGACTTCTTCGGTTTTACCCGCTTCGTTTTCTGCTTCGGTTTCACCGATGCAGAGCACGGGAACCAGACCCACTGACTTCAGCACCGCGAATTTCTTTGCGATGAACTCGTCGCTCTCTTTGTGGTAAGTACGACGCTCTGAGTGGCCGATAATGATATATTTCGCGCCGATATCTTTCAGCATCTCTGCGGAAACTTCACCGGTGAAGGCACCAGACAGGTTAACGTCTGCGTTCTGTGCACCCAGTGCAATGTGACTACCGGAGAGGGCGTGTTTTGCCTGCTCGAGATAGAGTGCCGGCGGTGCAATGGCAACGCCACAACCGTCAACGCCAGACAGTTCCTTGCGCAGACCGGCGATCAGTTCAGCTGTGATCTGCTTGCTGCCATTCAACTTCCAGTTACCCATAACCAGTGGATGTCGCATTCTATCCTCCGCATAACGCGATACATGAAAAATCGCTGCCAGCCGGCAGCGTTGTCTGCCAGACAGTATAGAGATCAAATGTTGCGATGGCTTTGCTTTTCGTCATTTTCGGCCACATCATCAGGGGCTGGCGAGCGCCAGTTTGACCGGCTCAATCGCAAAGGTCAGCCCCTTATCACCGCTGTCAGAGACGACAAATCGCAGCGCGCCGTCGACCTGCGCATAGTAGGGTGAATCCTTGCCGGCATTCAGCAACGCCTCCAGCTTTTTACGCCCCTCTTCGGCACTTAATCCCGGCACAAAGAAGCGCAGCAGGGCGGTCATGTAGGCTAGCGCCTTTTGCTGCGAGGCGCTCTGATCCGGGCCAGGTAACGGCAGCCAGGTAATCTGCAACGTTTTGATTTTGCCGGTGCCGGGCTCCAGCGCCGTAGAGGCGTAGAGCGTCTCATTGATTTTGCTGGCAGCCCGCGTCAGGTTGCTTTTGTCACCGCGATTATCAATAGCGCGATACTCCGGCAGGATGAGCGCGGCATTGGCCAGATTATACTTTTCGCGAAACTGGCCGATAGTCATATCAAAGGTGGGCGCACCCGCCAGCAGATAGGGGGCGGGAGGCAACGCATCGGTCCGCTCCTGCGGTGGCGGATCGGCGGCAAAGACCGGAACCGTCAGCGCAAACGATAACAGCAGTGCGCCAGGCAAATTCTTCATTTTGTCGATCCTGTCCCGTAAACTCAGGCGCAAATTAAAACGGTTTTTATCCGCGAGGTCAAAAGCGCGGCAGCTCTCTTTTCCGGATGATAAAGCATGACGTTACAACAATGGTGTTTTTCCTGGCGCGGCCGGCTGGGACGACGTGATTTCTGGATCTGGCAGGCGGTCTGGCTGCTGACAACGACACTGCTCTTCGTGCTGGCGGCTAATGACTGGCTCGATACCCAGATGGCGGCCTTTGGCGTGGTCTGCCTGCTGTGGCCTGCCAGCGCGGTGATCGTCAAACGGCTGCACGATCGCGATCGTCCCGGCTACTGGGGGTTGCTGGTGATCGTGGCCTGGCTGCTGGTGGTGGGGAACTGGAGCATGCTGGCGGGCATCCTGCCCTGGCTGCTGGGACGCGCCATTCCCTTTGTTTTACTGGCGGGCCTGCTGCTCGACCTCGGCGTTTTTCGCGGCTCCCCCGGCGCTAACCGGTTTGGCCCGGCGACTCAGCCGGTGCGATACCGCTCAACGGCTCACCAGTAATGTTCGCTGGTGATATGTCCCGGCTTACGCTTAAGGTGTTTGCGCATCTCACGTGTCTCTTTCAGGAGTTGCTGAGTATCACGCACCATCTGCGGGTTACCGCACAGCATCACATGGCTGCTCTCTGCATCCAGTGTCAGACCGGTGGCCCGCTCCAGCTCGCCATTCTCAATCAGCGCAGGCACCCGGCCAGTCAGCGAACCGGCAATCTCTTCGCGACTTACCACCGTCTGAATCTGTAGCTGGCCCTGATAACGCTGCTGCAGCTGCTGCATCAGCGGTAAAAAACTCAGGTCGGCCGCATAACGCGCGGCATGCACCAGCACGATATTTTCAAAGCGTTCCAGTCCTTCGCCCTGCTGCAGCATCGACAGGTAAGGACCAATAGCGGTGCCGGTCGCCAGCATCCACAGCGTCCTGCACGGCGGAACCTCATCCAGCACAAAGAAGCCCGCGGCTTCTTTAGTGACCATCACCTGATCGCCTGGCTGAAGGGCCTGCAGATGTGGGCTGAGCTTGCCCTCTGGCACCGTAACCAGATAGAACTCCAGCAGATCATCTTTCGGCGCGTTGACGTAGGAGTAAGCGCGCTGTACGCGTTCCCCCTCAATTTCCAGCGCCAGTTTGGCAAATTGCCCGGCGATAAAGGGATCGACCGGTGCCGTCACCCGCAGACTGAACAGCGCATCCGTCCAGTTTTTGACTTCCTTAACTTCAGCATTGACCCACTCAGCCATACTCACTCCCTGGTTGTTGATGATTCAGGCAGGTCACTATTTTCGCGGCTGCCCGGCGCGATTGCCAGCCTGCGCCCTCGCAAAGGCTCGAATCGACAAACTGTTGCATTCCCTTTACAGGCTGGTGCATAAACTTGACAGGCGCAAGCCAGGACCTTTTCGCCTGCCTCTCGCTTTGTCACCTAATCCTGATATTTTGCCCGCCATAATAAGATGTCCGGCGGGTGAACCGCTGTTTTAACCTCCTTTCACAGAAAGATATTTTGTATAACCATGATGACGAAACTGGAAAATCGCCCGCTGCTGGTGATGCTCATTGTGCTGGTGGCCGTGGGTCAGATGGCGCAGACCATTTATGTTCCGGCTATGGCGGTAATGGCCGATGCGCTGAACGTGCGGGATGGCGCGCTGCAACGCGTGATGGCGGCCTATCTGATGACCTATGGCGGATCGCAACTGATCTACGGCCCGCTGTCGGACAGCGTGGGGCGGCGCCCGGTGATCCTGGCAGGCATGCTGATCTTTATGATCGGGGCGGTGACCGCGCTGATGGCGACCTCGCTGGATATGCTGGTGCTTGGCAGCGCCGTACAGGGGCTGGGAACCGGCGTGGCTGGCGTGATGGCCCGCACCATGCCGCGCGATCTCTATGAGGGTCACGCGCTGCGCCGTGCTAACAGCCTGCTGAATATGGGCATTCTGGTCAGCCCGCTGCTGGCCCCGGTGATTGGCGCGCTGCTGACCCAGCTCTTTGGCTGGCATGCCTGCTTTGCCTTCCTGCTGCTGCTCTGCCTGACGGTCACCGGCGCGATGGCGCGCTGGCTGCCGGAGACCCGGCCGCAGAGTGCGGAAGTGACGCCCTTCTTTAAACGCTATGTCCGTCTGCTCAGCGACGCGAATTTCGTCCGCTACATCGTGCTGCTGATTGGTGCGCTCGCCGGAATTGCGGTATTTGAGTCGAGCTGCGGTGTATTACTGGGCGGCGTGCTGGGCCTGCACAGCCTGACTGTCAGTATCCTGTTTATTCTGCCGATTCCGGCGGCCTTCTTTGGCGCCTGGTTTGCCGGACGCGAGCAGGGCTCCTGGCATAGCCTGATGTGGTGGGGCGTGAACAGCTGCCTGCTGGCGGGCATTCTGATGTGGATCCCGGCGTGGTTCGGCGTGATGAATATCTGGACCCTGCTGGTGCCGGCCGCGCTCTTCTTTTTTGGTGCCGGTATGCTCTTTCCGCTGGCAACCTCTGGCGCTATGGAGCCTTATGCCTGGCTGGCGGGTAGCGCGGGCGCGCTGATTGGCGGGCTGATGAACCTGGGCTCGGGTCTGGTCGCGTGGCTGTCAGCGATGATGCCGCAGCGCGACCAGTTCAGCCTGGGGATGCTGATGTTCTTCACGGCGCTGGTGATGCTGCTCTGCTGGTTGCCGCTCTCACGTCAGCCGGAGCGCGGCAACCAGGCGATTACAGGATAAACGGATGAAGCGCCGGATCCTTGCGGTCAAGATAGTGAATCGACTGGATACGGCGGATGGTGCGTGATTTACCGCGAATCAGCAGGGTTTCGCTGGTGGCGATATTGCCCTGACGCGTAATGCCTTTCAGCAGCTCGCCACTGGTAATGCCGGTGGCGGCAAAGACCACGTTGTCGTTGCGCGCCATCTCACTCAGCGTCAGCTTTTTCCCTGCCTCAATCCCCATCTCTGCACAGCGCTGCAGCTCCTGCTCGCCGAGCAGACGGTTTTCCGCGCTGTCGCCCTTAACGTGATGACGCGCCAGCAGTCGGCCCTGCATATCGCCGTCCAGCGCCCGGATGACGGCCGCAGAGACCACGCCTTCCGGCGCACCGCCGATGCCATACATCACATCCACTTCGCTGTCCGGCATGCAGGTCAGAATGGAGGCGGCCACGTCGCCATCCGGGAAGGTGAAGACCCGCACACCCAGCTGCTGCAGCTGATCAATCACCGCGTCATGGCGGGGTTTTGCCAGAATCGACACGGTTAACTGCGACAGCGGCTTGTTCATCGCGATAGCGATATTACGCAGGTTGGTTTCCAGCGGCAGGTCGAGATCGATTGCCCCGTGGGCGGCCGGCCCCACAATCAGCTTCTCCATGTACATATCGGGTGCATGGAGAAAACTGCCCTTGTCGCCCACGGCCATGACGGCCAGCGCGTTAGCCTGACCCAGCGCCGTCATGCGGGTGCCTTCAATCGGATCGACCGCAATATCGACCGCGTCGCCGCGACCGGTGCCGACTTTTTCACCGATATAGAGCATCGGGGCTTCGTCGATTTCGCCTTCGCCGATCACAATCTGGCCGTCGATCTCAATGGAGTTGAGGACGTGACGCATGGCATGGACAGCCGCGCCATCGGCCGCATTTTTGTCGCCGCGCCCTAACCAGTGATAGCCCGCCAGAGCGGCAGCTTCGGTTACGCGGGAAAATTCAATGGCAAGTTCTCGTTTCATGGTCTCTGCCTGACAAAAAACAGACAGGCAGTGTAACACAGCGGGAGAGTGGGGCGGGGAAAAGGCCCGCGACGCAGACGGTCGCGGGCCCCGGTATTACTCTTCTTCTTCCCACGCCTGCGCGCGGGCGACGGCTTTTTTCCAGCCGGCATAGCGGAAGTTACGTTCGGTGGTTTCCAGGCTTGGGCGGAACTCACGCTCAATCACCGATTTTGCACGGACTTCATCCAGATCCTGCCAGAAGCCGACAGCCAGACCCGCCAGATACGCTGAACCCAGCGCCGTGACTTCACGCACTTCCGGACGCTCAACACGGGTGCCGAGGATGTCAGACTGGAACTGCATCAGGAAGTTGTTGGCCACCGCGCCCCCATCCACACGCAGCGCCTGCAGACGGGTGTTCGCATCGTTCTGCATCGCTTCCAGAACGTCGCGGGTCTGATAAGCGATCGACTCCAGCGTGGCACGGATGATGTGGTTAGCGTTCGCACCGCGCGTCAGACCGAAGATCGCGCCACGGGCATACGGGTCCCAGTAAGGTGCGCCCAGACCGGTGAATGCCGGCACCATGTAGACGCCGTTGGTATCTTTCACTTTCATCGCAAAGTATTCAGAGTCAGCGGCATCGCTGATCAGCTTCATCTCATCGCGCAGCCACTGAATCGAGGCACCCCCGATGAACACCGCGCCTTCCAGCGCATAGTTCACTTCACCACGCGGGCCACAGGCGATGGTGGTCAGCAGGCCATGCGTTGAGGTTACCGCTTCAGTACCGGTGTTCATCAGCATAAAGCAGCCGGTGCCGTAGGTATTTTTCGCCATGCCAGGCTGGACGCAGAGCTGGCCATAGAGCGCCGCCTGCTGGTCACCGGCAATACCGGCGATAGGAATACGCGTGCCGCCTTTACCGCCGATGTTGGTCTGACCATAGACTTCAGACGACGATTTCACTTCCGGCAGCATTTCACGCGGGATATCCAGAATATCCAGCAGGCGCTGATCCCACTCCAGCTTGTGAATGTTGAACATCATGGTACGGGAGGCGTTGGTGTAATCGGTGATATGTACGCGGCCCTGGGTCATTTTCCAGACCAGCCAGGTATCAACGGTGCCGAACAGCAGCTCGCCACGTTTCGCACGCTCACGCGCGCCTTCAACGTTATCGAGGATCCACTTCACTTTGGTGCCGGAGAAGTAGGGGTTAATCACCAGACCGGTGGTGTGCTGGATATACTCTTCCAGTCCCTCTTTCTTCAGTTTGTTACAGTAGTCTGCGGTGCGGGGATCCTGCCAGACGATGGCGTTATAGACCGGCTTACCGGTCTCTTTGTCCCAGACGATAGCGGTTTCGCGCTGATTGGTGATACCGATAGCGGCAATTTCATCGGAGCGAATATCGGCGTGTGCCAGCACTTCAACCAGCGTGGAGCTTTGAGAGGCCCAGATATCCATCGGATCATGCTCAACCCATCCCGCTTTCGGGTAGATCTGGGTAAATTCACGCTGCGAGACGGCGACGATGTTGGCGTCATGATCGAGGATCACGGCGCGTGAACTGGTTGTGCCCTGATCGAGCGCGACAATGTATTTTTTATCTGTGGTAGTCATAAATTCAGTCCTGATGATAAAAGGTGAAACTTACGCTTTACGCTGCTGAGCGCGTGCAACCGGTTTGTCTGCAGGAACACTGGCAGGTTCCTTCGCGGTGCCTGGCAGATAGCGGCCAATCAGTGCGCGATAACCTACGGCACCCAGGCAGGCACCGACCAGCGGACCAAAAATCGGTACGAGGAAGTAAGGGATGTCACGACCGCCGGTGAAGGCAACGTTACCCCAGCCTGCCAGCCATGCGAAAATCTTCGGTCCGAAATCACGTGCCGGGTTCAGGGCAAAGCCGGTCAGCGGACCCATTGCGCCACCAATTACCGCGACCAGCAGGCCGATCAGCAGGGGTGCCAGTGGGCCGCGTGGGATGCCGTTACCGTCATCCGTCAGACCCATGATGACCGCCATCAGTACCGCCGTGATGACCATCTCAACCAGGAATGCCTGACCGACACCGATGTGCGGGTTAGGATAGGTTGAGAAGATGCCCGCCAGGTCGAGACTCTCAACCGTGCCGCGCACCATCTGATGGCTCTGCTCATAGTCAATAAAGAGGCTGTAGTAGAGGCCATAGACTAGCGCTGCGGCACAAAAGGCGCCGGCAACCTGTGAGATGATGTAAGGCAGAACTTTACGTCCTTCAAAATTAGCAAACAGGCAGAGCGCCACGGTAATGGCCGGGTTCAGGTGCGCACCCGAAATGCCTGCGGTGAGGTAGGCGGCCATGGAAACGCCCAGCCCCCAGATGATGCAGATTTCCCACTGACCGAATGCGGCACCGGCGAGTTTCAGTGCGGCCACACAGCCCGCGCCGAAGAAAATAATCAAGCCTGTCCCCAGAAATTCGGCAATACACTGACCTTTGAGCGTGTTAGTTGTCTGACTCATAATAGTGGTTCCTGAAGCGAGGTTAAATTTTATCAGTTTTTGTTCTCATTCCATGAGTCGCCCAGCTTTATTGTAGGGTTGGTGTGAATTTATCGTTAACGAACATAAACGAGAAATAGCGAAATCATTTTTTGTGTACTGCGTCATAAAAATGCGCGTTTTCGCGTATTCCGGCTTTCTTTCGCCCTTAAATGCGCCGGATAGCGGGCGTGGCGGAGGGATCTCTGTGTGCCGTTGATCGGAGCGCAGCATAAATTCAGGCATAGACTGAAAAGTGTTACAGACTACGCCCGCCGCGCCCGCGTTGCTGGACTTGCGGGGTGAGGGTACATACAATCGGGACAACGTTGCTGGCTAGCGCTGGCATCATCAACGCCTTGCAGGAATTTAGGAGAGGTCAGAAAGATGTCATTTGAAGTGTTTGAGAAACTGGAAGCGAAAGTACAGCAGGCGATTGATACCATCACCCTGTTGCAGATGGAAATCGAAGAGCTGAAAGAGCAGAACAACTCACTGCGTAACGATGCGCAACAAGTCGCGGGCAACCACGATGCGCTGATGCGTGAAAATCAGCACCTGAAAGAAGAGCAGCACGTCTGGCAGGAACGTCTGCGCGCACTGCTGGGAAAAATGGAAGAGGTTTGAAGCCTCAGCTGATGTGAAAAACGGGTGCTCAGGCACCCGTTTTCATGTCTGCTCCCGGTTGCTGTCGGACCTTATTCGAGGTCCAGCGCATCCTCTGACAGAATGATACCGGTGTTGTCGGCATAGAGATGGTCACCGGAAAAGAAGGTCACACCGCCGAAATTGACGCGCACATCGCTTTCACCAATCCCTTCACCCGCCGCGCCGGCCGGGATGGCGGCAATCGCCTGAATGCCAATTTCCAGCTCTTCCAGCTCGTCAACCTGACGTACTGACCCGTAGATGACCAGGCCTTCCCACTCGTTAGTGGCTGCCAGACGTGCCAGCTGCGCATCCACCAGCGCCCGACGTACGGAACCGCCGCCATCAATCACCAGCACCCGACCGCGGCCATTTTCTTCCAGCAGGTCGTAGAGTAAGCCGTTGTCTTCAAAGCATTTCACTGTGGTAATCTGACCACCGAATGAAGTGCGCCCACCAAAGTTTGAAAAAAGCGGTTCAACAACATTCACTTCTTCATGGTAGATATCGCAGAGTTCAGATGTATCGTATTTCATAAGGGTTTCGTCTGTTTGCCACAGGAATGCTAAGTATATCGCTATATGCAGATTGTTGGCAAAATCATCACCCTGAAAAAAGCATCGTTCGATCAAGAACATGCATAAAAAAGCCCAGCCGGTTCGGCTGGGCTTCTGAAAAGTGCGACATCCGTGAATCAGAGAATGAAGCGGCTCAGGTCTTCGTCAGCCACCAGTTCATCCAGATGTTTACCCACATAATCAGCATCGATGGTGACCGATTCACCGTGACGATCGCTGGCGTCATAGGAGATATCCTCCATCAGACGTTCCAGTACGGTATGCAGACGACGCGCACCGATGTTTTCGGTGGTTTCGTTAACCTGCCATGCGGCCTCAGCGATCCGGCGGATACCATCCTCGGTGAACTCAATATTCACGCCTTCGGTATTCATCAGCGCTTTGTACTGTACGGTCACTGACGCGTTAGGCTCTGTCAGAATGCGCTCGAAATCATTCACGGTCAGCGCCTGCAGTTCAACGCGGATAGGCAGACGACCCTGCAGTTCCGGGATTAAATCGGACGGGCTGGCAACCTGGAACGCGCCCGAAGCGATAAACAGAATGTGGTCCGTTTTCACCATACCGTGCTTGGTTGAGACCGTGCAGCCTTCCACCAGCGGCAGCAGGTCGCGCTGAACGCCTTCGCGTGACACATCCGGACCGCCAGCATTCTGGCCGCCGCGCTTACAGATTTTGTCGATCTCATCGATAAACACGATACCGTGCTGCTCGACGGCATCGATGGCGTCCTGTTTAAGCTCTTCCGGATTCACCAGTTTTGCCGCTTCTTCTTCGATCAGCAGCTTCATCGCTTCTTTGATCTTCAGCTTGCGGGCTTTCTGCTTCTGGCCGCCAAGGTTCTGGAACATCGACTGCAGCTGGCTGGTCATCTCTTCCATTCCCGGAGGCGCCATGATTTCGACGCCCGGGCCGCTGGCGGCCAGGTCGATCTCGATCTCTTTGTCATCCAGCTGGCCTTCGCGCAGTTTTTTACGGAACGACTGGCGCGCCGCAGATGGTTCCGCGCTCTGCTCTGACTGGCCCCAGTTGTTTTTGGCTGGTGGAATCAGAACATCCAGGATGCGCTCTTCCGCCATCTCTTCTGCACGGTATTTGTTCTTTTCAATCGCCTGGCTGCGCACCATCTTAATGGCGGAGTCGGTCAGGTCGCGAATGATCGAATCGACTTCCTTACCGACATAACCCACTTCGGTAAATTTGGTCGCCTCGACCTTGATAAAGGGCGCATTGGCCAGTTTAGCCAGACGACGGGCGATCTCCGTTTTACCGACACCGGTCGGTCCGATCATCAGGATGTTTTTCGGGGTCACTTCATGGCGCAGCTCTTCATCCAGCTGCATGCGACGCCAGCGGTTGCGCAGTGCAATAGCCACGGCGCGCTTGGCGCTGTCCTGGCCGATAATAAAGCGGTTCAGTTCGCTGACGATTTCGCGTGGAGTCATCTCAGACATAGTTATACCTTTACGCCCTGGAGGTTAATTCTTCGAAATTAACGTTATGGTTAGTGTAGATGCAGATATCGCCTGCGATGTTCAGCGACTTCTCAACGATGTCGCGCGCGCCCATGTCGGTATTCTCCAGCAGCGCACGTGCCGCGGCCTGGGCGAAAGGTCCGCCGGAGCCGATGGCAATCAGATCGTTTTCAGGCTGAATTACATCACCATTACCGCTGATGATCAGTGAGGCGGACTCATCCGCGACCGCCAGCAGGGCTTCAAGCCGACGCAGCATACGGTCAGTACGCCAGTCTTTAGCCAGTTCCACCGCGGCTTTCACCAGGTGGCCCTGATGCATTTCCAGTTTACGTTCGAAAAGTTCAAACAGGGTGAAGGCGTCTGCGGTGCCGCCAGCAAATCCGGCAATCACCTTATCGTTGTATAAACGACGCACTTTTTTAACGTTGCCTTTCATCACGGTATTGCCGAGCGTAGCCTGGCCATCACCGCCAATCACTACCTGGCCGTTGCGTCGTACACTTACTATTGTTGTCACGGGCAGACCCCTTGTTGCAGTCGGAAAAGGACTCCGCGCACGGGGCGCGGAGTATCATGCAACAGATATGGGGCGGGTTTGACGGGTTTCAACCCCCGATTGAGAGGGGAATGCAGCCGGAGTGGCCGGAACTGCGCAGACGCTTCAGTGTGCTGTCCGCAGAGGCGCGATCTTTATACGGACCAATCACCACGCGATTCCAGCCGCCACCGGTCGTAATGCGGCTTTCAAATCCTTCAAAGGCTAAACCGGCACGCACTGACTCTGCCTGGTCGGTGCCTTTGAATGACCCGCACTGCACCATCCAGCGCTGCGAAGAGGCTTTCTCCGCCGGTTTCGCTTTTGCGGTCTCCTGCGGTTTTGACTGCACCTCGGGTTCCCGCGTAACTGGCGCAGGCTGCGTCTGGCGCTGAACATTTTGCTGCTGCTGCTGCTGCTGCTGCTGACGCTGTTGTTGCTGCTGCAACTGCTGCTGGCGCTGTTGCTGCTGTTGAGCCTGCAACTGCTGACGTTGCTGCTGCAGCTGTTGTTGCTGAACCTGCTGCTGCTGACGTTGCTGCTGTTGCTGGAATTGCTGCTGCTGGCGTTGCAGCTGCTGTAACTGCTGCTGATGCTGCAGCGTCTGCTGACGTTGCGCCGGTGTCTGTTCGTTCCACGGCACTTCGTTCAGCTGCGTTGGCTGCTGGCGCATATCCGCCTGCATCTGCTCCAGCAGCTGACGCTGCTCGTCAGTCAGCTGCGTCTGCGACTTCACCTCGCCACCCGAAGAGGGTTCGATAGGGGTCGGCACGGTAACCTGACGGTTCTCCAGCTCTTTAATATATTTCCAGCGCTCTTCGGGCTTCGGCGGTAAGCCATTGCCGTTGGCTTTATGATCCGTAATGACCGGCACGTCCTCTTTCTTGTGATGCGCCAGGAACCATAAACCACCGGCAAAGGTCACCAGCACGGCGACCGCCAGTACAATCATCAGTTTGGATGTTCCCGAACCGCCTTTGCTCTTCTTGCCGCGGCTGGGGCTTTTTTTGCGACGCGTCCCTGTTGAACGCCCGCGGCCTACGTAATCTTTTTGTGCCACTCTCGTTCTTATACCCTTCAAAAATAGTGCCAGATGGGCGAAATGATGATTTTTACGCGCCCGGCAAGGAGTCCGCCATGTTACTCAAGGGTCGGAACTTTGACCAGCAGTGTTCGCTTTAAGAATCTACTGAAAAAGCGCGGCGAATACGCTTATTTTTCACGCTTTTTTGCGCGCGCCGTGCTGCCCCGAATGGTCAGACCCGCGTCCAGTAGCCGCGAACCGCTGATGACCCGTTTGCCATTCAGCTCATCCAGCAGCAGCAGCATCGCTTCCCGGCCGATCTGATAGCGCGGTTGGGTAACGGTAGTCAGCGGCGGCTCGCAGTAGCGCGACAACTCGATGTCATCAAATCCCACCACAGAGAGATCGTCAGGTATCCGCAGCCCGCAGCGTCTGGCCTGATTCATCGCCCCGAGCGCCATAATGTCGCTGTGGCAGAACAGCGCGCGCGGTGGCTGCGGCAGGGTCATCAGCTGATTCATCGCGGCAACGCCCGCTTCGAAGGTGAAATCGCCGCGCACAATATAGGTGGGATCAACCGTCAGGCCACTGCGCCGCATCGCCTGGACATAGCCCTGTAACCGATACTGACAGAGCGGCATCTCTTCCGGCCCGGCGATGCAGGCAATCTGTGTGTGACCTAACTGCAGCAGATGATTAACCGCTTCAAACGCGGCGGTCAGGTTGTCGATGTGCACCGAGGGCAGTGACATTTCGGGGGCAAACTCATTCGCCATCACCATCGGCGGCAGGTTGCGCTGCTCATCAATGCCGGCATCAAAGGGCAGCTGTGAGCCCAGCAGGACCATGCCATCTATCTGGCGTGTCACCATCAGGTTGAGAAAGGTTCGCTCCTGCTGATTCTGATGGGCGCAGTCGCCAATCAGCACCAGATAACCCTCTTCGGCTGCCGTGACTTCAATGCCGCGGATGATTTCACTGAAGAAGGGATCGCAGATATCGGGGACAATGACGAGGATGGTTCGGGTCTCATTGCGACGCGCGTTGCGTGTGGGACCATGTGCTGCATAGCCGACGGCGGCAACGGCCTGTTCGACTTTCTGTCGGGTGGCCGCAGAAACTTTCTCCGGATTCATCAGCGCACGCGATACGGTGGCGGTTGAGACACCCGCATGTTCCGCGACATCCTTCATCGTGGCGGCGGGCGGTTGTTGATTCTGCTCCAACACATGCTCCTGACGCATTATGGCGTGTTCGATTCTGTTTTTGCCTGCTCAGAGGCAAACCAGCCACATTGTTAACGATTGCGTGGCTGGTTGTTACTTAATTTGCATAAAAATTGTGACTTATGCGACATTTTTCGATCTGGCTCGCAACGTCAGCGGAGATCAGCTCTCGGTAGGATCAATATCCAGCGTCCATTTCACTTTGCGCGCGGCGGGCAGGGTGGAAATCAGCGGCAGCGAACTGCTCAGCAACTGCTGCAGACGCTGCCGGGATGGGTGCTGAACCAGCAGTTGCCAGCGCCAGCGGCCGCTGCGTTTTGGCTGCAGGGCCGGGACCGGCCCCATAAACCACATGGCCTGATCGTTGAGCGGACTGGCCTCCAGCAGGTTACGAAGCTGTTGCAGAAATTCAGCTGCCTGCTGATTATCCATATCTTCAGCGCGAAACAGCGCATGGCGGCTCCAGGGTGGCAGGTGAACCGCCTGGCGCTCCAGCAGTGCCTGCTGCGCAAACGCCGTATAGCCCTGATGCAGCAGGGTCTGAAGCAGCGGATGTTCCGGGTGGTGGGTCTGCAGCAGGACTTCGCCCTGCTTACCGGCACGCCCGGCACGTCCGGCGACCTGGGTGTAGAGCTGAGCAAAGCGCTCCGCCGCCCGGAAATCGGCGGAAAACAGCGCCCCATCGACATCCAGTAGCGACACCAGCGTCACGTCAGGGAAGTGGTGGCCCTTCGCCAGCATCTGAGTACCAACCAGAATGCGCGCGCCTCCGCGATGCACATCGGCCAGATGCTGCTCCAGCGCCCCTTTACGGCTGGTGGTATCACGATCGATTCGCGACACCGGCACGCCAGGGAACAGCGTGCCGAGCTGCTGTTCCAGCTGTTCCGTGCCGACACCGACCGGCAGCAGGTGAGTTGAGCCACACTGCGGGCACTGATGAGGAAGCGGACGCTGGCTGTCGCAGTGGTGGCAGCGCAGCTGGCGATGATGCTGATGCAGCGTGTAGTAGCGGTCACAGCGGTGACACTCGGCAATCCAGCCGCAGTCGTGACAGAGCAGGGCGGGCGAAAAGCCGCGGCGGTTAAGAAACAGCAGCACCTGATTATCCGCCTGCAGATGCTGACGCATTTTGCCAATCAGGCCCGGTGCCAGGCCGCCGATCAGCTGCACACCTTTTAAGTCGATCAGCTGTTGCAGCGCCGGTCTGGCATTGCCTGCGCGCTTTGTCAGGTCGAGCTGGCGATACTTGCCGCTGCGCACATTGTGCAGCGTCTCCAGCGCGGGCGTCGCCGATCCCATTACAATCGGGATATTTTCTTCATGGGCGCGAAACACAGCCAGATCGCGCGCCTGATAGCGCCAGCCCTCCTGCTGCTTGTAAGAGCTGTCGTGCTCTTCATCAATGATGATGACCCCCGGCCGGGCCAGCGGGGTAAACAGCGCCGAGCGGGTGCCAATCACAATCGCCGTTTCACCGCGCCGCGCACGTAACCAGACGGCCAGCCGCTCACTGTCGTTTAAGGCGGAGTGCAGCACGTCAATCGGCGCATCAAAACGCTCCCGGAAACGGGCAATGGTCTGCGGGGTCAGGCCGATCTCCGGGACCAGCACCAGCGCCTGTTTTCCCCGAGCCAGCACATTCTCCAGCACGCTGAGGTAGACCTCCGTTTTGCCGGAACCGGTGATGCCCGCCAGCAGCCAGGCGGCGTAATGTTCGTCATCTGCCCGAATTGCACCGACCGCCATCGCCTGATCGGTATTCAGACGCAGGCGTTCGCCTTTAACGGCGAAGGTGGTTCGCCAGTCGTGCCGCTGCGGCTGATGCTCATACAGCTCGCACAGCCCTTTGGCGCGCAGAGCCTGAAGCGTCGCCTCCGTCAGGTCGTGTTCGCTGACCTGATGGCGATAGAGCGGCTGCTGACGCAGGGCAGCCAGCGCCTGCTGCTGTTTGGGCGCGCGCTTTAAACTCTCCGGCGTGGTCGCCCGGCCCTGCTCGGTAATTTCCCAGCGCCATAACGGGTTATCCTGCGCGGGTTTGCCCTGACGCAGCAATACCGGGATGGCATGGTTCAGCACTTCGCCCTGGGGAGAGTGATAGTAGCTGGCGGCCCAGTTAAGGATGCGCCACAGCGAAGAGGGATAGAGTGACTCGCTATCCAGCACCTCAATGACGCGCTTGAGCTGTCCTTCGGGCAGATCGCTGCTCTCACGCAGGGCGACCACAATGCCGATCATCCTGCGATTGCCAAAGGGCACACTTACGCGACCACCAATGACCGGCTGCGCGCCCTGTGGCGGCAGATAATCAAACAGGCGGGGCAAGGGGACGGGCAGGGCAACCTGGACAACGGGCATAACTCTCTCTTTCCGGCTCGGGCATCGGGAGGGCTAGTGTACACGCTGGACCCGGATGGCGGGTATCCCAGGATAAATTTGCAGCAATGATAACTTCTCTGTATAATATGCCGCCTTCGGTGAGAAAGACCTTGCCGGAGTACACCCTATAATGTTCAACCGCGTGTGGTGCTGTGCAGGTTTACGCCTGGCACGGAGAGCGACACGGCCTTCTATGAGGTTTCCCATGAAACAAGGTATTCACCCGAAATACGAAGCAGTTACTATTAAATGTACCTGCGGCAACGAGATCCACACCCGTTCAACACTGACTCACGAACTGAACCTGGACGTCTGTGGTAAATGCCACCCGTTCTATACCGGTAAGCAGCGTGAAGTGGCAACTGGTGGCCGTGTTGACCGCTTTAACAAGCGTTTCAGCGTGCCAGGCGCTAAAAAATAAGATTAAAAGGCACCTGAACCTGCGGGTTCGGCGGCAACAAAAAACCCAGCCTCGGCTGGGTTTTTTTATGGCCCGGTTACAGGCTGGAGTCTGTTTCAGGCTTGTTCAATTCCAGAAGCTGCGTGGTGTAATCACCATCTAAATCAGCAATGGTAGTGATCTTAGGGGCTGAAATCGAAATTTTATCCGCTTTCATGGTGCCCTGCCTGCACAATAACCACAGCCGGCAGGATGTGTTACTGATTTTCCCATCCGTTGTCAGCGCCAGGGTTGCCGCCTTCAGGGTACCCTTATTAGAAATTCCACTTTTACCGGTCACGCTTAACCGCTCAGTCGCCTGCATCACACCCTGATTGCTGAAGTCGTCAGAAACGAGAGAGGCATTCTGCGCTGTGAGGGTTCCGGCGTTAGAGACAGTTACGGCAGAAACAGAGGCTGTGCTCTGTGCGGTAACATCGCCTGACCGGAGGCTGACCTCTTTAACGGCGTATAAGCCAATAGTGTCCGCCTGAATCGAGCCGGAGTTAATCAGGCTGGTGTTGGCGACAGGCGTGATAACGCCATTCACCGTGCTGTAGCCGGTCTGCATTGTCAGGGATCCAGCCGTGCTGATGGTGCCTTTATTTTCGATATCTCCCGCCAGCGAAAAAATGCTGACGGTGCCATCGCCACTGATCTGCCCTTTTTCGTTGTTAGTCACTTTTCCATAACTCACGATGCTGGCGTAATTGGTGGCTTTAACAGTGCCTTCATTCGTGAATGTATTTGTTGTCTGCAGAGCAGCCTGGCTGGCAGAAAGCGTCCCTTTGTTCGTCATGCTGCCGCTGGCTGCGATGCTCATCACGCCAGCGTCAAGCGTTCCGTTGTTGGTTAACGTGCCATTGGTTGAGATATACAGGCTGTTGGCATTCAGTACGCCATTGTTGTTGACGCCCGCACCGGCTTCCGTGGTTTGCAGCTGGATCAGGCCTGCTGTTGCTCCGCCCAGCGCGCTGACATCGATGCTGTTGCCGCCAGTCCGGCCTGTCGTGCTGGCTGTGGCCTGACCCGAGGCCCTGTTATAGGTGTATTTACCGGCAATCGCTTTCAGCTGGGTTGTCTCAACTTTGCCATTGAGCGTAATTTTCTGCGCCAGCAGGTCCGTATAATCGGCGCCTGTCAGCCCTTTGCCTTTAACCGTAAGGGTGCCTTTCGTCACATTAAAGCCCGTCAGTGCACCATCGGTTAAAACTGGCGTGCCGGTGGTCAGGGTGGCGCGTCCGGTATTGATAAAATTACAGCCGGAACAGGTGATCCCGTTTGGGTTGGCGATAATTACATCGGCCTTCTGACCTGCGACTTCAATAAAGCCGTTCAGTGAAGAAGCTTTATTTGAGATGACCTCGTTCAGAATCAGACTGGCTGAGCTATTCAGATTGCTGTTCCGGGCAATATTACCACTGTCGCGAACCATATCTGTGGTGCTGTTATTCAGTACCAACCCCTTTTCTGAGACGTTGAAGCTCTGATACATATTATGTGACAGACCATTCGCATCCGGCTGATTAATATTCACCACGGTCGAACCATTTGCATGCTGATAACTGTTCAGTGCAGAAAGCGCAGGCTGACTACACAGGGTGGCGAGCGTCGCCAGGAATAGCAGATTAAACTTATGCGTATTCATTTTTTTCCTCTGGATGTGTGTGTTTATTTTCAAACTCTTTTTATAAACGCTTTTACTTCTTACTAATATTTCCACTGCAGTGAAAAACCGAGCGTAACGGGATCGGTGTGGAAAGCCTGGGGTTTTTTAACCGGGGTGCCGGCAAAAAGATCAAAACGTGTTTTCAGGAGTGTTCCCCGCAGGCCCGCCACGCTGCCTATAACGGTTTTTCCGGCATATTCCTGCTGGCTGCTATTACCGTAGACCTGGCCTGCGTCAATACCGATATAAGGCTGAACCGGTTTGTCAGGGAAAATCCAGCTGATATCGTTGCGCCAGAACCAGCCTTTATTATCCTGAAGCGCGTATTCGCCATCGAAGCCACGAACCGTCCAGCGGTTTGCCAGCGAAAAGCGATTCAGCGAAGAGAGGGTGTCGGATGAATATTGCACACTGACATGGGGTGAGTAGTTCAGCCAGTTATCTCCGAACTGGAAATTAACCGAACCTTTCAGATCCAGCGTCATAATCCGGCCCTGCGTATCAATGAGCCCATACGTCTGTTCAACGGTATGGCTGCTGTTAAACCAGGGCATCTTCCGTTGATAGCTCAGGGTAGTTGTCAGCGCCGCGTTATCGTCATGCATCTCATGCTGCAGCAACGCTTTCCAGCCCGCACTTTTTTTATGCATGCTGATGAGGTCCCGGTCATTAAGTGAATAACGCGATAACGTATTGAAGATTTGCAGGCCAGCTGTGGTGGTCTGAAAGAGGGTTCGCGAAAGCAGTCGGTTGAGCTGCGCACTGTAGTAGCTGTTCTTATTATCCAGTGCCCATTCTGACCAGTTTCCGGTCAGGCGTTGCTGATAATGACTCTGGCTGGCATAGAGATCGAGCCACCAGAAACCCCATGGCACCGAATAACCCATCGATTTATTATCATTGCCTTTGCGGGTCTGTTTCGGCGCAATATCGTGGCCGTAAGAGACGTAAAATATGTCACTTAATGACGCAATGTTGTTTAAATAGAGTGCGGTTCCCCCCTGATAACGCCCCGTCGCCGCCGAGCCGGCATCATTCAGCCAGGCGCTCATCTGCCAGTATTTATCCTGTTCGCGCTGGATAACGATATCGCTTTCACCTTTGCTGCTGCCTGGCAATAACTGAACGTTAACCCGCGATCCCGGAACGCGCTGAAGATTAAGGCTGCCCTGTTCCAGATCGCTGAGTTCGAGCAGATCACCCGCGCTGAACGGCAGGGTACTGGTCAGGTTAATGTCGTCGCCACTCGCCTTATTTAGCACGATTTTTCCGACGTGACCGGCATGAATATCAAACGTTAACGTACGGCCCGACAGATTCTGTTCGGGCAAATTAACACGCGTTGTAATATATCCCAGCCGGATAATTTCATTCTGCAGCGTTTTAGCCAGAAGTTTTATTCCGTTAATGCCCAGGCATTTCCCTTCTGCCTGTGCAGTGAAATAGCGTAGTTTTCTGAGGTGCAGTTTTTTACTGTCCTGATTCAGCGAAATATTATCGATCGGATAGCAATTTTCCTCATGCGGAAACGGAATCGCTTCCGGTCTGAAGTCCTCTTTTTCAGACATGCCAGGCGGCAGGTCAGGCGCTAATTGCGCTTTGCGCTCCCGATCCTGTTGCCGGGCATTAATATTCTCATTTTGCACCGTTATAGCCGGTGCCACGCTGGATGCAGAAGTGAAATAACTGGTTGTGCTGGTGATGAAAAGAATAAAAAAAGTGGGTGCGAAGGATTTTATTTTATATTTGATGCTCATTGGCTTTCCGTGAAATTGTCGCTCTGACAAAATCTTACGGATGCGCATAATAGTGAACAATAGTAATAATTCTATTGTCCGGATAAAACAATATTCTTATTGCAATGGAAATAACGCAATAATAAGGAAAAGAGGGTAGATTTTTCTGATACGTCTGGCAGGCAATATGCAGGCGATGGCGTCAGGCCGGAAGAGAGGAGCGTCACAGGGGGCAGAACGGATCAGAAAAGCGGCTCCCTGAGCGGAGCCTGCTTCTCTGCAGCGAGGTCAGGCGACAACGGCGCCGGGGATTAATATTCCCATGTATCCGGATCAACACCCATCTGGCGCATAATTGCTTTCGCTTCTTCCGGGATCTCATCGCTGCGCTCTTTGCGCAGGTCGACGTCATCCGGCAGCGGTTGACCCGTAAAGGCATGTAAAAAGGCTTCGCAAAGCAGCTCGCTGTTGGTGGCGTGACGCAGGTTATTCACCTGACGACGGGTACGCTCATCCGTTAAAATCTTCAGCACGCTCAAGGGGATAGACACTGTAATCTTCTTGACCTGCTCGCTCTTCTTACCGTGCTCAGCGTACGGGCTGATATATTCGCCGTTCCATTCAGCCATGGGTTACCTTAATTAATAAACGTTAAATGTGAGGAAATCAGCGGATTATGCCTGATTTTTTCCTGCCTGACCCCTGATATGGCGGGTTTTCTTCGTTCACTGCCTCTGTATTTCAGAGAGGAACGCCAGGCGATGACGCATAATTTTAGCGGGTATTGCGTTTCTGCTCAATCTATACGCAAAGACATTTAGATGTCCAGATGTATTGACGTCTAATTAGAGGGTGATATTCTGTGAGCCACATTTTATTCACTTTTCAGGAACAATTCGCTCATGACGCGTAAACCGGCAACCATCGCAGTGCGTAGCGGTTTGAATGATGACGAGCAGTATGGCTGCGTTGTCCCGCCTATCCATCTTTCCACAACCTATAACTTCCTGGATTTTAATGAGCCGCGTGCGCATGACTATTCCCGTCGGGGTAACCCCACGCGTGATGTCGTGCAGCGTACGCTGGCGGAACTGGAAGGCGGTGCGGGCGCGGTATTAACTAATACCGGGATGTCGGCGATTCATCTGGTGACGACGGTGTTCCTGAAGCCTGGCGATCTGCTGGTTGCGCCACATGACTGTTATGGCGGCAGCTATCGGCTGTTTGACAGCATGAATAAGCGCGGCGCATATCGGGTGAAATTTGTTGATCAGGGCGATCCGGTGGCACTGCAGGCGGCACTGGATGAGAAACCTAAACTGGTGCTGATCGAAAGCCCCAGCAATCCGCTGCTGCGCGTGGTGGATATCAGCGCGATTTGCACCGCTGCCCGGGCGGCGGGTGCCATCAGCGTGGTGGATAACACCTTTATGAGTCCGGCCCTGCAGAATCCGCTGGCGCTGGGGGCAGACCTGGTGATCCACTCCTGTACGAAATATCTCAACGGTCATTCCGACGTGGTGGCAGGCGCGGTGATTGCTAAAGATCCGCAGCTGGCGACGGACCTGGCCTGGTGGGCAAACAACATTGGCGTCACGGGCGCGGCCTTTGACAGCTACCTGCTGCTGCGCGGGATTCGCACACTTTCACCACGCATCGCAGCGGCGCAGCGCAATGCGCTGGCGATTGTGGAGTATCTGAAGCAGCAGAAACGGGTGAAAAAGTTGTATCATCCTTCGCTGCCGGAGAACGCCGGACACGAACATGCCGTTCGTCAGCAGCGCGGCTTTGGTGCCATGCTGAGTTTCGAGGTTGACGGTGACGAGGCGCTGCTGCGCCGCTTCCTGAAAGCGCTGCGGCTGTTTACGCTGGCGGAATCGCTGGGTGGCGTTGAGAGTCTGATCTCCCACACCGCCACCATGACGCACGCGGGGATGTCGGCAGAGGCACGCGCTGCAGCGGGCATTTCCGATACGCTACTGCGGGTTTCTGTTGGTATTGAAGATCACGAAGATTTAATTGCCGATCTGGATAATGCATTCCGGGTCGCAGCCGAGGGTTAAGCATGATGATTTCAGCAGGCACGGGAACGCCGACTATCAGGCAGTTGCATAAATTTGGCGGCAGTAGCCTGGCCGACGCACGCTGCTATCAGCGTGTGGCCAGCATCATGGCGGATTACAGTCAGCCGGGCGACATGATGGTGGTCTCTGCGGCTGGCTCGACCACCAACCAGCTGATTAGCTGGCTGAAGCTGAGCCAGAGCGACCGGCTCTCCGCGCACCAGGTGCAACAGGCTTTACGGCGTTACCAGAGCGAACTGATCGGTGCGCTGCTGCCTGCTGAGATGGCGGAACCCTTAACCGCGGCATTTATTCGCGACCTGGAAAAGCTGGCCGCGCTGCTGGATGGACCGATAACCGATGCGGTCTACGCCGAAGTGGTCGGCCACGGTGAACTCTGGTCGGCGCGCCTGATGGCAGCGGTGCTGAGTCAGCGCGACATGCAGGCCTGCTGGCTGGATGCGCGTGAGTTTCTGCGTGCTGAACGTGCGGCCCAGCCGCAGGTCGATGAAGGCAAATCCTGGCCGCTGCTGCAGACCCTGCTGGCACAGCATCCGCATCAGCGCATCGTGGTGACCGGCTTTATCAGCCGCAATGATGCGGGTGAAACCGTCCTGCTTGGCCGCAACGGTTCCGACTACTCCGCCACGCAGATTGGTGCGCTGGCAGGTGTGGGACGGGTCACGATCTGGAGCGATGTGGCAGGCGTCTACAGCGCCGATCCACGCAAAGTTTCTGATGCCTGTCTGCTGCCGCTGTTAAGGCTGGACGAAGCCAGTGAGCTGGCGCGTCTGGCGGCCCCGGTGCTGCATACCCGCACCCTGCAGCCGGTTTCCGGCAGCGATATCGACCTGCAACTGCGCTGCAGTTATCAGCCGGAGCAGGGTTCCACCCGCATCGAGCGGGTGCTGGCCTCCGGAACCGGCGCACGCATCGTGACCAGTCATGATGATGTCTGTCTGATTGAAATCCAGTTGCCGGAGCAGCATGACTTCGCCATCCTGCACAAAGAGATCGACCTGCTGCTGAAGCGGGCACAGCTGCGTCCGCTGGCGTTTGGCGTCCATCCTGACCGCCAGCTGCTACAGCTCTGTTACACCTCTGAAGTGGTCAACAGCGCCTTTACACTGCTGCAGGATGCCGGACTGCCGGGCCATCTGCAGCTGCGTGACGGCCTGGCGCTGGTGGCGCTGGTAGGCGCAGGCGTGACCCGCAATCCGCTGCATACCCATCGCTTCTGGCAGCAGTTAAAAGATCAACCTGTTGAATTTATCTGGCAGTCTGAAGAGCACATCAGCGTGGTCGCGGTGCTGCGCGTCGGTCCCACTCAGCATCTGATTCAGGGATTGCATCAGTCACTGTTCCGTGCAGAAAAGCGTATCGGCCTGATGCTGTTTGGCAAAGGCAATATCGGCTCACGCTGGCTGGAGCTGTTTGCCCGCGATCAGGAAACGCTCTCAGCGCGTACCGGCTTTGAATTTGTGCTGGCGGGTGTGGTGGACAGCCGTCGCAGCCTGCTGAGTTATGACGGACTGGATGCCAGCCGTGCGCTGGCCTTCTTTGACGATGAAGCGGTGGAGCGTGACGAAGAGTCGCTGTTCCTGTGGATGCGCGCCCATCCGTTTGATGATTTAGTGGTGCTGGATGTCACCGCCAGTACGCCGCTGGCGCAGCAGTATCTCGACTTTGCCAGCCACGGTTTCCATGTCATCAGCGCCAATAAAGTGGCCGGTGCATCCGACAGCCAGACCTGGCGGCAAATCCGTGATGCTTTTACCAAAACCGGACGTCACTGGCTCTATAACGCCACTGTCGGTGCGGGTCTGCCGATCAACTATACGGTGCGCGATCTGCGTGACAGCGGTGATACCATCCTGGCGATCAGCGGGATCTTCTCCGGCACGCTGTCATGGCTGTTCCTGCAGTTTGACGGCACGGTTCCCTTCACCGAGCTGGTGGATCAGGCGTGGCAGCAGGGCCTGACCGAGCCCGATCCGCGGGCCGATCTCTCAGGGCAGGATGTGATGCGCAAACTGGTGATCCTGGCGCGTGAGGCGGGCTATAACATCGAGCCGGATCAGGTGCGGGTCGAATCGCTGGTGCCAGACAACTGCCAGCAGGGCTCGGTTGACCATTTCTTTGAAAATGGCGATGAGCTGAATGAGCAGATGCTGCAGCGACTGGAAGCGGCGCGGGAGATGGATCTCGTGCTGCGTTATGTTGCCCGTTTTGATGCCAACGGCAAGGCGCGCGTCGGGGTTGAAGCGGTTCGTCCGGAACATCCGCTGGCCTCGCTGCTGCCCTGCGACAATGTCTTCGCCATTGAGAGCCGCTGGTATCGCGACAACCCGCTGGTAATTCGCGGGCCGGGTGCAGGCCGGGATGTCACCGCCGGTGCTATCCAGTCAGATATCAATCGCCTCGCACAACTGCTCTAGTCCTCCCCTCAGGCGCTTCGGCGCCTGTTTTCAATGCGTTACCGCTGCCTGTTGAATCTCTTTCATGCTGGTTGAAAATTGATCATCGCTGTTCACGATTTATTCGTTGACGGCACGATCGGATTGGGTCATTTTGAACATCTGGACGTCTAAACGTTCAGATGTTCGCGGTCCAGTTTTTAACCGATGAGGATGCAGGATGAGTTTCTTTCATGCCAATCAGCGCGAAGCGCTAAACCAGAGCCTGGCTGAGCTGAACGGGCGCATTAACGTCTCATTTGAGTTCTTCCCACCGCGGTCTGGTGAAATGGAAGAGACCCTGTGGCGTTCCATCGACCGTCTGAGCAGCCTGAAACCGAAATTTGTTTCTGTCACCTACGGTGCCAACTCAGGCGAGCGCGATCGTACGCACAGCATCATCAAAGGCATCAAAGATCGCACCGGCCTGGAGGCGGCCCCTCATCTCACCTGTGTTGATGCCACCCGCGATGAACTGCGCGCTATCGCCCAGGATTACTGGCATAACGGCATCCGTCACATTGTGGCGCTGCGGGGTGATCTGCCAGAGGGAGGCGGCAGGCCGGAGATGTACGGCAGCGATCTGGTGGCGCTGCTGAAAGAGGTCGGCGATTTTGATATCTCCGTCGCGGCCTATCCGGAAGTCCATCCCGAAGCGAAAAGCGCCCAGGCCGATCTGATTAACCTGAAGCGAAAAATCGATGCAGGCGCAAGCCGCGCC
Organism: Pantoea sp. EKM103V; assembly: GCF_011800365.1. Taxonomy (NCBI): domain Bacteria; kingdom Pseudomonadati; phylum Pseudomonadota; class Gammaproteobacteria; order Enterobacterales; family Erwiniaceae; genus Pantoea; species Pantoea sp. EKM103V. The sequence goes on along the minus strand of NZ_JAALFQ010000012.1, from coordinate 18,327 downwards.
ATTACTCAGTTTTTCTTCGACGTGGAAAGCTATTTACGTTTCCGCGATCGCTGTGTCGCGACCGGCATCGACGTTGAAATTGTGCCAGGCATTCTGCCGGTTTCTAACTTTAAACAGCTGCAACGCTTTGCCACGCTGACCAATGTGCGCGTGCCGGGCTGGATGAACGCGATGTTTGCCGGACTGGATGAGGACCCGGAAACACGGAAAATGGTCGGGGCAAACATCGCGATGGACATGGTGAAAATCCTGTCACGCGAAGGGGTGAAAGATTTTCATTTCTACACGCTGAACCGCGCTGAAATGAGTTACGCCATCTGCCACACGCTGGGCGTGCGTCCGGTTGCGGTGGCGGCTTAACCGCTCTCCTTCAGGCAATAAAAAAGTCGGGACAGTCCCGACTTTTTTTATGGCGACGTTCAGAGGGCGCGGACGATATGCCGCGCCTGCGCGCTAACCGGTGTTACGCATGCCTGCTGCCACACCGGCAATGGTCACCATCAGGGCCTGCTCAACGCGCGGATCCGGCTCATCGCCGCGTGCTTCCTGTGCGCGTGAACGATGCAGCAGTTCCGCCTGAAGGACGTTAAGCGGGTCGGTGTAGACGTTACGCAACGCAATTGACTCGGCAATCCACGGCTGGTCGGCCATCAGGTGCGAGTCGTTGGCGATGGTCAGCACCGCTTTGATATCGGCATCAAGCTGATCGCGCAACTGCTTGCCCAGCGGCCAGAGGGATTTGTCGACCAGACGCTGATCGTAATACTCTGCCAGCCACAGGTCCGCTTTTGCGAACACCATCTCCAGCATCCCCAGACGGGTAGAGAAGAAAGGCCAGTCACGGCACATCGCCTCCAGCTGATCCTGATGACCTGCCGCCATCGCCTGCTGCAGGGCCGCACCGGCACCCAGCCAGGCAGGCAGCATCAGGCGGTTCTGCGTCCAGGCGAAAATCCATGGGATGGCACGCAGCGACTCCACGCCGCCGGTCGGGCGACGTTTAGCCGGGCGTGAGCCGAGCGGTAATTTACCCAGCTCCTGCTCCGGGGTGGCTGAACGGAAGTAGGGAACGAAGTCGGCATTTTCACGCACATAGCCCCGATACATCGCACAGGAGTCAGCGGAGAGCTGATTCATGATGTCACGCCATTCGCGTTTTGGCTCCGGCGGTGGCATCAGGTTCGCTTCCAGAATTGCGCCGGTATAGAGCGACAGACTGGCGATGGTGACGGCCGGTAAACCATATTTGAAGCGAATCATCTCGCCCTGTTCGGTGACGCGCAGACCGCCGCGCAGACTTCCTGGCGGCTGCGACAGCAGCGCGGCATGAGCCGGTGCGCCGCCACGGCCAATGCTGCCGCCGCGTCCGTGGAACAGGGTCAGTGAGATGCCCGCTTTCTCGCAGGTTTTGATCAGTGCATCCTGCGCCTGATATTGCGCCCAGCTGGCGGCCATCACACCGGCATCTTTCGCCGAGTCAGAGTAGCCAATCATCACCATCTGTTTGCCCTGAATAAAGCCGCGATACCAGTCGATGCTCAGCAGCTGGCTCATCACATCATTGGCGTTGTTCAGGTCATCCAGGGTTTCAAACAGCGGTGCAACCGGCATCGCATAGCTGATGCCCGCTTCTTTCAGCAGCAGATGCACGGCCAGCACGTCAGACGGGGTTTTCGCCATTGAGATCACGTAGGCGGCGATGGAGCCCTGTGGCGCTTCAGCCGCGACGCGGCAGGTTTCCAGCACTTCACGCGTTTCGTCGCTGGGTTCCCAGCTGCGCGGCAGCAGAGGACGCTTAGAGTTCAGCTCACGGATCAGGAAGGCCTGCTTGTCCGCTTCAGACCAGCTTTCATAGTCGCCCAGTCCCAGATAGCGGGTGACTTCGGCAATCGCTTCGGTGTGACGGGTGCTCTCCTGGCGCAGATCGATACGCACCAGCGGCACGCCAAAACATTTCACGCGGCGCAGCGTATCAAGCAGCTGACCGTTGGCGATAATGCCCATGCCGCACTGCTGCAGCGACTGGTAGATGGCAAACAGCGGGTCCCACAGCTGATCGTTGGAGACCAGCAGGTCGGCCGGACGCGGCAGACGCTCGCCTTTCAGGCGATGTTCCAGGAACGACTGCGTGCTCATGAGCTGGCTGCGCAGACGCTTCAGGATCACACGATAAGGTTCGATCGCTTCCGGATCGCCGCTGAGTTCACGGATCTCATCGCTGCACTCCGACATCGACAGCTCGGAGATCAACACGCCGATATCGCGCAGGAACAGGTCAGTGGCTTTCCAGCGGCTCAGCTGCATCGCATGACGGGTGATCGACGCCGTCACATTCGGGTTGCCGTCGCGGTCGCCGCCCATCCAGGAGGTGAACCGGACCGGGACGAAATCCACCGGCAGCTTAATGCCAAACGCCTCTTCTACCTGTTCGTTCAGCTCACGCAGAAAGGCAGGAACGCCTTCCCACAGGCTGTTTTCCACTACGGCAAAGCCCCATTTGGCTTCATCGATAGGGGTCGGACGGTATTTGCGGATTTCATCGGTGTGCCATGCCTGCGCGACCAGCTGGCGCAGGCGGCGCATAATCTGGTTACGTTCGTAGTCAGAGACATCGCTGTGGTCGAGCTGTTTCAGGCAGCTGTTAACTTCGACCAGCTTGTGAATCAGGGTACGGCGGGTGATTTCGGTCGGATGCGCGGTCAGCACCAGCTCCAGCGACAGCGACTCAATGGCCGCCAGAATGTCGCTTTCACGGATATCTTTCTGCTGTTTCAGGGTCTCAAAGGTCTTTTTCAGCAGTTCCGGGTGATTCGCCCCTTCGCCACTCTGGGAAATGGTCTGATACTGCTCGGCCACGTTGGTGAGGTTAAGAAACTGGCTGAAGGCGCGTGCAACCGGCAGAAGCTCTTCGTTGGAGAGATTCTGCAGCGTATTGAGCAGTTCTTTACGATGTGTGTCATTGCCTGCACGGGATGACTTGGAGAGCTTACGGATGGCTTCAACCTGGTCGAGGATGTTCTCGCCCAGAGCTTCCTTAATCGTATCCCCGAGCAGTTTGCCGAGCATACTGACATTACTTCGCATTGCGGAATATTGTTCGTTCATTGGACCCTGACACCCTTATCGTCTTGAAAAACTTCTACACCCGACCTTTCAGGCAGCAGAAAAATCGGCAACGTTCTGCTCCCGCTAATCTACAGGGAACCGGCTCCGTTGCCGCCTGTCAGCATTCTGAAACGTTCTGGATAGTCACCCGGTGGGCATAACAACGTCTTTTATCTAGCCACGTAATGTTGCGTTCGTCAAATGCGTTAAAGTGGGCTGAACAGGTCGCTAAATAACGGAAATTCGAAGAATTTATCGGGAACAAAGCGGGATAAGTTATTCTTATTGGTAAATCCCGCAGAATGAGGGGGCATTTTACTGTTAATACAGTGAAATGCCCCATTTACTGTCAATCAGTGACAGAAATGCTGCACAACCTGACTGATAAGCGCCCGTGTCGGCTTGATAAATGCAGTATCAATAAATTCATCTGGCTGATGGGCCTGATTAATGGACCCTGGCCCCAGCACCAGCGTCGGACTGAGCTGCTGAATAAAAGGGGCTTCGGTACAGTAGTTGACGATTTCGGTCGGCGTGCCCAGCAGTTTTTCCACCACACTCACCAGTTCATGATTCGCCGGACACTCATAGCCGGGAATCGGTGGATGCAGTTCGGCCACCGTGACACGGCCTGGCCAGCGTGCGCTGACCGGAGCCAGCGCCTCGTTAAGCAGCCCATCCAGATCGCTGAGCGACAGGCCCGGCAGCGGACGAATATCCATATACAGTTCACAGCAGGCGCAGATACGGTTAGCGGCATCACCGCCATGAATATGGCCGAAGTTCATGGTGGGATAAGGGATGGCAAAGCCATCATGGTGATAACGCTCCTGCAGGGTCGTGCGCAGTTGCATCAGATGGGTAATCGACTCATGCATCAGTTCAATGGCGTTCACGCCGCGTGCCGGATCGCTGGAATGGCCCGATTTCCCTTCAATGCGGATCACATTCGACAGGTGTCCTTTGTGTGCCCGCACCGGCTTGAGTGAGGTGGGTTCACCGATAATGGCGCAGTCGGGGCGCAGCTGCGTCGATTCAGAGAAATATTTCGCGCCGGCCATCGTGGTCTCTTCATCGGCCGTGGCAAGAATATAGAGCGGCTTGCTGAGGGTGCTGACATCCACATCCCGCAGCGTATCGAGAATAAAGGCGAAGAAACCTTTCATGTCTGCCGTACCCAGGCCATAGAGCTTGTTGTCGTGCTCAGTCAGGGTAAAGGGATCGCGTGTCCAGCGGCCATCATCAAAGGGAACGGTATCGGTATGCCCGGCTAACAGCAGGCCGCCCGCGCCGGTGCCGGTCCGCGCCAGCATATTAAATTTATTGCGGGTGCCGGGTACAGGCTGCACTTCCACGCTGAAGCCGAGGTCACGAAACCAGCCTGCCAGCAAATTGATTAAAGTTTCATTACTCTGATCCAGAGCCGCATCGGTTGCGCTGATCGACGGTGTGGCGATTAACTGGCGGTAGAGTTCAATAAAAGGCGGTAATTTTGTCTTCACTGTTGACGGTCCTTGGGTTAGGATGTATCCATATTCATGCATTAATAGTGAATAAAAATACATTAACGTCCTCTGCAAGGAAACCTTAAATCACTGCAGAAGACTGAGTGGGTTACGGGGCAAGGCCGCGGCCCGGGACGTGCGACTGTAAAAGGGGTTACAGCCTGATGTTGAATACGCTGATCGTTGGTGCCAGTGGTTATGCTGGAGTAGAGCTTGCCACCTTCCTGAATCGTCATCCACATATCAACATAACCGCTTTAGCGGTTTCGGCGCAAAGCCCTGATGCAGGTAAGCGCTTGTCCGATCTTCATCCGCAGCTGAAAGGCGTGGTGGATCTTCCGCTGCAGCCACTGAGCAGCGCGGCGGAGTGGGCAGACAAAGTGGATGTGGTCTTTCTGGCGACGGCGCATGAAGTCAGCCACGATCTGGCTCCGGAATTTCTTAAGGCGGGTTGTGTGGTGTTCGACCTGTCGGGCGCTTTCCGGGTCAATGACGCTGAGTTCTACACTCGCTTCTATGGCTTCACCCATCAGCATGGCGACTGGCTGGACAAAGCCGTTTACGGCCTGGCGGAATATCAGCATGAAAACATCCAGCAGGCGCAGCTGGTGGCCGTGCCGGGTTGCTATCCGACCGCCGCGCAGCTGGCGCTGAAACCGCTGGTGGATGCCGGACTGCTAAACGACGCGCAGTGGCCGGTCATCAATGCCACCAGTGGCGTGAGCGGTGCCGGCCGTAAAGCCAATGTCGGCACCAGCTTCTGCGAAGTGAGCCTGCAGCCTTACGGCCTGTTCAATCATCGTCATCATCCGGAGATTGTGGCCCACCTTGGCACCCCGGTGATCTTCACCCCACATCTGGGCAGCTTCCCGCGCGGTATCCTGGCGACCATTACCTGCCGTCTGAAAGCGGGTGTCAGCCGCGAAGATATTGCCGCCGTTTTCCATCGCGCCTATGACAATAAGCCGCTGGTGCGTTTCTATGACCAGGGTGTGCCGGCGCTGAAAGCCGTCGTGGGCCTGCCTTACTGCGACATCGGATTTGAGATGCAGGGCGAGCATCTGATTGTCGTGGCAGCCGAAGACAATCTGCTGAAGGGTGCGGCATCGCAGGCGGTGCAGTGCCTGAACATCCGGTTCGGCTTCCCAGAAACGCAGTCACTGATTTAACGGACAAATAAACCATGACCAATCCATTGATTATCAAACTGGGCGGTGTGCTGCTGGACAGCGAAGAAGCGCTGGCCCGCTTGTTTGAAGCGCTGCTGAAATATCGCAGCACCCATCAGCGTCCACTGATCATTGTCCACGGCGGCGGTTGCCTGGTGGACGAGCTGATGAAAAAGCTGTCGCTGCCGGTGATGAAGAAAAATGGCCTGCGCGTCACCCCAGCCGATCAGATTGACATCATTACCGGTGCGCTGGCGGGAACCGCCAATAAAACGCTGCTGGCCTGGGCGAAAAAATCAGGCATCAACGCGGTTGGCCTCTGCCTGGGTGATGCGGGCATCGTGAATGTCACCGCCTTCGATCCGGAACTTGGCCATGTGGGCCACGCCATGCCAGGCGACCCGGCACTGCTGAATACGCTGCTGGCGGCGGGTTACATGCCGGTGGTGAGCTCTATTGGCATCACTGAGGGCGGCGAACTGATGAACGTCAACGCCGATCAGGCGGCGACGGCACTGGCTTCAACGCTGGGTGCGGATTTAGTTCTGCTCTCCGACGTGAGTGGTATTCTCGACGGCAAAGGTCAGCGCATCGAAGAGATGACCGCTGACAAAGCGGAGCAGCTGATCACCCAGGGCATTATTACCGATGGCATGATTGTGAAAGTGCACGCGGCGCTGGATGCCGCGCGTACGCTGGGCCGCCCGGTCGATATCGCCAGCTGGCGTCACGCTGAGCGGCTGCCTGACCTGTTTAACGGCGTGTCGATTGGCACCCGGATTCTCGCTTAACGACTCTGATTCAAGGATTACGAAATGCAAACGCAAAACATCAAAAAAATCGTTCTGGCTTACTCCGGTGGTCTTGATACCTCGGCAATCATTCCATGGCTGAAAGAGAACTACGGTGGCTGTGAAGTGGTCGCTTTTGTGGCGGATATCGGTCAGGAGCGTGGCGATCTGGAAGGTGTTGAGAAGAAAGCGCTGCAGTCTGGCGCCTCGGAATGCCACGTTGTCGACCTGCGTGAAGAGTTTATCAGCGACTACGTTTACCCGGTGCTGCAGACCGGTGCGCTCTATGAAGGCACCTATCTGCTCGGCACCTCGATGGCCCGTCCTATCATCGCGAAAGCGCAGGTTGAACTGGCACTGAAAGTAGGCGCGGATGCGCTGTGCCACGGTGCAACCGGTAAAGGGAATGACCAGGTGCGTTTCGAAACCACCTATACCGCCCTGGCACCGCAACTGAAAGTGGTTGCCCCGTGGCGTGAATGGAACCTGCGTTCGCGTGAAGCGCTGCTGGACTACCTGAAAGAGCGCAATATCCCGACCACCGCCTCACTGGAAAAGATCTACAGCCGTGATGAAAACGCCTGGCACATCTCTACCGAAGGCGGCGTGCTGGAGAGCCCGGCCAATGCGCCGAATAAAGATTGCTGGGTCTGGACCGTCGATCCGCTGGAGGCGCCCGATCAGCCTGAAGAGGTGACCGTGACCGTCGAGAAAGGCCGGGTTGTGGCCGTTAACGGCGAAAAACTGAGTCCGTTCCAGTGTCTGGAAAAACTCAACGTGCTGGGCGCAAAACATGGTGTCGGCCGTATCGACATCGTGGAAAACCGTCTGGTCGGGATTAAGTCCCGTGGCTGCTACGAAACCCCGGGCGGCACCATCATGGTCAGCGCGCTGCGTGCCGTTGAACAGCTGGTACTGGATCGCGACAGCTTCAAATGGCGCGAGCAGCTCGGCCACGAGATGTCCTATGTGGTCTATGACGGTCGCTGGTTTGCCCCACTGCGTAAGTCGATTCAGGCTGCTGCCGAATCGCTGGCGGAAGAGGTAAATGGTGAGGTTGTGGTGCAGCTCTACAAAGGCCACGCGACAGCCACCCAGAAACGCTCGACTAACAGCCTCTACTCGGAAGAGTTCGCCACCTTTGGCGAAGATGAGGTTTACGACCACCGTCATGCAGGCGGCTTTATCCGTCTGTTCTCGCTCTCTTCACGTATCCGTGCGCTGAACGAGCAGAAGAAGAAGTAATATTTCAGGCGAGGTGCGCCTCGCCTCACAGATTCAATCCAGGGGCGGCATTTATGCCGCCCCTTGTTTAACGATTCAGAGGAGTTTTCACATGGCACTTTGGGGTGGACGGTTTACTCAGGCAGCGGATCAACGTTTCAAACAGTTCAACGACTCGCTGCGCTTCGATTACCGCCTGGCAGAGCAGGACATTATTGGCTCTGTTGCCTGGTCCAAAGCGCTGGTGACGGTAAACGTGCTGACTCAGGATGAGCAGCAGCAGCTGGAAGCGGCCCTGAATACGTTGCTGGGTGAAGTGCGCGAGAATCCTGAGCAGATTCTGCAAAGCGACGCCGAAGATATTCACAGCTGGGTTGAAGGACAGCTGATCGACAAAGTGGGCGCGTTGGGTAAAAAACTGCATACCGGCCGCAGCCGTAACGACCAGGTCGCGACCGATCTGAAACTCTGGTGCAAGATGCAGGTTGAGGCATTGCTGGGCGCGACACGCGATCTGCAGCAGGCGCTGGTCGTCACTGCGGAAGCGAATCAGGATGCAGTGATGCCGGGCTACACCCATCTGCAGCGTGCGCAGCCGGTGACCTTCGCGCACTGGTGTCTGGCCTATGTGGAAATGCTGGCGCGTGATGAGAGCCGTCTGCAGGATACCCTGAAGCGTCTCGATGTCAGCCCGCTGGGCTGCGGCGCACTGGCCGGAACGGCCTACGAAATCGATCGTCAGCAGCTGGCAGGCTGGCTGGGTTTTGCCTCCGCCACGCGCAACAGTCTCGACACCGTCTCCGATCGCGATCATGTGCTGGAGCTGCTCTCTGATGCGGCGATCGGCATGGTTCATCTGTCGCGCTTCGCCGAAGATATGATCTTCTTCAACACCGGTGAAGCGGGCTTTATCGAGCTGTCAGACAAAGTCACTTCCGGCTCATCGCTGATGCCGCAGAAGAAAAACCCGGATGCGCTGGAGCTGATTCGTGGCAAATGCGGTCGGGTGCAGGGCGCACTGACCGGCATGATGATGACGCTGAAAGGTCTGCCGCTGGCGTACAACAAAGATATGCAGGAAGACAAAGAGGGGCTGTTTGACGCGCTGGACACCTGGCTCGACTGTCTGCACATGTCCGTGCTGGTGCTGGATGGCCTGCAGGTGAAACGTCCGCGCTGCCAGGAAGCCGCAGAGCAGGGCTACGCAAACTCCACTGAACTGGCCGACTATCTGGTCGCCAAAGGTGTGCCGTTCCGTGAAGCTCATCATATCGTCGGCGAGGTCGTGGTAGCGGCCATCGGGCAGGGTGTGGCGCTGGAAGCCCTGTCGCTGGCACAGTTACAGCAGTTCAGTGCGGTGATTGACGACGATGTCTATCCGATTCTGGCACTGCAATCCTGTCTGGATAAACGTAATGCGCAGGGGGGCGTCTCGCCACAGCAGGTTGCCCGCGCCATCGGTGACGCGAAGCAGCGGCTGGCATAATCCGCAGGCAAAAAAAAGGCGGGCACAACAGATGCCCGCTAACCTCTAGCTTCAGAATTACTACTTTATTATAGGCACATCATCAGAGCGCCCGCTCTCCCGGCCGACGCTAAGATTCTCTTACGCTGACAACAGGAACTGCTGCAGATCCTCACTGCCGCCGATATGACGACCGCCCATGAAAATCTGCGGCACCGTCGCCCGGCCTGATACGGCTCGCAGACTTACGGTTGTGGCATCCTGACCCAGCACAATTTCTTCATACTGGATGCCATGATCCATCAGCATCTGTTTTGCCTGGGCGCAGAAGATGCAGCCAGGTTTCGTAAAGATGGAGACTGACTCCTGTGCTTTGCACTCCGGGGCCAGATAGCGCAGCATGGTATCGGCATCGGAGACCTCAAAGGGGTCGCCAGGCTTGTTCGGCTCAACAAACATTTTCTCCACCACGCCGTTACGTACCAGCATGGAGTAGCGCCATGAGCGCGGGCCAAAACCGAGATCGGCTTTCTCAACCAGCATCTCCATACCTCGGGTGAACTCGCCGTTGCCATCAGGAATGAAGGTAATATTGTCTGCCCGCTGTTCGGCTTTCCAGGCGTTCATCACGAAGGTGTCATTGACCGAGACGCAGAGAATCGTGTCCACGCCATGTTGGGCAAACAGGCCCGCTAGTTCGTTGTAACGCGGCAGATGACTGGATGAGCAGGTAGGGGTAAAGGCACCCGGCAGGGAAAAAACAATCACCGTTTTGTCTTTGAACAGCGATTCTGTGGTGACATCGACCCAGCGATCGTCCTGGCGCGTATGAAACGTGACGGACGGAATGGCTTTACCTTCCTGACTTGCAAACATTTTTTCTCCTGATAACCCCTTTCCATTTGATGCGCGCATTATTCCGAACCGCCCTTGATAGGGCCAATCGTTCATTGCTATTCTATCTATCGCCACGGGCTATCGTGGTTTGGAGGGTAATAATGAATATTCGTGATCTTGAATATCTGGTCTCACTTGCTGAATATCGCCATTTCCGCCGTGCGGCAGATGCGTGTCATGTCAGTCAGCCAACGTTAAGCGGGCAGATCCGCAAGCTGGAAGATGAGCTGGGTGTGATGCTGCTGGAGCGTACCAGCCGTAAAGTGCTGTTTACCCAGGCCGGTTTGCTGCTGGTAGATCAGGCGCGCACGGTTTTGCGTGAAGTAAAAGTGCTGAAAGAGATGGCCAGTCAGCAAGGGGAAGCGATGTCAGGCCCGCTGCATATCGGCCTTATCCCGACCACCGGCCCCTACCTGTTGCCACAGATTATCCCGATGCTGCACCAGACGTTCCCGAAACTGGAAATGTATCTGCATGAAGCTCAGACGCAGCAGCTGCTGGCACAGCTCGACAGCGGCAAACTGGACTGCGCGATTGTGGCGCTGGTCAAAGAGAGCCAGGCCTTTATTGAGGTTCCGCTGTTTGATGAACCGATGAAGCTGGCGATCTACGAAGATCATCCGTGGCGCGACCGCGATCGGGTACCGATGTCCGATCTGGCGGGCGAGAAATTACTGATGCTGGAAGATGGGCACTGTCTGCGTGACCAGGCGATGGGATTCTGTTTTGAGGCGGGTGCCGACGAAGATACCCATTTCAGGGCAACCAGTCTGGAAACGCTGCGCAATATGGTGGCAGCAGGCAGCGGCATTACACTGTTACCGGCGCTGGCGGTTCCGCCGGAACGTATCCGCGATGGGGTCTGCTATCTTCCGTGCTACAAGCCGGTACCACAACGCACGATTGCGCTGGTTTATCGGCCGGGTTCGCCTCTGCGCAGCCGTTATGAACAGCTGGCAGAAGCAATCAAAACCCACATGCAGCACTATCTCGACACGACGTTAAAACAGGCGGTTTAGGCCGTTTAACGCCGCCACGCGATAGGCTTCCGCCATCGTCGGATAGTTAAAGGTGGTATTCACGAAGTACTCAATCGTGTTGCCACCATTTTTCTGCTCCATGATCGCCTGACCGATGTGAATAATCTCGGCGGCACGCTCACCAAAGCAGTGGATCCCCAGAATCTCTTTGGTTTCCCGATGGAACAGAATCTTCAGGCTGCCGACGTTCATCCCTACAATCTGCGCCCGCGCCAGATGTTTGAACTGCGCGCGTCCCACTTCATAGGGCACTTTCATGGCGGTCAGCTGCTGCTCGGTTTTGCCCACGGAGCTGATTTCCGGAATGGTGTAGATACCGGTCGGGATATCTTCAATCAGATGCGCTGACGCTTCTCCTTTAATAATCGCCTGCGCGGCAATGCGGCCCTGATCGTAAGCGGCAGAGGCCAGACTCGGATAGCCAATCACGTCACCGACCGCATAGATGTGCGGCTGCGCGGTCTGATACATGCTGTTGACTTTCAGCAGGCCACGGCCATCCGCTTCCAGACCGACATTTTCCAGCGACAGGGAATCGGTGTTGCCGGTTCGGCCGTTGGCGTAAAGCAAACAGTCCGCTTTCACTTTCTTGCCGGATTTCAGATGGATGATGACACCATCTTCCACGCCCTCAATCTTCTCAAACTCTTCGTTGTGACGAATCACCACACCGCTGTTCCAGAAGTGGTAGGAGAGCGAGTCAGACATCTCCTGATCGAGGAACGCCAGCAGACGATCGCGGGTATTGATCAGGTCAACCTTGACGTTCAGACCGCGAAAAATCGAGGCGTATTCACAGCCAATCACGCCGGCGCCATAAATGATGACGTGTCCCGGTTCGTGATGCAGGTTGAGAATGGAATCTGAGTCATAGACGCGGGGATGGGTAAAGTCGACATCGTCAGGATGGTAAGGACGTGAACCACAGGCGATGACAAATTTCTCTGCCGTCAGCCGCTCACGCGTCCCATCAGGTTGTTCAATCTCAATGGTGTTGGCATCAACAAAATGCGCATCGCCCTGGTACAGTTCGCAGCGGTTACGCTCGTAGAAGCCCTGACGCATGGCCGTCTGCTGGCTGATCACGTTTTCCGTGTGATTGAGAATGTCGGCAAAAGAGGAGCGAAGGAGTCGGGTGTGATCGCTGTAAAGCGGGTTCTGATTAAATTCGATAATGCGACTGACGGCGTGACGGAGGGCTTTAGAGGGGATGGTGCCCCAGTGGGTGCAGCCGCCGCCGATGTTATGGTAGCGTTCGATCACGGCGATGCGCGCTCCCTGTTTTACCAGCCCCATCGCCGCCCCTTCACCGCCGGGCCCTGAGCCAATCACAATGGCATCGTAATCGTAAGACTTTTGCATACCGATACGTCCTATTATTTATACATTTTTACAACGAGATTCTAACATCTCGTCGCGCACTTCTGAATTCTATCAGCGATTTTCATCACAGTTTGACAAAGAGTGAGGTTCACAGGCGGTGACAAAGATTGCCAATCTGTACGCTGAAATTTTTGATATAGTGCCTGCCTAACACCGCTAAAGGCAGAGAGAATGGGCGTCAGAGCGCAACAAAAAGAACGTACACGACGTACACTGATTGAAGCAGCGTTCAGTCAGCTCAGCGCCGAACGCAGTTTTGCCAGCCTGAGTCTGCGGGAAGTTGCCCGCGAGGCAGGTATCGCACCCACCTCCTTTTATCGTCATTTCAAGGATGTCGATGAGCTGGGCCTGACGATGGTGGATGAAAGCGGACTCATGCTGCGACAGCTGATGCGCCAGGCGCGCCAGCGTATCGCCAAAGGCGGCAGCATCATTAAAACGTCGGTGTCGACCTTTATGGAGTTCATCGGCAACAACCCCAACGCTTTCCGCCTGTTACTGCGTGAACGTTCCGGCACCTCCGCCGCTTTCCGTGCCGCCGTGGCGCGTGAAATTCAGCACTTTATCGCTGAACTGGCTGACTATCTTGAGGTCGAAAATCGCATGCCGCGCAGTTTTACCGAAGCGCAGGCTGAGGCGATGGTGACCATTGTCTTCAGCGCCGGTGCAGAAGCACTGGATGTTGATGCTGAGCAGCGTCGTAAGCTTGAGGATCGGCTGGTGTTACAGCTGCGTATGATCGCCAAAGGCGCCTATTACTGGTACCGCCGGGAGCAGGAGCGTCTCGCGGTTACCCTGGAAAAACCCGAAGAGTAATGAGTAAGGATCCGTCCATGACCCACCCGGCTTCCCGCGATAAAGGCACACTGGCACTGGCTTTTATTACCGGCTTAGCGATTAACGGCTCGTTTTCTGTGCTGTTCAGCGCCTTTGTTCCCTTTTCCATTTTTCCGCTGATTGCACTGGGCCTGGCGGCCTGGTGTCTGCATCAGCGTTACCTCAACACCAACATGCCGGAGGGGATGCCGGGCCTGGCAGCCGCCTTTTTCCTGCTGGGAATTCTGGTTTACAGCGCGCTGGTGCGGGCAGAATACCCGGACATGGGCTCCAACTTCATTCCCACCGTTCTGATGGTGGCGCTGGTGTTCTGGATTGCAACGCGATTTAAGCGCAAACGTAATCAGTAAAGAAAACGGGAACCGCAGGGTTCCCGTTTTTGTTTCCGCTTCAGGCTTTACGCGTCAGCAGAACACCGCATTCCATATGATGGGTGTAAGGGAACTGGTCAAACAGCGCCAGGCGCGCGACGTCGTGCGTTTGCGCCAGCGTCTGCAGGTTGTCGCTCAGGGTCTGAGGATTGCAGGAGATATAGAGGATGCGCGGATAAGCCTGCACCATCTTCACCGTCTCATCATCCAGTCCGCTGCGCGGCGGATCGACAAAAATCGTCTCGCAGTCGTAGCTGGTCAGATCAATGCCTTCCAGACGATTAAAGCTGCGGACACCGTTCATCGCCTGGGTAAATTCTTCCGCCGCCATGCGAATGATCTGCACATTATCGATCTGGTTAGCGGCGATATTATATTGCGCCGATGCCACGGAAGGTTTGGCGATTTCCGTGGCCAGCACACGGCGGAAATTGCGTGCCAGCGCCAGCGAGAAGTTACCGTTGCCGCAGTAGAGTTCCAGCAAATCCCCCTGTGAATCCCGGGTGACATCCAGCGCCCACTCCAGCATCTGAATATTCATTGCCGCGTTAGGCTGGGTAAAACTGTTTTCGACCTGGCGATAGATAAGCTCGCGGCCCGCCACCGGCAGACGTTCGTCAACGTAGTCGCGATCGAGACAGATTTTGGTTTTGGTCGCGCGGCCAATCAGCTGCACATCCAGCCCTTCGGCACGCAGCCGATCGCGCAGCGCAGCGGCAGCCTGCTGCCACTCGTCGTCCAGCTTGCGGTGGTAGAGCAGCGAAATGACAATCTGATTGCTCAGGGTTGAGAGATAGTCGATCTGGAACAGCTTGTGGCGCAGAGTACGGTTATCGCGGATCGCGGCGATCATCTTTGGCATCAGCTGATTGATCAGCTGGCTGGCCGCAGGGAACTGATCGACACGGATCCGTTCGCGCGTCTGCTGATCGAAGATGATGTGATAGATGTCATCACCGTCGTGCCACAGCCGGAACTCTGCGCGCATCCGATAGTGGCTGACCGGTGAACGGAACACCTCCACGTCAGGCTCAGCAAACGGCGTCATCATCGTCTCTAAACGACTGACTTTTTCCGCCAGCTGTGCGTCATACTCTTCAATGGGGAGATGTTCGGGTGTCATGAGCAATCCTGATTAATAGCTTACCAGCGGGCGATTGTAGGCATTCACTTGCTGATGTCCAGTCCCGTAGAGAGATGATTCCCGGCTATCTGGACTTCCGAATCGCCACTCCGTAGACTGCAGACGCCGGCCACAGCCTGAGTTAATAGGGAATCCAGTGTAAATCTGGAGCTGACGCGCAGCGGTAAGGAATGTCGTGATGAGTGCAATAGCAGACACTGTCCTGCGGGATGGGAAGTCATCATCATTTATGGTTCCCAGCCCGAAGACCTGCCGGTGTAACGTCGCTACTCGTACAATCATCGCGTGCTATCGATTGTCGGCCTGCGGCATCCTGCTTCGTCTTATGGATGCGATTTAAAATGATAAAAAAAAGTGTATCGCTGTTCGCTCTGAGCGCAACGGCGGCTTCTCTCTGGGCGCAAAACGGGTTTGCTCAGGCAAATGATGAGACGCAAATCGTGACCGCTAACCGTTTTGCTGAACCTGTCTCTGGCGTACTGGCACCCACCACCGTCGTGACGCGCGATGAGATTGAGCGCTGGCAGGCTAAAAGCCTGGCGGATGTGATGCGCCGTCTGCCGGGTGTCGATGTGGCGCAAAACGGCGGATTAGGTCAGCAGAGCTCCCTGTTTATTCGCGGCACCGAGTCCCGCCATGTCCTGATCCTGATTGATGGCATCCGGCTTAATCAGGCCGGAATCAGTGGTTCGTCCGATCTCAGCCAGATTCCGCTGACCCTGGTGCAGCGTATCGAATATATCCGCGGTGCGCGTTCTGCCGTCTACGGTTCTGATGCCATTGGCGGCGTAATTAATATCATCACCGGCCGGTCGCAGCCGGGAACCACGCTGACGGCGGGCATGGGCTCCAATGGCTATCAATCTTATGATGGCTCTACCCAGCAGAGGCTGAGCGACGCCACCACGCTGACCCTGGCAGGCAACTATACTTACACCAGAGGATATGATGTGGTGGCGGGCTATCCCAGTAATTATGGCCCGGCACAGCACGACCGCGACGGATTCATGAGCAAAACCCTCTATGGCAATCTTGAGCATCAGTTCAGCGATGAGCTGAGTGGGTTTGTGCGCGGCTACGGATTTGATAACCGCACCGCCTATGACGGGGCATACAGCTACGATGAGAGTTATACCAACATCATCGGTCTGCCGGACACCCGCCAGCTCTACAGTCAGACCTGGGACACCGGTTTACGCTTTAACCGTGATTTCTACTCGACTCAGCTCATCGCCAGCTATGGCCATACCAAAGATATCAACTACGACCCGCGCAATGGCCGCTACGGCGCGGCTTCCACGTTTGATGATGTCACCCAGTACAATCTGCAGTGGGGCAACACCGTCCAGATGGGGCGGGGCGCAGTGAGTGGGGGTGTCGACTGGCAGAAAGAGACCACTGAGCCAGGCACCAATTTTCTGTCAGAGGGGTATGAGCAGCGTAACACCGGCCTCTACCTGACCGGCCAGCAGCAGTTCGGCACGGTTACGCTGGAAGGGGCGGTACGCGGTGACGATAACAATCAGTTCGGCTGGCATAACACCTGGCAGACGGCAGCTTCCTGGGAGTTTATCTCGGGCTACCGTGCATTCGCCTCTTATGGCACCGCCTTTAAAGCGCCGAATCTGTCACAGGTTTACAGCCCGGTTTATGGCAATCGGGACCTCGACCCGGAAAAAAGTAAACAGTGGGAAGGCGGCTTTGAAGGCCTGACCGGGCCGGTCAACTGGCGCGTGTCGGGCTACCGCAATGACATCGATAACCTGATTGATGGCGATCCGGCGACCTTCCGGTACTACAACATTAAGCAGGCGCGTATTAAAGGCGTGGAAGCGACGGCAGGCTTTGATACCGGGCCACTGACGCATCAGCTCTCTTATGATTATGTCGATGCGCGGGATGGCAGCACCAATCAGCCGCTGGTTCGCCGGGCAAAACAGCAGCTGAAGTATCAGCTCGACTGGACGCTGTATGACGCGGACTGGTCCGTGACCTATCACTATCTGGGCGACCGCTACGATACGGATTTCAACAGCACGCCCAGCCGCCGCGTAAGGGAAGGTGGGGTCAGTCTGTGGGATCTCGCCGTCTCATATCCTGTCACTTCACAACTCACAGTTCGTGGTAGAATTGCCAACCTGTTCGATAAAGATTACGAGACAGCGTATGGCTATCAGACTCCAGGACGAGAGTATTACCTCAGCGGCAGCTACAGCTTCTGATTTGCGACCCACCGTGCTGGTATTTGACTCCGGCGTCGGTGGGCTTTCTGTCTATGATGAGGTCCGTCAGCTACTGCCGGATCTTCATTATCTCTACGCCTTCGATAACGCCGGCTTCCCTTATGGTGAGAAAAGCGAATCCTTTATCGTGGAGCGGGTGGTCGCCATCGTTGAGGCCATTACCCGCCGCACGCCTCTCTCATTAGTCATCATCGCCTGCAATACCGCCAGCACGGTTTCGCTGCCTGCATTGCGTGAACACTTTTCGTTTCCTGTTGTAGGCGTCGTTCCGGCGATTAAACCGGCTGCGCGCCTGACGCGTAATGGTGTCGTGGGCTTGCTGGCGACAAGAGCAACCGTTCGCCGTCCTTATACCCATGAGCTGGTGGCACAGTTTGCTGGCTCCTGCAAAATTGAGATGCTGGGATCGGCGGAGCTGGTGGAGCTGGCAGAAGCCAAGCTGCATGGCGGGGAAGTGGCACTGGATGAAGTAAGGCGTATTGTTCAGCCATGGCTGCGGATGGCGGAACCGCCTGACACGGTGGTTTTAGGCTGCACTCACTTTCCTTTACTGCGTGAAGAGCTGCAACAGGTCCTGCCGGAAGGAACGCGCCTGATTGATTCCGGTGCGGCAATCGCCCGACGTACGGTCTGGCTGCTGGAGCATGAAGCACCTGAGGTGCGTTCCTCACAGCAGAACGTCGCGTTCTGTACGGAGCTGGATGGCGAAGCGGTACAATTATCACCCGTTTTACACCGTTATGGCTTCCCGTTGCTGGAAAAACTGGCGCTTTAGGGGCTTTTAGCTGAAAAAAACAGCACTCGGAATTTTATTTGAAATTAGCACTTGTCAGCCTCCGAGAACTCCCTATAATGCGCCTCCACTGACACGGCACAACGGCTTACGAAGCGTCGCGTTAAGTGGTTCGAAATCATACGAACCAGTGAGTTAAGCGAAAATAAATGCTTGACTGACAATGCGGAAAGCGTAATATACGCAGCCCGCGCCGCAGGAAAACGCGGCACTGCTCTTTAACAATTTATCAGACAATCTGTGTGGGCACTCGCAGGATTGATATCAGCGTCCTTGGACGCACAAAAATATCAAAGCCTCACGAGTGAACACATAATGAAATTCATTATGACGTTTTACAGATGAGCACCGCTGAACTCG
>NZ_JAALFQ010000011.1:0-157178 GCF_011800365.1 Pantoea sp. EKM103V | reverse complement strand
AATATAGCGTCGCAGTTTTTTAATCAGCGCCAGATGGCTAATTACTTCACGACCGGACATTGACGGATCTCAGTTAAACATAAACCATCAGCTTCGCTGCCTTCCCGCTTAAATTCGGATAATCCTGTAGCGTGATGTCTGACCTTCATTCCTGATCCTCTTTCCTGTCACTTTCCATCCGGTGTCGGTATCTTCGCGAACGTTAGCGGATGCCTTGCGGCCGTCGTTGCCTCCTGATGAAAAAGTGGCTCATCTGGCTGGCTTCGTATAATTATTCTTATACGAAGCCATGACAGTATGGATGCGCCGGGTTATGATGACAGACAGTCAAAACCACTTTATAAAATGGCAGCGCTACGCAAATTCTGGCCGGTTGACCCCCTGCTTTTTTCTCAGAATTCACGTAGCGCGATCAACGCCGTTTTCGGTCAATCAGTGAGCAAAAATGACAGAGTTAGTGCCGTTAACTGAACTGCAGATGAACCGGAGCGGGGATATCGCTGAACGCCTCAGACAATTTGTGCAGGACAAAGAGGCCTTTTCGCCTAACACGTGGCGACAGCTTCTGAGCGTGATGCGGATCTGCAATCAGTGGTCGGAAGAAAATCAGCGCAGCTTCCTGCCGATGAGCGCTGACGATTTGCGCGACTATCTTACTTTCCTGGCTGAAAGCGGGCGGGCTTCCTCCACCGTTACATCACATGCGGCTCTGATTTCGATGTTACACCGTAACGCAGATCTGCCCGTGCCCAACACCTCGCCGCAGGTTTTTCGTGCGATGAAGAAGATCAACCGGGTGGCGGTGATGAGTGGCGAGCGGGCGGGACAGGCTGTGCCCTTCAGGCTGAGCGATCTGCTGGCGCTGGACAGGCAGTGGTCAGGTGCTGACAGCCTCCAGGCGCGCCGCGATCTGGCCTTTCTGCACGTCGCATACGCAACGCTGCTGCGTATCAGTGAACTGTCGCGGTTACGGGTGCGTGATGTGATGCGTGCCGGTGATGGACGTATCATTCTGGACGTGGCCTGGACCAAAACCGTCGTACAGACCGGTGGATTAATTAAAGCCCTCAGTACGCGTTCCACCCAGCGGCTGGAGGAGTGGCTGGAGGCATCCGGGCTTTCCGGCCAGCCCGATGCCTATCTGTTTACCGCTGTCCACCGCTCGGGGCGTTCCCTCCCAGCCGAAAAACCTATGAGCACCCGGGCTCTGGAGCAGATTTTCGAACGCGCCTGGCGCTGCGCCGGAAAAACCGGAGGCGTGAAGGCCAATAAAAATCGTTATACCGGCTGGAGTGGTCACAGCGCAAGGGTTGGCGCAGCACAGGATATGGCAGACAAAGGCTACCCCATAGCCAGAATCATGCAGGAAGGCACCTGGAAAAAGCCGGAGACGCTGATGCGCTATATTCGTCATGTCGAAGCCCATAAAGGGGCCATGGTGGAGTTTATGGAACAGCATGCTGACGGCGCATTGCCTGATTAACGCTGACATAAAAGCGCGCTCAGCGTCTTCGGCGGATGAAGTTATCCACAGAAAAAGTGGACAGCCTGTGAGTAAACCGGTACGGGACAACACTTTTCGGGCTTTATTCCTGAACCATCTCACTGATTAACAGGCGGTTTCGCCGTTTCCTGACGCGTCGCCGCCATTGTATTCAGATCTCCGGCCTTGCCCCTGGTCATTAACTGACGCTATCACCGGGTGATCGGGTCAGGCATATCCGCCCTGCTTATCACAATTGCCGTGGCAGCCCTGACAACGCCCTCTCTCCTCCCTGAACATGATGGGGATGTTCTGCACACGGTTCCCTGCTTTGCGCAGTGCCAGCAGGATGATGACATTCAGCACCACGACACATAAGATGCAGATCGCGCTGAATGCGGGATGACGGGCAAACGTGACCGCCTGATAAAAGAGCGTCGCCGTGGTGTAGGCGATGTTCAGTCCCCAGAAAAAGGAGAACATCATCCATTTTTTGCCTGCTTCGCGTGCAATCGCTCCCATGACGGAGACACAGGGAACGTAGAGCAGGACGAAAATCAGGTAGCTATAGGCGGCAAACCCGCTGCCAAATTTATCTGACATTACACTCATCGGGCCGGAGGCCATCTCACCATCACCTTTACTGGCTTCAATGGGATGCGCCAGTGCATCGATCCTGAACGCAGCCTTTAAGCCAGTCCTGGTTTCAGTCAGCGCCTCTTTTAACTCACCTCCCAGGTCAAAAGCCTGCGGATCGAACGGGCTGCTCTGAATCGCCTCGGTGGTGTAAAGACTGTTGAGTGTGCCCACCACCACCTCTTTCGCCATAATGCCACTCACCAGTCCCACGGTTGCCTGCCAGTTATCCTGTGTGACACCTATCGGTAGCAGCGCCGGCGTAATCGCTTTACTGGTCGCAGCCAGTGCGGAGTGGTTAATGTCATTCACCAGCTGGCCATTGAATGCAAAACTGCTCAGTACGCCAATCAGCATGCTCACCAGGATGATGACCTGCCCGGCCCGCACCACAAACATTTTCAGCCGTTGCCACGTCTGCAGCAGCAGACTTTTGAGATGGGGCCGGTGATAGACCGGCAGCTCCATGATAAACGGTGAGGCTTCACCTCCCAGCAGGGTATGCTTGAGTATCAGTCCGGTCACGACCGCGACGACAATACCCAGCAGATAGAGGGAAAAAACCAGACTGGAGCTGTGCGCATGAAAAAACGCCGCAGCGAAAACCGCAAAGATCGCCAGCCGCGCACCGCACGACATAAAGGGTGCAATCAGCACGGTCAGCAGACGCTCACGCGGCGTGTCCAGCGCGCGTGTCCCCATCACTGACGGCACGTTACAGCCAAAGCCGACAATCAATGGCACAAATGATTTGCCCGGCAGGCCCAGTGACTGCATCAACCGATCCATCACAAAGGCGGCGCGAGCCATATAGCCCGAGTCTTCCAGAAAAGCGAGGAACAGGAACATCAGGCCAATCTGCGGAATAATCGGCAGCACGGTGTTGATGCCAGCCCCGATCCCCTGCGCCAGAAACACCGTCAGCCAGGCCGGGAAGTGACAGACCGCACCCAGCCATTGTGCACCATGAATGAATATCGCCACCGAACTGCTGTCGAATAGCGGCTGCAAGGCGGCGCCGATATTGATAGAGAGCACGAACATCACATACATCACCGCCAGAAAAATCGGAATGCCCAGCCAGCGGTTCAGCACAACCTGATCAATCCGGCTGGTCAGATTCGCGGGCGCAACCTGATCGCTATGCATGACGGCCGCACAGATTGCATTAATGGCGCGATAACGATAGTCGGCAATCTGTACGCCCGCCTCTTCACCCGCCTGCTGCCTGATTTCAGGTAAGTGGGCTTCTAGTTCCGGACAAAGCTTCAGACTGTTGATATCCCCCTCCAGCAACTGTAAGGCCAGCCAGCGGCGTTTCTGTGGCGCTGTTGTGGCGGACATCTGCTGACATAGCTGCCCGATGGCCGATTCAATCGCTGCCGGGTAGCACACCTGCTCCGGTGCGCGATAAACCTGCGGTTCATCGATTAACGCTTTAAGCTGTGCAATGCCGTCACCCCGGGTTGAGGTCAGTGAAACGACCGGACAGCCCAGGCGGGCCGACAGCGCCCCGGTATCGATAGTGATATTCTGGCTGGCAGCGATATCCTGCATATTGAGGGCAATAATGCAGGGTAGCCCGAGTTCCAGCAGCTGAAGCGTCAGGAACAGATTGCTTTCAAGACGGGAGGCATCCACGACGTTGATTACGACATCGGCATGTTCCTGATAAAGGTACTGGCAGGCGATGCTCTCATCGATGGAGCTTTCAGCGGACAGCGTTGTCAGCGAGCGGGTTCCCGGTAAATCGACGAGCCGGACATCTGACTGAGCGGTGAAAAACTGTCCCTCTTTACGCTCGACTGTGACGCCCGCCCAGTTCCCCACCCGCTGACGGGCGCCGGTGAGCTGATTAAACAGCGTTGTTTTGCCGGTGTTAGGATTACCAATCAGCCCGATGGTTATCTTTTTCATCAGACGATTTCCTCCAGAATAATTGCGTCCAGGTCACCCTGCCGCACCGCCAGAGTGACACGACGGGTTGAGATCTGTACCGGGTCACCCAGGGGGGCGACACGAATAATTTCAATCACTGCGCCCGGCAGCATGCCCATCGTCAGTAATTTCTGACGCCAGGTGGAATTGACCGAGGGCTGATAGCCCACTATCCGGTAGGAGCAGCCTGTGTTAATTGCCATACCCTGTTCTGCCTCTGAGTAAGAAGCACTTATTCTACAAATGATAAGCGTTTCGATTTTTGATCTGACGTCGGACAGGCAGGGGAAAATGGCCGTCAGGGTCAACGGCAGTTCAACAGGCTGTTAAGAGGGATAATTCAGCGGGATCAACGGGAGGATGAGGCGAACTCAGTGGCGGATTTTTGACAGTTCCTCGTCGGTCAGGCCGGTCATCTTCATGACGGTATCGCGGTCGAGGCCATTCTGCAGCATCGTCCGCGCAATTTTCAGGGTTGCGTCGCGTTCACCTTCAGAATGGCCCTTCTCTCTGCCAATCTGAATCCCTTTCTCAATGCCTTTTTGCTCAAGTTGTTGTGCGATGGTCATGAGTGCGTCTCCGTGTTGCGGCACACGCTGTGCCAGTTCGCGAACAAAGGATTGGGCGTCGGATGTTTCGCCTCCAGATGACGCTGCATGGCCGCCACCGCATAGCGCATCAGACGGAAGGCCATATGTTTGTCGGACGTAGACTGATGCTCAATCAGAACATGAATGTAACCGTCGCCAGCGCGTGTTTTAAGGCTGTAAAGCACGTCGCTGAAATATTGCCGAAGGTCATCCTCGACAAACGAACCGGATTCCAGCGTGAGTGTGCTGAGATCGCATATTTCACGAAGCTCTGCCGGAAGATGGTTTTCCATAAAATCACGGGCAACATCTGGCTGGGTCAGAAATTGACGGAACATAGCGTCATGAGGTGTAGGGGTATAGTTTGTCTTCATCTGCCCTGACTCCGAAATAGGGACATGTTCACTACCACAGGCGCATGAGCAACGATGCAGAGTTACAACAGGCGTTATTTAAACACAGGGCACAAGGCTCAACGCGTCATGCTCTTATTACTCACGTTCTGTTCACCTTTTTAACCTGCAATAAACCTGGTTCCCTTTTTTAAAGGGGTATTGTGTGCCTGCAAAAATGTCAATCGAAGCAGTTCGATTAGCTATTCTCTTTGAAAAAAATTAATCGTTATTCTGGCCTGATAATCTGCTGGACCAGCAGCGTGAAAAAAGACTTTTTGATAAAATGACGCCGCAATACCTATTTAATGTATCTTAAATGTAAAGGAAGTTAATATGCGCTTATTAAATATATCAGAAGCGAAAAGCGTCAGCGGTGCTGATATCGGCTACGCAGAGTTACTTGGGATGTGGAATGACGCTGGCCTGAATTCAGATTGCTGCTTCAATTATAATCGTGCCGCTAAAAGTATTAATGCTATCGGTCTGGCCAGCGCGACTGAATACAAAAGCTGGAACAACTCGTCTATGGGCGAAGCCGGATGGATGCTCAACGAGGCGGGCGAGAAAGTGACCTGGTTCAATAACGGTCTTTTTATTGCTTTTCAGGTCAGTTGATTCGGCCTGCGCAATAGGCGAATCTTTGCATTATCTGACCGCCTGATACCGGAAAAGGTTTCTGATACCTCAGGAGCCTTTTATTTAAGTTAAGCAGTGGGTTAACTGATCTGCCGCGATATCTGATCTGACATCCACCGTGGGTTTAGTTACATCATACATATGCTACAGAAACAGCTGTTACGGCCCTCCGGGCCGTGCGGGGCGGCTTGTCAAAGGGCACTCGGAGTTTCAGAACAGCTCGATGATAATTGCCAGAGAGGGGCAGCGGGGCACAGGCTCGCTCGGATAATACTGACAGCTCTTATTGGTTGTTGTAACTAATATAAAGATTGATGACAAATAATCTGCTCTTTCTTTTCCGCCTGCACATTATGGCGCAGACTGTCGTAGCTTCCATTATCCGGTATAAGTGCCAGGATGCTGTTATGGATGCTATATCCTGCTCTCTGAATTGTCTTTCAAAACGTAATTCCTCGCGGGCTGTTAAGCAAGTAACATCATTCAATTCGTCCTGATCCGGCAAACACCCTCCCCTGGC
The DNA here is from genome assembly GCF_011800365.1 of Pantoea sp. EKM103V. Lineage (NCBI taxonomy): Bacteria > Pseudomonadati > Pseudomonadota > Gammaproteobacteria > Enterobacterales > Erwiniaceae > Pantoea > Pantoea sp. EKM103V. The sequence goes on along the minus strand of NZ_JAALFQ010000011.1, from coordinate 150,980 downwards.
GTCGGCTATAACGCCTTAATGACTCAGCGATTTATGTAAAGAAGATCCACTCAGATGAGTGGCAAATGTAGGGTTAATTTGAAATCCAATAGTAACCTGTAATTACATTGAGGCTTTATCCCGATGCGACATCTATGGATACCGCCAAAGATAAGCGTGTGTACTCTTCGGCGTCATTGTTCTGCCAGAAGTTAAAGCGGCTTTTAGTGGCTGGATAAGGCTGCCGTTAAGAGAGGGAGCTCAGCTTGTTATAAATGATCCAGATCAATTTAATTCACGTAAATTTTTAGAACGCCCTACCGTTATCACGTCGTTTAAGAATGCGAAAACATAATACGGCATCGTCTTAAACAGGAATATACGGGAACGGTTATGAAATCCTCTGCCTTTATCCACAAAAGTGCCATTATCCTTGCCATGATGCTCTCAGCCATGTCACTGGCTGCCTGCTCCGGGAGTTACATCATCTCAACCACGGATGGGCACATGATTACCACCAAAGGCAAGCCGGCTAAAGACAAAGAGACCGGCATGATTGCCTATAAAGATACAGATGGAAATATGCATCAGCTCCAGCAGCATGATGTTAAGGAAATTGTACAAAAATAGGCCTTTTCTGCACTGAGCAGAGTTACCTCATCCTCTGACTTCGCGGAAAACAGATTCGATGGAATGTCGTTTGAGCGGTCCTGGCTTAGCACTGTGTGCCTCTTCCTCTGCAATGGCGACAGGCCTCAACGCAGAACAGGGTAAACACTTCACTACCCTTGAGGCAGAGACGGGCCACTCCTCCAGCGGTATCTATCCGGACAGTCAGTGGATAAAAAGACGATAGATGACGTTGAGGTTGCTCAGACAGGAACGGGCTATAGCCTGGAGACTGGGCCAGTAATTATAGCCGCCGGCGTTAAAACCACGTATGTCGTTAGCGGTATGACTTTTTAATAATCGCTGAGAAACAGATGATGAAACCTTTCCTGTTACTTTTCTTCACTCTCTGTCTGACCGGATGCGTTCAGTACAAATGGGTTAAACCTGATGCCTCTGATCAGCAGGAGATGATGGCAGAAACCGCGTGTCAGGCTCAGGCGCTGCGTGAGTTGCCGCCTGATAACATTGTCAGTGGCAAATACACATCTCACGACGACAAGCATAAAACAACGGATACCGACTACTCCACCAGTGACGCGAACGAAAGTCAGCGCGAAATCCTGGTGAAAGATTGTATGTTCAGACAGGGCTGGCAACAGATTGAGGTTCAGCAGTGATGATCTGATGACAGGCGTGGCCGGGAGAACGCCTTCTGGCCCGTTCTGTTTCACCGTTATAACGTTTTACAGAGGATCGTTCTCTGCCTGATCCCTGCGCTGTGCATGCGCCGCGCGTCGGCAGCGTTCAGAACAATATTTCACTTCCTCCCAGCATCTTTCCCATTTTTTCCGCCAGCTCATCGGTTTTTTGCACATTTGACAGTAACGAACCGGTAATGACTTTTTATTCCCCTTAAACACGTTACTCCCCCGCCTAATCAATCCTGACGCTGCTGTTAACCCCTCTGTTCTCTGAGTGTAGCTCAACCCGACAGCGCAACGTTTTCCGGATCACCTGATCCATGATGCCATTTTCAGGCTCAGAACGGTCTCAGCTGTTTATAACCGTGTAAAATCTGACCATATTATCTGGCGAGACGGGCATATCAAAGCCTGAGCCGGTATCGACATCTGTACTCTGGCTGTTATATACAGCGTTAAACTGTACGCTTCTTAAAGGCAAATTAATTACATCAGGCAACCATCGGACTCTGTTAATGCCCGCCAAGGTTAGCGGATAGTCAGGGGCGCTATTTTGCAGGGTGTCATGCAACAGGCTGTCGATACCTGTGCGCTTTGCAATGTTTTTACGATGCTGATCATAAGATCCTCACCCACCTCAGACAGCAATGATGTGCCACGTTTAATGCATCCTGTGCAATAATACCGTCAGATAATATTACGCACGATGACATTAGCGCCCCCTGATGCACTTAGTTGTCCAGTCTGTGCCTGTACGCAGAGTAATTAGAACCGTAAATACTCTCTGAAGAACGGATTAGCGTCGCATGATTCCGCTTAAGTTATGTCCATCGGTTTAAGCACGTATTCGCGTAACGTATTAAAGCCAAACGGCACAACGTTTAGTAAACTATCCGCATCCTGATTATGTTAACAGCACCAGGCCACTCCAAATAAAAATCAATCAAATACAGTGTGTTAAAAATAATTCCGGGCTAACCAGTCGGCCTGGAATTAACCGCTCTGGCGTTATTTAATAAGGGTTTTCACAGCTTATCCCTTCCTGACAGGATAAGCATTCGCCGTTTATCTGACGCCCGGTGTAAATAATTTTATCTTTTTCTGCTCATGTACCTAATCTGAGAGCACACGGCTTCGCTTGAAAAATGGCGAACAAGTCTGGTAACAGACTGAATTATCCGATGAGGGCTGACAGGTTTTTTTTGACAGCGTACGTGAGAAAAGGGTAAAAATGCATAAATTTACTTTTGTTTAACGCTGATGCGCTAAATAGAGTTTCAACTCTCTCAGAAAGCGATTAATATGGCTGTGTTGAACTCCAGGTTCTGTATTTGATTCTTCGAAGGCAAGCATCCTAAAAAAGCAGGTCTGACGAAAAGCATCAGCGTGAACCCGCTCTGTATTTTATTATCTGAACATGACTATGGTGACTTTGATGAGTGACACTCTCAATAGCTTGAATAATATCCGTACCCTTCGCGCTAACGCTCGCGAACTTGATCTTGCTGCTTTAGAAGAAATGCTGGAAAAACTCTCCGTTGTCGTTAGCGAGCGTCGTGAAGAAGCGCAGGCTTCAGAAGCGGCTAATCGTGAAAAAGCAGAAAAACTGGCAAAATACCGCGAATTACTGCTGCAGGAAGGTATCGATCCTAACGAGCTGTTAAATGGTATGCAGACTGCGCCGACAGAGAAGAAAAAGCGTGCGCCCCGCCCTGCCAAATATCAGTACACCGATGAAAATGGCGAAGTTAAGCAGTGGACCGGTCAGGGCCGTACCCCTTCTGCGATTAAAGCTGCCATTGATGAAGGTAAATCGCTGGACGATTTCCTGATTTAATCCGGCAGGCGTTTATCAAAACCCGCCAGGCGTTGCCCGGCGGGTTTTCTGCATCCTGTTGTTTAGCGAAACGCGATGAAACTAACCCCGTCATGCATGTCTGTCATACCCTCCTGACATCACATTAGCTCCCTCAATGGCTGATCTTCCGCGTTACTGCTCTTCACCCATGACCTTGTTTCGCCCTGCCCGTTTTGCACGATACAGAGCCTCGTCCGCGCGCGCTATCAACGCCTGAGGCGCTGACGGAGAGTCAGCCGCCAGGCTTACAGCACAGCCAGCACTCAGCGTGACATGCTTTTGCGGCAGTTCAGAATTGAGGTGCGGAATATCAAGCTGATTAACGGCTTCGATGAGGGTTTCAGCGAGATGGAGCGCGGCTGACAGCGGCTGATCCGGCAGAATAATCGCAAACTCTTCTCCGCCGTAGCGTGCCGTGAGTTCGTTTTTGCGCCGCGTCTTCTCTGCCAGCACGGCAGCGACTTTTTTCAGACAGTCATCACCGGCCACATGGCCATAGGTATCGTTGTAACGTTTGAAATAGTCGATATCAAACAGAATCAGTGATACGGGCTCGCCGCTGAGCGCCGCCTTCTGCAGGCTCTGCATCAGCATTTGATCAAAATAGCGCCGGTTGGCGACGCCTGTCAGGCCATCACTGTGTGCCAGATTTTCCAGGGAGCGGTTAGCAGCAGTCAGCTCATCGCGCAGTCGGGTCAGCTCACGCTGATACCGCAGCGTATGCCGTGCCTGACGCAGTACAAAGTTACCCAGTAAGATGATAACGGCCAGCAGGATGAGGCTCAGTATCAGATCCTGTACCCAGCCTCTGAGCCAGTGCTGAAACAGGGCGCGTTTGTCATACCCGGCGGCAACCACCAGCGGATAGCGCTGCGATCGGACAAAACCAAAGATGCGCTGTTTACCATCCAGCGCGGCAGTCCACTGACCGCTGCCTTTGTCGGCATTCGCCAGCATCTGCAGGAAAAGCGGACTCACTGAGAGGTTTTTGCCGATGTAGCTATCCGGCATTGGCCGGGCGTAGAGCACCGTACTGTCTGCCAGCATCAGCACCAGGACATCCCCTTCACTGAGTTCGTAGTAGCTGTAAAAACGGCGGAAATAGTCCACCTTGATGGTAGCCAGTAAAACGCCGCGAAACCCGTTATAGGCATCATTAACGCGCAGCGTCACCGGAATCACCAGTTCATGTGTGGTGCGACTGCGCAATACCGGGCCAACATGCAGAGTGTTTCGCAGACTGGAGCGGTGATAAGCAAAATATTCGCGATCGGCGTTATTGATATCAGGCGGGATACGGTTCATGGAAGTTGCTATCCACTTACCGTGTGCATCATAGTAAAACAGGCCATGAAGCTGAGGCAGACGGCTCTGCAGCAGGCGCATTGTCTCGCTCAGCCCCCGGCCATCTACCCCGTTCGTCGCAATCTGCTTTTCGAGCTCGCGCTGTAATTCACGCAAAGAGAGTTCGGTCTGTAAAAACGTATCGTCCGCCTGGCGCGCCTGCGACAGCGACAGGTTGACCGCCGTATCTTCAACTTTCCTGACGGTGTTGTTCCAGTCTTCACGCAACGTCCAGAGATCGGATCCAATCACCAGGACAGCAAGCAATACGCCTGACAGCGTAATGCTTCTGAGAAGGGGGGAAATCCCTGACGCTGTCTCATCATTTTTACGGCGAAACTTCATGCCTGTCCTTAATAAAACCTGTTGACTGATTTAAGCACAGTTATCCCCCGGCAAAAATGTAAATCCCGCAATCCCCTTTCGATAGCGATAATCGCTATTTTATCAGCAGATTTCGCTTTTATATTACGTCGGGTCAACTCAGGGAACACACCCAAAACCGGAAAAGCAGTGCATAAATCTACAGAGAGACTTCAAATGGCATGCGGGTCAGTGTTACCCTTGCCCGCTGAAAAATTTGCACTTTATTGATTAACTTGAGTATTTGAGAATTTTGTATGAATAAGAACCTGAACAGCCTGAATAATATCCGCACGCTTCGCGCCGAGGCACGCCATCTGACTGTGGCCACGCTGGAAGAGTTACATCAGAAATTAGAGGCCGTGGTGAACGAGCGTCGCGAAGAGGAAAATGCGCGGGCAGCAGAGGCGCGTGAGAAGGCGGAGAAACTGGCCTTCTACCAGGAGCTGTTGCAGGAAGAAGGCATTGATCCGGCGGAGCTGGTCAACAGCACCCCGACCCCGGCTCCCGGTAAAAAGAAACGGGCGAAGCGTCCGGCGAAATACCGTTACAGCGATGATCAGGGCCAGGTTCACTTCTGGACAGGTCAGGGCCGGACGCCCAGCGTGATCAAAACAGCCATTGATAAGGGTCAGTCGCTGGATGATTTCCTGATCTGATCAGGGTGAACGTACTGCCGTTACGCTGGTTGCCCGCTGCAGCCGATCGCGGTATTCAGGCATGACCAGGCCCTGATCCTTACCCTGGTCATGCCCCATCCCGCCGCGTATGTTATTAAACACCGGTCAATCAAGAAACTGTGCCTGACTACCTTCCCCATAAGTCGGCACCACCATGCGCCAGCACGATGGCAATGTCATCGTGCTGGCGAGAATATCGGGACAGCAGTCGATACCTGATGCGATACCCGTCGATGTTTTCAGCCCCTCCTGTCAGTGATAAAAGGCATCGTTTTCAGATTCGACAGGATTAGGCCAGACTGCCTGATAGAGAAATGACTATCCCCCTGAAAGGAGTTCCCTGTGAACCATCTTTGGAAACTGCACTGGCTGGAGGCATCAGGTCAGGTCAGGCAGTACGAATCGGTTATCGTCAGGGCCGCTGAAACCGCCTTCCACCATCTCTCGTGCGTAACAGACGTTCCACTTCTGGATATATTAATTCAGTGTGTACCCGAGGCTGTGATACCTGAAACAGGTTTTGCAGGCAGGGCTTACAGTTCGACATTGTTCGGCATGGCCATTGATCCGGCAAACCCGAACCTGTCCCGGGAGCTGGAAAATGGCAGGCTGATGCGGCAGATCGTGCACGAGGTCCATCACTGTCTGCGCATGCGCGGGCCCGGTTATGGCTGGACGCTGGGGGAAGCATTAGTCAGCGAAGGCCTGGCCGGTCAGTTTGTCTGCTGGCTGCTGGAAACAGCGGCAGAACCCTGGGAGTGTGCCATCGAGCGCAGTGAATTACAGGCTAACCCGGTCCCCCTGACGACGCTGCAAAGCGCCCGGTACGACCATTCAGCCTGGTTCTTCGGCACCGGTGCATATCGTCGCTGGTATGGGTATACGCTGGGCTATCAGATGGTTGCCGCCTGGCATCGTCGTCATCGGGCATGTCCGACAGAAAAATGGTTCGGCGTCACAGCAGATGACGTCATTGCCGCGGCTCTGGAAGAGGGATTAGTCACACAGTGAAGATAAAAAAATGCCGCAGCAGGCTGCTGCGGCATGACTATTCAGGCTTCCATCAGAAATCGGCTTTCAGTACCACACGGTAATTGGCTTTACCGGCACGAACGTGGTCCAGCGCCTTATTGATGTCAGACATCGGGAAATACTCAACCTGAGGGGCAATGTCAGCCCGGGAAGCGAGGCGCAGCAGGGAACGCAGCTGGCCTGGCGAACCGGTGGACGACCCCGTCACCGCCTTGTCACCCATGATCAGTTCGAAAGCACTCACTTCAATCGGCTTCATCACAGCACCCACGGTGTGGAATTTGCCCTGAGGAGCCAGCGCAGCGAAATAGGGCTTCCAGTCGAGGTCGACAGCGACGGTGCTCAGGATCAGATCAAAACGACCCGCCTGTTTCTTCAGGGCTTCAGCGTCGCGGCTGTTAACCACTTCGTCAGCACCCATATCCAGGATTGACTGCTTCTTATCCGGCGTTGAACTGAAGGCCACAACTTCGGCGCCCATCGCGTGCAGGATCTTGATCGCAATGTGGCCCAGACCGCCGATACCAATCACGCCGACGCGGCTGGTGGCAGTAATGTTGCTCATCAGCAGCGGTTTAAAGACGGTAATCCCGCCACACAGCAGGGGACCCGCGGTCGCTGCATCCAGCTTCTCCGGCAGCGGGATCACCCACTGCCAGTCAGCGCGCAGCTTCTCGGCAAAACCACCTTTATTCATGATGGTCGGGATACTGCCCTGCTGGCAGTTAACCTGTTCGCCGTTGATACAGGCATCACAGTGCTGACAGCTTTTTGCCGTCCAGCCAATGCCCACTCGCTGACCGACAGAGAGTCCTTTGTTTTTAGCCGCATCACCCAGGGCAGAGACCCGGCCGATGACTTCGTGTCCGGCGATCACCGGAAACTGAGAGATGCCCCATTCGTTGTCGATCATCGACAGGTCTGAGTGGCAGACGCCACAATACTCGACCTCGACTTCAACTTCTTCGGCTGCCAGCTCGGCGGCATCGTACTCATAGAGTTCCAGGGCCTGGCCAGCCTGCATGGCTGCATAACTTTTGATTTTCATTTATACCTCTGCGTGGTTAATCACCGACAAGTGTAACAACTGCGGGCGCGGCTTGCCTGGCCGATGCGCTTATATCGCAATTTCTTACATTTTATCGAGATAAATCAGCCTTTAACCTGTGCGCCGGAGAGCGTCTGCAGCACCTTGAGCTGGGCTACTGCCTCCTGCATCGCGTCCATGCCCTGCGTGAGTTCACGCAGGCTGCCGAGGTGCTTCGCAATATCGGCGCGCTCATGTCGCGTCTGCTGATTCATGGCAGCCAGCGTGTCGGCTGCGCTGATGCTGCGCTCTGCCATCTGCGCGGCGGTCTGCGCTGAATCACTGGCCACCAGCCGGATACGTGAGATGGTGCTTACGGCCTCACTGATGTTACTCGCGGTCGCTTCAGCCTGCTCTTTCGACGAGTGCGCCAGCCGACGAACCTCGCCCGCCACCACGGCAAAGCCGCGTCCCGCCTCGCCTGCGCGCGCCGCTTCGACTGCCGCATTCAGGGCCAGAATATTGGTCTGGAAAGCAATGTTGCTGATGCCGTGCGTAATGTCGTTGATGCCGTTAGAAATTTTCTCCAGATCGTCCAGCCCCTCATCCAGCCGGCCCTGTGCCTGCTGACTTTCCGTCGCGATGTTACTGATGTTACGGATACTGCTCTCCGCCAGGCTCAGGGTTTCGCCCTGGCTCTGGGTCGCCAGTTCCAGAACCGGCAGCGCTTCCATCAGCGGAGTCAATGCCTGCTGATAGGTGATGACCCGATCAAGCACCCGCGTCTGGATGCTGTTCAGCGCTTCCCAGCGACGCAGACCGCGTTGCGCGTAATGCGCGGCATAACCGGCATACTCCACCGGGAACTGGCTCATGGCTTTCACATCGCGATTGAAGAAGACCAGCGCCGAAAGCGTCTGGTTGATCGGCACGCCCAGAATTTCGCCGAAGCTGGAAAAACCGGCAGCGGCAATCCCTTTAAAGAAATGGGCATTGTGCAGCTTGTCGGCATTGCCGACGCGGCGCAGGATACAGTCATTCATCAGAATCGCCGCCGGTTTACCATGCTGAGCGGTAAACGCCTGCCACTCCTGCTGCGTCGTCTGCTGGAAATCTTTTTCCTGCATCAGGAACAGCCGGTCGCCAAACTCCAGGTCGCAGAAAAACTGCACGCCGCTGGATTCGATTTTGGCAATGGAGCGGATAAAAAACTCATCCCCGACTTTAACGCCAAAGGTTAACCCTTTCAGCCGCTCGGCCAGTTGTGCTTCACTGCAGTTGAGGTGCTCACACAGCGCCGGAACAAAGGGCTGCTGTTGACCGTGACGGTTAAATACCGAGGTGACGGTACGCGCGACCGGGTCAGCTTCAGCAATCAGCCAGCTCTGATCGCGTGGCGTAAAGTTCTGGCTTTTAAACGGCGCAAAGGATTTTCCTGGCGCCATCTGGCAGAAAACGATCACCGCTTTGCCCTGCAGCACCTTGCCACCGACACCGATCCAGGTGCCATCAAAGGTAATCCGGCCGCCCGCTGAACCGCCAATGGCCAGGCAGGGAAAGCGGCCGCTGTTGTACCAGGCCTGCATCAGAAAACCTTCTGATGCGGAAAGCCCGTCACAGTAAATCATGGCGAAAGTACGGTCGGCAGAGAGCGGCATCCGCACCGGCAACCGCGCCAGCTCCTGCTGAATGGCGCTGATGCGCTGGCTGGCGGTCTGCGTATCGGCGACGTGAAGATCGACAATGTGCGTCTCATGACGGGCGATCAGCGTGTCCGGCAGCCAGAGATAGCTCCCTTCCGGACCATTCCCCTCACAGTAAGTGCTCTGTGGACGGCTGCTGCTCAGCGCGCCATTCGAGGAGAGTGTCAGCACCGTCAGATCGGCAGACGTAAAGCGTTGCCAGGCCTGACTGACGCGCCGGAAATCCGCCTCAGGCGGAACAAAGGTCATCAGGATCCCGCCCGCGCGTGCGCTCAGGCCGATGGAAGAGAGTGAATCAGGCATTGCACGGCAATCGTAAGTGCCATTTGCTGGCTGGCTGCTACGCCGGAGACGCGCAGCAGGCAGGCGACTTTTGATCGTCTTGATGATCGACATATTATTATTTTCGCTTTTATAAGATTAACTTACGCAAAAATTTTGCGTTTACTGGTGTGTAAAAGGAGGGCTAAATGCAGGTCCGTTCGCGTTCAGAACTCGGCGCTGAGTACCGGTTTCGTCAATGATCGGCGGGCTCAACGCCTATGGGTTATCGCCCGTAGTGGGAAAACCTTTAACGATTGCTGCAGGTGGTTTAATCAATGAATTTGTTACATTTTATTAGCATAATGTAACCCCGGACAGCGGCAGGCCAGGAAGATATAAAGCTGCGTGGGCTTCTCTTCCGCCGCATCCGGATAAATTACGTGGCCGCACGGTTTCAGGAACTGAGCGGCACACTTTCCCGCTACCCTTCGTTCTGCTCCTGCCAGTGTTCTTCGCACCGCGCCCGCGCTTCAGCGGGCAGATCGCGCAAATCTGGCAATGTATCGCCGGAGCCGTAGCCCATTGATCCTGTTGCCTCCTGCTGTTCATCCTGCGCAGCGAAAGTAAGTTTCTCTTCCAGGGCCTGCCATCTCTCGCCCTGCTGCCGGTAGATCACGGCATAAGTGGGCGTCTGGTCATCATCACCATAAATTTCATATTTCTGTTTCTGTCCACCGGAACCCAGCTCCAGCGTGTCGATTAAGGTGTCATTACGCATTGCGTTCTCCTTTTTCGTCAGGCTTTTAAGCGTAGTTCAACTGCCATGACCCTGCCGGGGCTAAAAATTCATTCATTACCCCTCCGCTTATCAAGGAATTCATCGTCAGCCTTTGCTTAAACGAAGCGGACGACTATCCTTCCTGCTGTGACTAGCTAGTCCTTTTTATCTCACGGAACACTGATAGGAGGTCTTTCTATGACACAACAGAAATACAGAGGTGGTGCCGGTAATTTTGCCAACGATCCAGAACGCGCGAGTGAAGCTGGCAGTGCAGGAGGCAAGGTCAGTGGGGGCAATTTCAAAAATGATCATGAAAAAGCCAGGGAAGCGGGTCGGAAAGGAGGCAAGATTAGTCGCCGTCCTTCTAAGTAGTTCTGAATAAAGCGCTTTAGGAATTTGTACGCCATGGAGTGGCATCTCTGCCGACAACGTCCGGTGTTCTCACTCCGACTTTTCGCTCTGTTTCCTTCTGAACGTCACTGATACAGGCTGGCAGAGGGAGGGGTAAGCACGCCTGTGATGAAGCACCGCGCAAAATAGTCAGTCCTGACTATCCTGAAATAAAGGATATTAATCAGGAGAGAACGATGAAATTTTTCTATTTCGTTTCGCTTATTGCCTCTGCACTCTATTTACTGGCCTTTCTGCCTAAACTCCGCACTCGCCGCGAACCCATTGCCTACTGGGGATGCTGGACTTATCTTGGTGCTAACGCCATTTTCTGGGCCGTTTATGGTGTTCTGCATTACATTTAGTGGAACGCCGTAAGCAAAGCGGGAAACAGCCATTTATTCCGGCTATGCGATTGAAATAAATGGCTGTTTTAACCCACTTCTTCACAACAGGAGAGGATGATCTCTTCTTCTGTCCGATTGTGGGATATATTGACAGCACTCTCGTGAACCTCTCTGCATAACAGGTACTTTCGGCAATGGCTTTAATCCCTAAAAACTATGCGCGGCTTGAAAGCGGCTACCGTGAAAAAGCACTCAAACTCTATCCCTGGGTGTGTGGTCGCTGTTCGCGCGAGTTTGTTTATTCAAACCTGCGTGAACTGACGGTTCACCATATTGACCATGACCACACCAACAATCCGGAAGATGGCAGTAACTGGGAACTGTTGTGTCTCTATTGTCATGACCATGAGCACTCGAAGTATACCGAGGCTGACCAGTACGGCACCCGCGTCGTGGCAGGCGAGGATGCACAAAAGGATGTCGGTGAAGCCACCTACAATCCTTTTGCTGACCTGAAATCGATGATGAATAAGAAGAAGTAACCTCTGCCCTTCCCGCCTGTCGGGTCGCTGAACGCGCACTGACAGGCTCAGATCCTTCACTGCCGGGCGGTATAAAAATCACCCTGCAACTGACACGCCTGTTGCCCGCTGTCCACCTCCAGACAGAGATCGACATCCTCACCAAACCCGCGCTGCTGAAGTTCCCGGGCTGAAGAGCACTCGCGAAGGGATAACGGATTCATCTGCTGCCAGGCAGCGACCGCCCCCTGCGCTTCCGGGGAACAGCGGTCACGTCCGATAGCGGCAATAATGCCGCCTGCGGCCAGATAGTCTTCGATCGCAGGGCGAAGCGTGCCGTCAGGCCACCGCTCGCCGCAGGGGATAACCAGGACGCGCCGGAAGTCACGACAGGCTCTGGCAGTGAGTGAGAGATTCCGGAAACAGCCGCTGAATACCGTCACGCCACTCTCCCGCGCCAGGAACGAAATCGCTGAACCATTGGGAGAGGGAAGCACCAGTTTTTCGCCCGCGGCCAGTTTTAGCATCGACGCCGGAGAGAGACTGAAACCGCCTGAACCACTCAGCCTGTCAGGGCTGGCTGCCCTTGCTCCAATGCTGTCTGCATACGTCAACGCAGAGGCATCTTTCCAGGGGTACGGATAAACCTGTGCGCCCTGGTCGACCGCCAGACTGACACAGGTGGAAAATGACATGACGTCAACGATGACAATACAGTCCACATCCTGAGCAACGTAACCGACGGCCGCGGGCCCCCACTCAAGACGGATGTCAGACTGCGCCTGATTACACCACTGCATCTCTTATCCTCCGTGGCAGCCTGCCACTCATCGCCAGCGATCATGCGCCAGATTGCCAACGGGCGCTCGTCAGTCAGAATATCAGGCTGCGCAGGAAGAAAACGATGGCTGAAATAAATGTTTGAGAATCACTTTCCTGGCCAGCTATAGTCAGCCAGAGAAGATGAGCGACGACGCCGGAGCAGAACGATGATTTCAAAAGAGAATGCGGAACATTATCAGTGGGATGACAGATGCGACGGCTGGTACCTGGTCAACCGCCAGGATATGTTAATCATTCATGAAAAAATGCCGCCCGGCACACGTGAGAAACGGCACTATCATGCGGCGTCCAGACAGTTTTTCTTTGTCCTTAGCGGAGTGCTGACGATGGAGCTTGACGGCACCGTGCAGGATATCAGCGCGCAACAGGGTATCGAAATCCCCCCGCAATCTGCACATCAGGCGCAGAATAACGGTGATGGCGCGGTCGAATTTCTGGTTATTTCGCATCCCACGACGCGCGGGGATCGTGAAGATATAGCCTGAGCAACCGCCTCTGTCATTACGGCAGGCGCGCAACACAAGAATACGCTGCCGTCATATTTACGCTGAACAGGCACGCTGCACCCTCTGTTGATATTGCCCTTCTGCGGCTGTGAATATTATTGCCGCTTTAATAGAGGTCAGGAAATTTATCGACACAACTTTCCCCATCAGAAACTAATTAATTTCCGGGTACTTTCCGCGCCATTCATTTTTATTAAAATACATAAAAACAGTCAGTTAAAAATTCAAAAGCGATATCAACCCTTACCAGGCTTAAATTACGCACGATATTCCTGTTAAGTCATGACAGTCCGCCTCGCTTATTTCCCGACAAAAACAGCGCGGCGCTCTGCTTATTTTCGCGCTGAAAAGGATGGCGCAGCACCCACCGAAACATTTTGAGAAAGAATTTCGCGACATATTAGCCAGAATCCACGCGGTTAACGATTTTCTGTACCAGACTTAGCCGATAACAATAGAGACAATGTGGAGCATTATGAAAGAGCAAAATCGCACAAATGGCATTGCCCCTTATGGTGGCGCGGCCGGTGGCTGGGGTGCATTAAAGGCGGTTGCCGATGCTATCCGCGGCCAGATGTCGGTAAAACAGGATGTTATCGCCCTGTTCAAAGTTAACCAGCCGCAGGGCTTTGACTGCCCGGGATGTGCCTGGCCGGATCCGCAACATGCCTCGTCCTTTGAGTTCTGCGAAAACGGGGCAAAAGCCGTTTCATGGGAAGCGACCAGCAAACGCACCACACCCGCCTTCTTTGCCGCCCATACGGTGACAGAGCTATGGGAGCGAAGCGCACTGCACCTTGAGGGCGAAGGCCGCCTGACGCATCCGATGAAGTACGATGCCGCATCTGATACCTATCAGCCCATCGAATGGGAGACCGCGTTTCGTGAGATTGGTGAACACCTGCGCAGTTACGAAGACCCGGACAGCGTGGAGTTTTACACCTCCGGCCGGGCCTCAAATGAAGCCGCGTTTCTGTGGCAGCTCTTCGCCCGCGAATATGGCACCAATAATTTCCCCGACTGCTCAAACATGTGTCATGAACCCACCAGCGTCGGGCTGCCGGAGTCTATCGGCGTCGGCAAAGGCACCGTGGAGCTGGAGGATTTCGACCACTGCGACCTGGTGTTATGCATTGGTCACAATCCCGGTACGAATCACCCACGCATGCTGGGGACGCTGCGCGAAGTCGCCAAGCGTGGTGGCACGATTGTGGCGATCAACCCCCTGCGGGAGCGCGGTCTGGAGCGCTTTACCTCACCGCAAAGCCCGATAGAGATGCTGTCGCTCAGCTCGACTGAGCTGGCCTCAACCTATTACAAAGTACGGGTGGGCGGCGATGCAGCGATGCTGAAAGGGGTGATGAAAATCCTGCTGGCCCTGCATGAAGAAGCGCTGAGTCAAGGCAAACCGGGCGTCATTGATGAGGCGTTTATCACTCAGCACACCGAAGGCTTCGACGCGCTGAAAGCCGACCTGGAGAGCACCGACTGGGATCATATCCTGAAGGTCTCGGGGATGACGCGTGAAGAGATCCAGCACGTTGCCCGGCTCTATGCCAGCGCTGAACGCACGATTATCTGCTACGGCATGGGGATCACTCAGCACCAGTACGGCACCCAGAATGTGCAGCAGATTGCCAACCTGCTGCTGATGCGCGGCAACATCGGTAAACCCGGTGCAGGTATCTGTCCGTTACGCGGTCACTCCAACGTTCAGGGCGACCGCACGGTGGGCATTACGGAGATCCCACCGCAATCGCTGCTGGACAGTATTGAGAAAGTGTTTGGCTTCCGGCCACCGCAGAAGCATGGTCATGGTGCCGTTGAGGCGATTAAGGCGATGCGCGATGGCAAAGCCAAAGCGCTGCTCTGTCTGGGTGGTAACCTGGCAGAAGCGATCTCCGATCCCCAGGTCACCTTCCCGGCGATGCGCAATCTCGATCTGGTTGTGCATATGGCGACCAAGCTGAATCGCTCACACCTGCTGCTCGGCAGGCATAACTATCTGCTGCCGGTGCTGGGCCGCACGGAGACGGATGTGCAGGCAACGGGCGCGCAGAGTGTGACGGTGGAAGATTCGATGTCCATGGTGCATGCCTCGCGCGGCTCGCTCGATCCGGCATCGCCGCATCTCAAATCGGAACCGGCACTGGTGGCCGCGCTGGCTAAAGCGACCCTGCCAGACAGCGTGGTGGACTGGTCCGCGATGGCAGCCGATTACAGCCGCATCCGTGACGCCATCGAAGCGGTCTTTCCGGCGTTCGAAAACTTCAACGAGCGGATTAAGCACCCGGGTGGATTCCGGCTCTATAACGCCGCATCAGAACGCGTCTGGCATACGCCTTCCGGTAAGGCGCAGTTCAAAGTGATGCAGGGCATCAATGAAGATCCCCGCTCGCTGAAATGCCATGACCTGGTGCTGACCACCCTGCGCAGTCACGACCAGTACAACACGACCCTTTATGGGCTGAACGACCGCTATCGTGGCGTCACGGGCCGTCGTGATGTGCTGTTTATTAATGCCGAAGAGGCGGAGAAACGCCAGTTGCGGGTGGGCGACCGTGTCGATCTGATGGCGCTGGACCCGGAGGGCAATCCTACCTCCCGCCAGATGAAAAACCTGACGATTGTGATTATCGATATGGCACCCGGATCGGTCGGGGCCTACTATCCGGAAGCCAACGTGATGGTGCCGCTCGACAGCCACGACACGCAGAGCGGCATTCCGGCTTACAAAAGCATTCCGATCGCCATGACGCGCGTGACGGATGAGACGCAGACAACGTCGGGTGTTCTGCGCTGATCCCGTGTGTCGCAAAGGGTGAGACCTGATGTTACCCGCGTGGCCGGCGTGCCGGTCACGCGGGTTTTTTTGTCCCGGCCAGGCGGCCCGCTGCGCCGGATTGAACACGGCCAGAGCACCTGCCGTGAAGCAGACCCGGCAAACTCATCCTATACCTTACCGTGCTAAAACGGTTTCATTCGCTATCCTCTCTTAACTGCCTGCGCTGACCGTCAGCGCCTCACCGGAAGATTGCCATGTTTCACCTGATTTTCAGCTTACCCAGCTGGTATGTCATTGCTCGCGTCATTATTCCTTTGTCCCTGCCCCTGTCCGTAAAAATCCTGCTCTCTGCACTGGCGCTGCTGGCCTCTCAATATCTGCTGGTGAGTCGCTTCACATCCGGCGGGATCTTCTCAGCAGAGATGCCCCGCGCCATCATCATTCTGTTTAACTGGGCTTACGGCACCGTGCTGTTACTGGCCGTGTTTCAGATCGTGCTGGATGCTGTCATGCTGCTTGCCCTGCTGCTGCGACATCCGCTGCCGCTGTCGCCCGGTGCGCGCTATCTGACCGTCATGCTGGCAATGGGGCTGGCGGCTTTCGGGGTTCAGCAGGCAATACGGGTGCCTCCCGTCAAAGAGGTGACGCTGTTCCTGCCGAATCTGCCTGCTGAGTTTGATGGCTATCAGCTTCTGCAACTGACCGACCTGCATATCACGCGACTGTTTAATGCTGCCTGGACCCGCGCCATGGTGGAGCGGGCGATGTCCCTCCGGCCCGACCTTATTGTGGTGACGGGGGATGTGATCGATGGCAGCCTGGAACACCGGCGGCATGATGTTGCGCCACTGCGCGGTCTGGCTGCGCCCGATGGCGTCTGGGCCATCACCGGCAATCACGAATATTTCTTTCATCAGGCGATCTGGACGGCGCATCTGGCTTCGCTGGGGCTGCAGCCGCTGCTTAACAGCCATACGGTGATTCAGCGCGGTGAAGCCAGCCTGGTCATTGCGGGTCTGCCCGACGCCTCCGCGCCGCGCCGAAAGGCGACCGGCCCCGATCTGGCCCGGGCGCTGGAGCAGGTTCCCGAAAACGCCCCGATTATTCTGCTGGACCACCAGCCACGTCATGCCCGCGAGAACGCCGCACAGGGTGTCGATGTGCAGCTCTCCGGCCATACGCACGGAGGTCTGATCATCGGGCTGGATCGCCTGTTTGCAAAACCCAACGCCGGTTTTGTTTCCGGGCTTTATCAGGTCGGCGGAATGCAGCTCTATGTCAACAACGGCACGGCGCTCTGGCCTGGCATGGCGATAAGACTGGGCCGCCCCTCGGAGCTGACCCGGATTACCCTGCGCCGTCAGCCCTGAGACGATAAAGGCGCCGCCGGGTGCGCATCATCCCGATCGAGACAAAGGAGAACATCATGACCCTGTTATGTACCGCCTGTGGCACCGCCTATCCTGTTTCGGCCACTCATCAGCACTGTAAAATCTGTGAGGATGAACGTCAGTATATCCCGGCTTCGGGTCAGGGCTGGATCCCGTTCGACCAGCTGCGCGCCAGCCATGCCAATAAATGGACGGCACACAGTGAGGCGCTGTTAAGTTTTAAAACCGTGCCCGCTTTTGCCATCGGCCAGCGCGCTTTTCTGCTGCGGACGCCGCAGGGCAACGTGCTGTGGGACTGCCTTGCCAACCTTGATGATGCCACCTTTACGCTGATCGCGGCGCTGGGCGGCATTGATGCCATCGCGATTTCACATCCGCACTACTACACCACGATGCAGGAGTGGGCAGAGGCGTTTAACGCGCCCATTCATCTGCATGCCCGTGATCGGCAGTGGATCGTCCGGGAGAGCCCGCATATCCGGCTCTGGCAGGGCGACTCGCTGACGCTGATGCAGGGTGTGACGCTGTTACGGCTGGGGGGGCATTTCCCGGGTGGCTGCGTGCTGCACCGGGACGAAGGCGACGGGATCATTCTGGCGGGTGATATTCTGCAGGTTACGCCGGGTGCGCATGGCGTGTCGTTTATGTGGAGCTATCCGAACATGCTGCCGCTCTCTGCGGCGACGGTTGGCGACATTCTGCAGCGGCTCTCGGGTGTGACATTCGGACAGCTTTATGGCGCCTTTGAAGGTCAGGATATTCTTCAGCAGGCGAAAGAGAAGGTGATGCGATCGGGAGAGAAGTATCTCGCCTGTCTGCAGGATCATCAGGCGTGACACAGTAACCGAACAGCCGCCCCTTCAGGCGACGGCTGTTCCGGTCTTATCAGGCCGTTTTAAACAGCGCGACCAGGGTACGCAACTGCACGGCCCGCCCGGCAAGCTCATCCGCAGAAGAAGCGGACTCTTCAACCAGCACGGCGTTCTGCTGGGTGACCTGATCCATCTGATTGACCGCAATATTGACCTGCGAAATGCCGCTGGTCTGCTCTTCCGTAGAGGAGGAGATATCGCGCATCAGCTGAGAAGTCTGTTCAATCGCGCTGACGCTCTGCTTCACTCTGTCGCCTGCGTTCCGGGCCATCGTGATCCCTTCCTGCGCATGAAGCACCGACTGCTCAATCAGACTCTTGATCTCTTTGGCTGCTGTCGCTGAACGCTGTGCCAGCGCCCGCACCTCTGAGGCAACAACGGCAAAGCCTTTACCCTGCTCTCCGGCACGCGCCGCTTCAACCGCCGCATTCAGTGCCAGAATGTTGGTCTGGAAAGCAATGCTGTCGATTACCGACGTGATCTCTTCAATTTGTCCCGAACTGCCGCGGATTTTGTGCATGGTTTCCATCACCGAATCCATGGCCGAGCCACTGGAGAGGGCCGCCTGCGTCGCAGAATCCGCGCGTTCAGAGGCAAAGCGGGTGTTCTCGGCATTCTGCTGCATGATGGACGCCAGTTGCTCCATGCTGGCAGCCGTTTCCGCCAGGGACGCCGCCTGCTCTTCGGTACGTGATGAGAGGTCGCCATTGCCGCGGGCAATCTCTTCCGACGAGCTGGCGATAGTCGCGGCGTTGCCTTTGATATCGGAGACCAGCTGGGCAAGACGCTGCTGCATCTGCATCAGGGCATTCAGCAGCTCAGCCATTTCGTTGCTGCCGGACACGGTCAGCTCTGCCGTCAGATCACCGGCGGCGACGCGACTGGCGACTTCCACGGCCTCTCTGACCGGCCGGGTGACCGAACGGGTGATCATCACGGCCAGCAGGATCGCCAGCAGGGCAATCGCCAGAAGGCCGGACAGCAACAGATATTGTGCATGTCGGCGCTCATCGATTTGTGACTGCAGGAGTATCTGCAGCTGGTTGCTGCTCTGACTGCCCAGCATGCCATAGCGATTAATCGCTTCGGTTAAGATGCGGACATATTCAACCGGCGTAATAGTGACATTCCCGGTCACAATCGCCCCTTCAGCCTGCTGCAGGGCATTCAGAGCCTGCTGTCTGGCATTCTGCGCCAGCTCGCCGAACATCGCTTTGAGATCCGGTTCAATAGTGAACACCTTATCCATGTTACTGCTGAACTGTGACAGTGCCGTTTTGCCATTATCGATCTGGAAGGCCAGGCGACTGCGATCGGCATCAGAGATGTTACCGCTGGCGATCAGTGAGGCCCCCCCGCCACGGATCTGACCCAGCGTCTCGGTCAGCAGCGGCAGTCGGCTATAAACACTGACTATCAGCTGGTAGGTATTCAAATCAGCATCCAGTGAGAGCTGGTAGTAATCCAGTACATCCTGATTCGTTTCCAGCAGAACCTGGATCAGATGCGTGTGCCGTGCCAGGCTGGTCGCCAGCGTCAGTCGTCCGCCCACCAGATCCTCCTGCAGCTGACGCCACTCCTGATTAACCTGGTCCAGACGCGTTAATGGCTGCGCCTGCTCACTGCTTTGACGCAGATCGGCAGCAATGCTTTCAGATACGCTGTTGATCTGGGTCACTAAAGCCAGACGCGGTGGGTTATCCATTCTGTTCTGGCCAATGGCGATGGCGCTTTCTGCCCGATGACGCTGCAGCAGGCTCAGCAGCTGCAGGACTTTTTTCTCAACCGGAATACCGGTGAGTTCAACTTTCTTTGTGTCAATGAGCTGATTGCCCGTCTGAATAAAGAGAAAAGTGGGTAAAACAAATAGCACCAGTGCAAAGGCTCCCAGTAAAAGGAATTTTGCTGGCAAATTAATCCGGTCGAGTACTTTTTTCATTCTTTTCCGCTCTGATGTGTTAAGCATACAGGTGATGTCATACCCAAAATGGGTAATGTAATTTTATTTTTACGAATTTTTCATATGCAGCCCATAGCGGTTTATGCGTAGCACGAAGCCGCCTGAAGGCAATGAAATTTACTTAGTTAAATAAGGGCTGGATAACAGCAAGAGAGAGTATAGATTGCACCAGGTTATTTTACAGTGAATAAACAGACGATAGTTACAGCCACTTTCACTTAAGCCAAACTGCAAAATAACGATAGATATCAATGTTATGAACGCTGCCTGATAAATATCACCTGTAAAGCCTTAAGCCAGACTTCAGCATCAACATCTGGAAAATAAAGAAATTAAAGTTAGCCCGGAATCAGCCGATACTAGCTGCCGTCTTTTTTCAGGAATAATTATCATTAAGGATAAGAGATTAATTTATCCTTCCCGGGCAATTAATATTCAAACCGTTATTACCGGGCAGGCCCTGAAAATATAATAAATGAAATCGTTTTCATTTAATTTAAAGAAGCGTGATGCGTTGAAATAAAAATGAAATAAAGGCAAAAAAAAAGCCCCCACAATGGGGAGGCTTTTCGGGAACAGCTTAAAGCTTAAAAGCTTTCCCAGTTTGCTTTGCTCAGGTCAACACTCTGCGGTTCAGGCTGACGGCTCTTTTTAGCCGGACGGAAGGCAGAAGCGGTCTGTGGCTGCAGCTGCGGTGCAACACGGCCTGAGCTTTCAACGGTAAAGGTCGAGACCAGCGCCGACAGCGTTTCGGCCTGTTCCTGAAGTGATTTCGAGGCAGAAGAGGCTTCTTCCACCAGCGCGGCGTTCTGCTGCGTCACTTCGTCCATCTGGCCAATCGCCTGATGAACCTGCTCAATGCCTTTGCTCTGCTCAGAGGTAGCCGCGGCAATCTCATTGACCAGATCGGCGACCTGCTGGATCGCGTGACGCACGTTTTCGCTGTTTGAACCGACGCTGTTGGCCTGCTCTAAGCCGTGCTCAACCTGCGAAACGGACGTGGAAATAAGGTCTTTGATTTCGCGGGCAGCCGACGAGGAGCGTTGTGCCAGGTTACGCACTTCCGACGCAACCACGGCAAAACCGCGACCATGTTCACCGGCACGTGCTGCTTCCACCGCCGCATTCAGCGCCAGAATATTCGTCTGGAAGGCGATGCCTTCAATCAGCCCGGTGATTTCCGAGATTTTGGCCGAGCTGGCGCGAATATCATCCATCGTGGTGAGCATCTGCTTCACAGCCGTTCCGTTCTGGATCGACATATGGTTGGCGTTATTCGCCAGACTGCTGGCCTGATGCGCGCCTTCGGAGTTCTGCCGCACCGTTTCACTCAGCGTGGCCATGCTCGCTGAGGTCTGCTCCAGCGAAGCAGCCTGCTCCTCGGTGCGGGCAGAGAGATCTTCGTTACCTGCTGCGATCTGCGTTGAACCCGTACTGACTGATTGCGCAGCATGATTCACCGAGAGCAGCGTGCCAGAGACGCGCGCCAGCAGCTGATTAAACGCCATGGCCGTCTGGCCAATCTCATCCTTACGGCTGACATCCGCAGTATGCGTCAGATCAAGCGTGTGGCTGACCTGGGTCATGGTATTCACGATGCCAGAGAGGCTTCTCTTGATGCCCACGATCACCTTAACGGAGAAGGCAGCCAGAATCAGGATCACCAGTAATGATCCTACTGACATCGCCCACAGGGTCTGGGTGTAGACGCGTTTGTTTTCAGCACGCAGCTGTTCGCCGATGTCGATGTTCAGCTGAATCTGACGGGTGAAGTCCGCTTCCATTTTACGGGTTGCAGCGCCCACACCATTTTCACTCTGCAACAGTGGCAGGGTGACTGCGTCATCATGAGCGCGCGATGCGGCAAGGAAAGCCGGCAGTGCACTGCGCACCGCATCCAGATTCCTGTTGGCCTGTTCTGTCATCGCCTTGTCTTCATCGCTGGAGATGTCATTGGCCATGTAATAATCGTTCAGCGATTTAATCTGCTGCAGCAGATTATTAATGCGCTCTTCTGCAGCGGGGAACTTTGTCTCATCGCTGGTGCTGTGATAGCGATAAAGAGCAATGCCTAACTGATTGGTTACGCTGATCGATTTATTCAGATCGCGAATACTGGGTATCGCGTTCACCTGCACATATTCAAAACGGGACTGAAAACCCGAAATCACAGATAACGAGATAATCACCAGTGCAATCAGTGACATTGCAAGCAGTGAGAAAATCATTACCAGACGCTGTGTAATAGTCATAAAGAACCCCTGGGGCGAAAGAATAATTTGAACAAATGTTAATGCTGGATCGTTCTTATCGGCTTTCTTCAGCGGGGCTTTACTTGATCGCGGGAGATATATTTTTTTATTTTTTCTTGCGCCTGACGCAGAGTGAACTAACAACGCAAAGAGGCTGATTCTTATTCTCTTTTAGAGTTAACATATTATTTACATCCCGCCATCCATGCTCACTTTCCTCCCTTAACTCTTTATCGTTATATGCAGCAACAATGCCGGATATAAGCACTGAATGTCATTTGTGGCGATCTGATAATAACGTGGCTGATTTAACAGCAGTGCTCAGGTAATCGGCAACGCTAAGCCTGCTCTTCTCCCGGAGAGGGTACACGGCGGCTGTCAGCGGCAGAACGCGACAGCGAAATCCTGCCCTGTCAGCGCGCTCAGCAGCCTCAGGGCATGGCAAACCTCGTTGTGGCGGGAGCACCTGCAACTCGGATTTTAGCCATTTGTGGCAGGGCCAGATTAAATTAGTGAATTGACTGGCGGAATGCTGATTCTGGTCTATGCTCACTGGCCCGACCAGGTTTTAACCTGCCGGACAGCACTAACGCTTACAATAAAAAAAGGTAGTCATCATGGATTTAGCCACATTTGAAACCAGAACCGGTCTTTGGCCACACATGCAGTTTACGGATGTTGAATATGAAGCATGCAGCAGTGGCGTTGAGATCTACGCCATTGATGTCACCCGTCAGACCAAGAGCAAGCTGTTTATCTGTCGCGTTGCAAACGAACAGCAGGCGGCCTCGCTGACGGCACAGTTTAAAGAGTGGTTACCGAAAATTAAGCTGAAAAAACGCAAAGTGGCTCTGAATATGGCCCGCACGGGCTGCGAGAAGAGCTATTCTGCCAGGCCTAACTACCAGGACCGCGCCGGGTTGCGTCAAAGCAGCGTCAGGGCCTGATTGCGGCCTCAGCCTGTCTCTGCAGGCAGGCTGAGTGCCTGATGGTGCTGCGGTGCGCGCTAATTGCGCGCCGCAGGAACCTGAAACAGCCGGCACTCACCCGGTTCGGTGGAGATATCACGGAATGTCGTGATATGGATCTCTATCCAGACATTCGCCGCTCGCATGGTGTGAGGTGTGTTGTGCAGGTCCAGCTGCGTGACAAAGTCCCGGGTGCTGATCGTACACAGCCCCTCGCTATCCCGCCTCATCGCCTCTCTGAATGCGATCCAGACAGCATCATCCTGTTGCATTGCATTGCCCCCGTAACGTCTCACTACCATCAGCTGTATATATAAACAGTATAATTATTCCCGGAGTCGGTCAAGCCTGTCTGGTTTTCGGCTGCGGAGGACGCCCTGCCCTGCCATTTTTATCCGTGTCCGCCAGCGAAACGGGACTTTAATCCAAATCTTAGAAAACGTTTTCATTGGCGTTTAACACATTGATTAACCTAAAAATGCATTAAAGTGATCATTCTAATCATCTGATATCAAACTAAAAAAACGGTTAACCGCAGCGGCATTCAGGCCGCTTTTGCCCTATCTTTAAATGGCTCTGTAACGAAATCCACTTCCTTTACAGAGTGATCTGACTCCTACCCTTGCCCCCTTAAACAGGGGGCACTTTTTCAGAGAGTGCAGCAGCAGAGATCACGTTTCACCGGCCAGCATGAAAGGGCTGATGAAAGCAACCTGTGAACATCCGATTAACCAGCGCCTCACCAGGGATGCTGTGTCGTTATAATAATGCGCTATATCTTCTGTTCGCCCCCGCTTTAACGGGGGGCTTTTCTGCTTTATTACAATTGCCTGATCGCTGTCCCGGGAAAATGGTGATTAATGCCTCTTAACCCCGGGCGGGATTCACAGCGATATTAATACCGAAAGCAGAACAGCATAATCATTTCAGTTGTGCCCTTAACCCCCGAAATATCTGTGATATGGTTAATAAGTCTCAACTGCCATGCGAGTCCGCTTATGCTCTCCACCCTTATTTACCGCAGCCAGCTTGCGGGTTCTGTCTCGCCGGAGAAACTGCAGGCGCTGGTGGAGCGTGCCAGTGTTAAAAACGCCGCGGCCGAGGTCACCGGGATCCTGCTTTATGACGGGCAGCACTTTTTTCAGGTGCTGGAGGGGAGCGTTGAGAATGTCCACAAGGTTTTTCAGCGAATCAGTCAGGACGATCGGCATTTTAACCTGATCGAGCTGATGCGTGACTACGCCCCGGCACGGCGATTTGGTCACGCCGGCATGGCCCTGTTTGATTTGCGAGACTATCAGAAGCATACCGTGGTGGAGGCTCTGCTTGGCCGGGTCACGCTTAATGAGGAGCGTATCCGGCATGATCGGGTCGTCAAATTCCTGCGTTCGTTTGTTGAAGGACGGGATAAAGAGACCTTTATTGAGATTGAACCAGCCAGTCAGTGGACACTGACCACTCCCTCCTCCTCCGCTGTACCGCTTTCCTGCCCGCCGGCCGCCGATCAGCGCTGTGCGTTTGCGCTGCAGCCGATTGTGGATGCCACAAATCGCCAGATTGTTTCCTGTGAAGCCCTGATCCGCGGTCAGCATGGCGCTTCACCCGCCGACTATTTTTCTCAGCTACCGGAAAGCCAGCGTTATCAGGCCGATCTTCACTCCAAGACGTATGCTTTCAGGCTGGCCGGACAGCTTGGCCTGGGCGATCAGACCCTCTCCGTTAACCTGTTGCCGATGTCACTGGTGATGATCGAGGGGGCGGTCGATCATCTTCTTCAGCAAATCCGGCTGCAGGGATTGCGACCGGAGCAGGTCGTGGTTGAGGTCACTGAAGATGAGGTCATCTCACGCTTCGACGCCTTTCAGTCCGCGGTGCGCCAGCTGAAAGCGGCCGGCATCAGTCTGGCGCTCGACGATTTTGGCGCCGGTTTTGCTGGTCTGTCTCTGTTAGCCGATTTTCAGCCCGACAAAGTTAAAATCGATCGCAAGCTGATCACCGATATTCACCGCAGCGGCCCGCGTCAGGCGATTGTGCTGGCCATCCTGAAATGCTGTCAGGCGCTGGAAATTACGGTCATCGCAGAAGGCGTTGAAAAAATCGAAGAGTGGCTCTGGCTCGAAGGTGCCGGGGTTCGCTATTAC
Organism: Pantoea sp. EKM103V; assembly: GCF_011800365.1. Lineage (NCBI taxonomy): Bacteria > Pseudomonadati > Pseudomonadota > Gammaproteobacteria > Enterobacterales > Erwiniaceae > Pantoea > Pantoea sp. EKM103V. Next base: position 125,660 of record NZ_JAALFQ010000011.1, on the reverse strand, counting down.
CAGGGTTTTTTGTTTGCGCGCCCTGCCCTCAACGCCCTGCCTGCCGTCAGCTGGCCCTCACGACGTCTGGCGTAATCCCGCCTGACTTCCGCTTGCACGCTGCCGTTTTGCTCATAATTTGATGCGGCTCACACCGCTTCGCTGCAAAGAGCAAAAGCTGTGCCATGCTTGATCCATCTGACAGCCATCTGGCCAACAGATATTCATCAGATCCCTGGATAATCACCGAGTTGGGAGAATCACCATGAACGAAGATCGCATTGGCGGTAACTGGAAGCAGTTCAAAGGTAAGGTTAAGGAAAAATGGGGCGATCTCACGGATGACGATATGACCGTTGTGGAAGGGAAGCGCGATCAGCTGGTCGGTAAAATTCAGGAACGTTACGGCTACGAGAAAGATCGTGCCGAGCAGGAAGTGAAAGAGTGGGAAGATTCCAACAAGTATCACTGGTAATCCCCTTTTCCCGCCGGGCGTTTACGCGCCCGGTGCCTGCCCTTTTCTTTCATGGATGTTAACGACCCCGCCCCGCCGTGCAACACCCGATACATTATGGAAATGATTGTTTCTTTATTCATCGCTGGCGCGCATACTACGCTGACTTCCCTGGTGACGGGAGCCCAAAACCTTACGGATACCAATCATGCCTCAACACTCTACCGACACGATATGTGCGCTTGTCGGTGTTCTTCCTGAAACGCTGAGACGCTGGCGCCGCGCCGGGTTGATTACGCCACCGGATGCTGGCGGTTATTCAGATAATCAGCTTACGCGTGCCCTCTATGTGCGGGATATGACGTCAGGCGGCCATACGCTTTTCGATATCCATGCAGCGCTTAACTGGCCCAGTGTTACGCTGCCCGGCGGCTGGGCCTGCCGGGAAGAGGATATGCTGCAGCTGCTCTCTCAGAGCTCAGACGAGGATATTCATCGCGAGTTGCGGATGATGAACATTGACTACTGTGGCGATGATTATGTGAACTGCTACCTGCGCCCGCTTAATCTCTGGCTGCGTACTGACGTCAGCGAAGGGGCAGCGCAGCGTCTTGAGCGTTTTCACACCGCCGTGGTGGGTCAGTGGGAACGCCTGGCGCAGGCCGCCAGACGACGCAGCACCATCCCGCTGTTCCTTGAAGCGGTCAGCGTGACGGATGAGACAGAGATCTGGATGGAAGCGATACGGCTCAACGGACAGGGATTCCGGGTTGAAGTGGCCGCCGAGGCGTCAGGCGTGCCTGCCGTGGCGAATCACCGCTTTGAGCACCATCTGATGTGGTGTGGCGACGGAATTACGCCATCCAGGAAGGCTATTTTTCAATCCAGTCTTGAGGCAGGCGATCCCGTCATGCTGACCGGAACAGACACCCGCGTGAAACTGCCTGAAAACACCCTCTCCGCCAGCGCCTGATTGCATGACTTCTTTTACCTGCCCGCCATCAAAAAGGCGGAAACAGCCTTTGCCATTTCCGCCCTGCAGCTATCAGTGATGCTCAAGCGTACGCGGACCGCCGATAGCAATCGGAATACGACGCGGTTTCTCGCTCTCCGGTATCTCCTGAATCAGATCGATACGAAGTAATCCCTCAGCCAGACTGGCTCCGGTGACCTTCATATGCTCCGGAATGGAAAAGTTCAGCTGGAAGTCGTGGCGCGCTATCCCGCGATGGATCCAGCCGCCGCTCTCCTCCCGGGCCTCGCCTGTCGATTCCTGCGACGCTTTTTCCCTGTGACCGGCGATGGAAAGACGTCCGCCACGTAACTCGATCTCCAGCTCATGCTCTTTCCAGCCAGGCGTGCTGACGGTCAGCGCATAATGGTTATCCTCCACGCGCTGCAGATCATAAGCGGGAACGGAGGTGACCGGGCTGTCACCCGTCAGCTGACTGAACAATTTATCGATGCGGCTGAAGCGGTCTGAAAAAACGGAATCAGCCAGCGAAGGCAAAACTGAAAAGGGTTGTAGTGACATCGTGATAATCTCCTGAACAGGTTCATCCAAAAGTTCATCTGACCGGTTTCAGATTCCCGATCACCTTCAAAATAGGGATTAGCGCTACATTTTCAAGCCGGGAAATAGATTTTTTTCCGCTTCCCCGGATCCTGTTATCACCGGGAATCAAATCACGATAGCGGGCTGCCGCTATTTTTTATTCTGCGGTGCAAGAACGAAATGAGGATGACGGCCGGCCAGCAGCAGCAGCAACTCATATTCACCCTGACTCAGCAGCGCAGGATTGGCTGCAGCTTCTTTCGTCTGCCAGACGCGCAGACTGAGGTCGAAACGCTCTGCGGCGCTCTGCTGTGACAGCCCGGCGGCCAGACGAAGTTCACGCACATTACTCTGTACAGCCACAGGCGGCTGAGGGGGACGATTAACCAAAAAGGACTCCTTCAACATGATGAAACCGCAAAGGCGCAGCGCTTCGCCTGTATAAAGCGAAGCGACCCGGAAGTGGCCCTGCGAATTGACCTGAGAATAATTGACCATTTTAAATAAATGTCAAATTCCGGATTCTGCATTCCGGCAGGATTTCTTTGTAAACGAAACGGATAATTCTGCCCCGCCGGCGACTTTTCTATTTTTTTAGAGTGCCTTATTGCGCCAGCCAGGAATAGTCCTGATATTTGACTTAAGCGCGATTCAGGGATTAATCCGCTACCTCAATGCCTCACTCTTCATCACGATAGCTGTTTAGCCTGAGGCTGCTGCTCAGCGGGCACCATTAAAAATACGAGGAGGATAATAAATGAAAAATCCTATCCAGCGTCGCTCACCCGACGATCTGTCACGTGTAGAGATCCGTGAACAGTGGCAAATCACCTACTGGACCCAGGAGCTGAAGACGACTCAGGAGAGGCTGACGCGTGCGATTCGCGAACAGGGATCGCTGACCGAACAGGTGCGTGCGTGGCTGGAGCAAAACCCGCCACCCCGGCGTCCGTTACAGTCCCGCAACGGCATCAAACGTTAACCTGATTACTGCCTGACGTGCTGCGTCAGTGGCAGCCCGGCGGCGGATTGGCCTGCCTCAGCCATCACAATGGCGACAGGTTATCTCTGCCGGAGTAACCCGGTTTTCTGCTTTTACCAGTTATATTAACAGGTTATCTTTCTCACCCGTCTCTGCTCAGCGACGCGGTTCCGCAGCCTGTCGCGGCTGCAGGGTTCAGACTGACTTAGCAAAACCATTCACGCGCCTGAATGCATATTGTTCTGCTGCCCTGAAATAAATATTAAAAAGTCTGAAATCACACGTTTTCTGAAAATGACAACAACATGTAAATATTAACGCCTCTCTTCGATTAAATTTTCGAATCGTAAACACGCTTTTAATGCGTTAAAGAAAATATTCAGAGACAGCTGCCGCAGAGTCACCTATCATTCAGCGGAAAATAAAAAACACGCTATATTTACTGCCGCCTGATCGACATTTCAAACCGGACAGTTTTCTTTTTCGCTCCGTAATCAACCGGTGCGGGGTATACACACATGCTTAAGAATTTAAACGGCGATGATGAACGCAGAAGCCGTGCTATACAGGCGTTGCGCAGTCCTGATGAAAGTCGCGATGACGTCCTGCGGAAATTTGTCCGTCTGGCGAGTCAGGCACTGGGCATTCCGGGCAGCTTTATCTCTGTTCTGGATAATGAGTTTCAGACCGTGCAGGCCTCACACACATTCAATCTTCAGCGCTCCACGCGTGAGGATTCTCTCTGTCGCCACGTGGTCGACAGTAACACGCCTATGGTCGTGCCCGACACCTGGCACGACCCGCGTTTTGTCAGGCATCCCCTGATCACCGGCGCACCCTTTATCCGCTTCTATGCCGGCGTGCCGCTGAAAACGCGCGATAACATTATTCTGGGTACGCTGTGTGTGACCGACACCGAGCCGCATATTTTCACTTCCGATCAGGTCATGACGCTGACCCTGCTCTCCACGCTGGTCATGTCTTTTCTGGAAGCCTGGCATGCGGCCGGGTTTGTCGATCCCGTAACCGGACTGCCTAACCGCCAGCGTCTGATCCGGGATTTGCAGTATCTGGCTGTGGCGGGCGATATCACACCCCGCCGCCTGGTCCTGATTGATTGCATTGATATGTCACGAGCCTATGAACTGGCCCGCACGATGGGAATGGGGCCGGTTGAAAGCCTGCTGAAAGATATGGCCACCCTGCTGCCACTGCGGCTGCGTCCGGCGGTGGGCGAAATGCTCTATACCGTGGCCACCGGGCGGTTTGCCATCCTGACCCGGGCAGACAGCCGCCTGAGTGCCGCCTGGGTGGCCGGTCGTCTGGAGGGTATCAGTGCAGATGTGGATGATGGACTGTCAGTCGCGCTGACACCGCACACCGGCGAAGCGGGCTTTGTGGCCAGTCAACTGTCGGCACCTGAGGTATTACGTCGCGCCGTCAGTGCCCTGAACGATGCGGTCGGACTGGGGCTGCCCTCGCAGCGCTATGACGCCGAGGCGCAGACGCAGCATGCTGACGATTTACTGCTGATGAACGATCTTAAAGCTGCGCTGCGCGACAACGTCGGGCTCTATATGGTTTACCAGCCGAAAATCTGCCTGCAGAGTGGCAGACCGGTGGGGCTGGAAGCGCTGATCCGCTGGCAGCATCCTACCCGGGGTGAACTCTCGCCAGGTGCCTTTATCCCGCAGGCTGAACAGACCGAACTGCTCTCTGTGCTGACGGCCTGGATTATCGATCAGGCGGTAGCCCGCCTGAGGCGGCTCAGGAATAGCTGCATCCAGCTGCCGTTAACGATTAACGTCAGCGTGAACGACTTCTCGCAGGAAGGCTTTGCTTCTGCACTGGAAAGCAAGCTGGTCAGGGCTAAGCTCCCCACCTCACTGCTGGGCATTGAGTGTCTGGAAACTGAACGTATCCTTGAAAGCCCTGATGCCCTGCGCGGGCTGGAGAGACTCAGAGAGTGTGGATTTACGATTTCACTGGATGATTTTGGCTCCGGCTACAGCAATATCAGTTATCTGCGCCGGATGCCGCTGGATGTTATCAAGCTGGATCGCTCCCTGATCAGCGAGCTCTCTTCCGATACTGCCTCACGCATCATTGCCCGCAGCATCATCGCCATGCTGAAAGAGCTGGACTACACCGTGCTGGCTGAGGGGGTCGAGTGTCCCGATGCGGTGACCTCGCTGACAGAGTATGGTTGTGACCAGGCACAGGGCTACTTCTATTCCAGACCGCTGAACGAAGAAGCACTGGATCACTGGCTCAACTGGAAGCTGCGCGGAGAGCCCTGCTGAGTGACCGTCTGCACGTACCGGAGCTGTGATCCGGAACGTCACCCGACAGCCGCTGCGCTTAGTGCTGCCTGCCCGTGTGCACGCCGTGCTACAGTCAGTAAGGAAAGATGAAACATTTTTTAAACAGTGTTAGCGTGTGCGCTATATTCACCTAAAGCGGAGCTGCACATGCTGACTACCATTATATATCGCAGCCATATTTCCGATGATTTTCCGGTCAGAACCCTGCCTGAGATGGTCGATCACGCCAGCGAAATCAACACTGCGCACGACGTAACAGGCATCCTGTTATTCAACGGCACACACTTTTTTCAGTTGCTTGAGGGGCCGGAAGCGGGCGTTCAGGCAGTCTATCAGCGCATCTGTGCCGATCGCCGGCATCATAATGTCGTGGAGCTGATGCGCGACTACGCACCTTCCCGCCGGTTTGGTAATGCGGGTATGTCGCTGTTTGACCTGCGTGAACATGACCGCTCGTCGCTGCTCCAGGCGGTGCTGGACAAAGGGACCTCGAAATATCAACTGACCTATGATGATCGGGCACTGCAATTCCTGCGGACCTTTGTTGAGTCACGTGAGAAGGAGAACTATTACGAGGTTCTTCCGCCCGGTTACTGGGAATTCATTTCAGAGCATAACGAGGTGCCGGATTCCCGCCCTGAAACAGAAGGCGTCAGTTTCCGCCCGGTCGTCGATCCGCTGGCTCGTAAAGTCACCGCGATTGAAGCCACTATTGTCAGAGCGGCGCCCTCCGATGCAGCCTCAGACGCCCAGCTTCACGCTGACGATCTGGAGACCCTGAAAAAGACTTTCGCCCATGCAGGTCAGGTCTGCCCTGATGGCATGACGCTCTACGTCAGCCTGCTGCCGATGACGCTGGTGGTGATACCCGATGCCGTCACGCAGATTGTGGCCGCCATTCAGCAGGCGGGACTGGTGCCGGAGCAGGTGGTCATCGGCGTGAGCGAAACGGCAGTTATCTCGCAGCTGGCCGCCTTCTCTGAAGCGGTTCGTGCGTTGAAAGCCGCCGGGATCAGCCTCTCTATCGACAATTTTGGAGACGGCTCCGCCGGGCTTTCGCTGCTGACCCACATTCAGCCGGACCGTATTCGTATCGACGCCGGGATCACCCGCGACGTTCACCGCAGCGGCCCCAAACAGGCGGTGGTTCAGGCAATTATCAAATGCTGTTCTGCGCTGGAAATCACCGTAATCGCAGCCGGTATCGTTCAGGCCGAGGAGTGGATGTGGCTGGAGGCAGCTGGTGTGATCAACTTCCAGGGCACCCTGTTTGCTGCCGCTGGCCGCTACCAGGCTGAATCGGTCGCCTGGCCGGAATACCGGGAGGCGATGTAACGCAACCTGCCTGAACAGCAACAGAGCGGCTGGCGCGCCGGTCGTTTTGTTGCCTCACTCCTGACCATCCTCACGCAGTTCACTGATTCACTTCCCTGCCCCGTCTCCTGCCCCTGACCTGCTGTATGAGCTTTTTACAGCTTCCCGTTTTGACAGCGTATTTCTGACCAGACAGGCACAGGAATGAGGGATAACCACTATAGCGAGTAATGTTACTTCCCTGCTGCCTGCGGAAAGGCAATTTGTTGCATATTTACACACCGGCAAAGACGTGATGTGACACATATCCACTATAGCGAGTGAATCGCTGCTCAGCTCAGCGTCAGTAACCACTGTAGCGAGTATCGGTGCCAGTGAGAGTCCCTGCTCAGGCGGTTCAGCGACGGGAAACAGGCGAGCAACCACTATAGCGAGAAGACTTGTCTGGCAGGAGGCATGTTTACTGTTGCAGGGACTCTCTGAGGCCATTTCGGGTGCATCGGGCCTGTCATGCAGGTCAGTTCTGTGGCGGTCAGTCTTAAGGGAACCACTATAGCGAGTGATGACTGAGGCAGAGCATCGTCTTGGTATTTTTCTTGAGGTCTTATCTGACAGGGGATATAACAATAGTAAGCACTCACACATAAGGTAAACCCCCTTAAGGCGTGGCCGGTCAGAAACAGTAACAACCACTATAGCGAGTAAACCTCACCTGCCTGTTTCCGTTTGGCAACCACTGTAGCGAGTGTGTTTACCCCTTAAAACGCTATTATCTGATCATTAACTCACCGCTTTAGCGATAAAACAACCTGATAACCACTGTAACGAGTAGCTCACAGGAGAGGAAGAGCATGGGAATGGCACGATTAGCTTCGAAAACAGAAAGGGTAACCACTATAGCGAGTAAGTGAAGCGCGCGCTGCGCGATAAATACCTGCCCTGCCCCGCTTCTTCTGAGGCAGGAAGACGTTCAGCCGGATAACCACTGTAGCGAGTAAAGCAGAGAAATCTCTGTGTCAGCCGTACTCATCATCACTTTTAACAGAAGAGCAACCACTGTAGCGAGTTAACACTGGCTGCGTCGGCTAAAAACGACACAAGGCAGATTAGGTGGAGGCCACAGCGATTGAGCGGGATCTTTGAGCGGGCAGCGGGTGGATAACCACTGTAGAGAGTAACGTAACTCGCTACAGTGGTTGGGTCAGGCCTTCCTGACATCCCTACTCTCAGGCCGCGAGCGGAAAGGGCTATCACAGGGAACGAGGCGTGCTAACGTCTGAAAGTTATTGCTTTTTTTGCTTCCTGATTTTGTTCAGCAGCTCTTTCTCCTCACGTGACACCATCACCAGCTCGCTGCTCTCCTCTTCCATCACGGCTTCAGGCTGGCCGACATCAATAACAGTCGGATCGTTATAGAGATCGTCGAACTCATCCATTTCGTCATCGATCAGACCAGACTTGCTGAGCGGCAGCTCGGCCGGGCGCAGCTTGGGGTGACGGTAATGGACCCAGAAGTAAACCGATGAGCCGCGCCGGGTTTCCGTGTAGTCAAGGTATCCAATCTCTTTCAGCTGCTCCATGGCCTTTCTGACGGTGGCGTTCTGGGTGATAACACGCGAAGTCAGATTAAGTCTGGCACGCAGACGGGCCATGGATATCGGCGCCGGTTTAGGCGGAAGACTCTCAATGAAGGTGTAGAGCGCCTGGGCCGACTCTTTACGTGCCAGCTCATTGATGGCTTTCAGCTGCAGCAGGACTTTCCTGTCGAACTGGTAGAGCTCAAAGATTTTGGGATCGGCCTGTAAGGTGACCGTATCCTTTTTGATGCTGTATTTGGCAGACTGCACCAGATGCGTGGTGTAGTTCTCGCCACCCTTGCTGGTAAATGTCAGCGTATTGGAGGCAATCCGGGTCAGGGAAGCATCCAGACGGCTTCTGAGCTTCGAGGAGAGACGCACAGAGGGTATGCCACACAATTTGGCGAATTCAACGAAAGAGAGCGTTACCGTGTCTCCCAGACACTCATGCGTGGCGAAGGCACGGATGATCCCTACCCAGGTTTTGAAATCGTTGTCCATATCCAGGCGGGCACCCAGAATCTTGATGTTGTCATACCCTTCCGAGCGGACCAGGGATAACTGTTTAAGATCCTGTGTCACATCCATGGCATTCATCTGGTTTTTCTGACTGCGCGCCGTGGATTTCAGCGTCGGAACAAACAAGCCAAGTCGCATCAGCGCGACCGGCTGAACGGTGTTGTTGCTGTTAGGCGTGAGAGTAACAACCTCGCCAGTGCGTTTGTCTGTTTCGCTAAATGCATCCGCTATGTTCAGGATATCGGGTTCTTTTCTTGGCATCAGGCAGATCCGTGTTATGAACAGGCAACAGCCGCTGTTACTCGATACAGTGGATACTATCACTCACTATAGCGGTTAATCTACTTACCGCAGTGGTTATTTCTCTCACCACAGTGGTTATCTTACTCGCTACAGTGGTTGCTGACAGGGCCTTAAGCCAGCGCTGTCAGGGCCTGGCCTGCTACAGGGATCTTTCAGGAACTATTAATGATCTTATGAGGATCGCTTACTGGATCGAATCGGTGGATAAACGTGTAAAAACGGGCTGTTAAACGTTCATTTTCAGAAAATCAGACCAGCCACCAGCCTCATATCTTCAGAGCCTGCCTGAAAACAGGCTGTAGCTGATAGCACTGCTGTTTATGCACCGTTACCAGGGCCGTCTACTCGCTACAGTGGTTGTTCACTACTCACCAGCGCGGTTACTTCTCTCGCCATAGTGGTTGTTATACTCTCCGCAGTGGTTGTTTTTCTCGCTATAGTGGTTATTGATCCGCTCTCAGGCCTTGTGTCATAAGGCTCAGGCCGCTGCGGGGATCTGTTTAGGATCTCAATTTGATCTATTGAGGATCGACTAATTGGATCTGGCCTGTGGATAACGGGGATAAAAAGACCCAAACCAGACGCTATTCCCGTCTCAAATGAAACTGCTTTTCTGCCGTGACTCAGCGTTAAGCCGTTTCAGCAAACATGACCAGATCCAAAGCCTGACACAGGAGGGTTTAAACAAGCTCACTGAAAAACAAAAATTAACATCAGCGGGTTTCCCGGGTGAGTACTGCGCTTAAGTTGTAGATCAGCCATCAACTTTTTCTGAAGAGAAAAAACGTAAACTCACCCTGAAGGAAGTTAACTTAAGTAATTGATTTATATATTTTTATCTGGAATTTTTCATGATGAAAACACCGTGAATCATTGCGATATTCAACTGACATCCAGTGAAATACTTTTGCCGGTAAAGGAAAATTACACACCAGTAAAGCAAAAGTCAGAATGCGAGAGCAGAGTGATATGCAGAAGAAGAGAAATTCAGACCTGCCAGAAAAGAACCCGATTCAGAGCACAGTAGTCAATTTTCGAATCTGGATGAGAAAGCGAGAACTTATCTGGTAATCATCTGCGAATGAAAATGTAGAGCTGAATAAAGGGGAGTCCGGGATCTTAAGGAGGGCGGTTTTAACCGCCCTGATACTTATCCCGGCTTCCTGTTAAACTCCGCCCTCTTTTCATCCGGCCAGAGCCAAAGCCGTTTCGCGGTAAGAATGCAGATTACGGCCTAGCATCTTAACCAGACGCTCGCGGTCGCCCTCCTGAGGGATCATGCCGTCGCTGACGTAACGTTCGGCCATAATGCGCATTTCATATGCCATCCACACAGGCATGAAATTCGCCATACTGGCCTCAAAGCCGCCCGGATCATCGCCTCCATAAGCAATGGGGCGGCCCAGCACCTCAGTCCAGATCGCAGCCACATCAGTACCCGTGAGGATGTCAGGCCCGACTATATTGATTGTCTCAACAGGCAGTTTCCCCGCCGCCCGATCGCGACGAATCAATTCAATGGCAGCTATTTCAGCAATATCACGGGCATCAACCATGGCCACCCCTTTAGAACCGATGGGCATCGGATAAACGTTATGCTTTCTGACCACGTCTGCGATCATTGCCTCATTATCGATGAAGTAGGCAGGCCGCAGGATGGTCGCGCTGAATCCCAGAGTTTCAAGCATGCGCTCTGCGCCGAACTTTACAGCAAAGTGAGGCACGTTTACGGCCTTATCAGCATCAAACACCGACAGGTAAACGATCCGGTCAATGCCGGCTTCCCGGGCTACATTTAGCGTGATCAGGGCCTGAGTGAATTCATCCCCGGTGACAGCATTCAGAAGAAAAAGCGTGTCGACGCCACAGAAGACTCTCCGCAGGGAATCGATATCGAGCAGATCGCCTTTAAAGACGTCCACGCCCTCTGCGAAGCTGGCTTTGCCAGGATCGCGGGTAAGGATACGTACGTCAGCGCCGCGTTTCACAAGTTGCTCAACAACATGGTGGCCGACACGGCCGGTGGCTCCGGTAACGAGAATCGTCATGTTCATTTTCCTTCAGGTGACTGGTGTAAATGAACTCTAATTCGTTCCACTTTTGTTGAGAAGATGATAAAAATAAGATGGACTGTCTCATTAATGGTACTGGCTATGCACCTTGACGACTTAAACGATTTTTTATTAGTTGCAAGCCATGGCGGCTTGGGCAAAGCAAGTCGGATTTCCGGCCGTTCCAAGGCAACGCTGTCGCGACGCATACTGGAATTTGAGGAGGCGTTAGGCGTCAGGTTACTGGAGCGCGGTAGCCGTCATATCGAACTCACCCAGGCCGGTCAGTCACTTCTTGCTCTTACGTCAGGCCCTCTGCAGGAAATAAAAGATGCCATGTCTGCTGCGCGCGATGCCGAGAGCACACCTCGCGGCCTGCTGAGGATTGCTGCACCCGTGCTCTTTTCACAACTGGCTCTGGGCCGTATTACGGCCGAGTTCAGGCAACGATATCCGGCAATAGAGATCGAAGTCATATCTGAGGATCGCGTAAGCGATCTGATCGCTGAACATTTCGATGTTGCCATACGCGTCAATCCAGGTGGCGATGACGGACTGGTAGGCCGGCATTCAGAATTCCGGAAAGCAGTAAACACTGTGCTGTGCCTGTTGATGCCGTCGTCATGTCCTCTTTCCGCACGGGAGAAACCTGGAAAGTGAATGACAGCGAGACCGTTTATGACCCCCATCCGGTGCTGAAGCTTTCCTCTCTGCTGTCGGTTCGTGACGCGGTCCTGAGCGGTGCTGGCGTTGCAATGCTTCCGCAGTCAATTATTACTGACCATCTGGAGCGGGGAGAGCTTGTTTCCTGGGGGATATCAGGAGCTGAAACACAGTTATGGGTTTTACATACTTCCCGCCGGTTGCAAAGCCCGAAGGTAAAATGCTTCGTTGAATTCATCTGTAGCAGATATACGACGGGCTGGTTTATGCCATAAAAAAGAGAAAGGTTAAAACTGATGATCATCCCTGAAACCGGGCGCCTTATCGCATCGCACGCACTGTGCTTACAGCTTCTTCGCCTCTGGCAGTGACCTGGCTGACGCCGGACACAACGGCTCACAAAACGACGTCTTACTCCCCCGCCTTCTTGCTACTCTGTCAGGCAGGTTTAACTGAGAAAAGGATTTTTATTAACGATTACGCAGCTGAATAGAGCTGTGAGGGTCGCCTTTCAGTAAGCGTGGTTCATAATTCATTGCCGGTCTGAACAGCAGAATGAAAAAGCACACTGTCTGACCACGCGCAACTGCACTTTTCACCGGGAGATTTCACATTTTACTTATTGATAAATAATAACTATTTTACGATTTTCATGATGAAAACACCCTTCTCACGGCGTTACCTGCATCGGAACACCACATCATAAAGACGCTCAGATCTGGCTGTATCCTACAGAAATGCCCGCACCATCACCCGGCTCCCTTCAACACCCTGCCTGATTTCCCGACGATTTCTTATCGTCTGTAGTGAAAAATCCAGGTTTTTGGCATTTTTCTAAAAAATTGGCAGATATGCGCTTTTTGTGTAGTATGCCAAAAAACATGAAATCAGAGGGGCTTATGAAGCGTGATTATGGTGGAGTGCTGGAAATGGCCACGCGCGCCAATTCCATGTTACATGGACTGAGTAACCATATTGAGCAGCAGCGTCAGGAGTTTAACCAGACCGGTTTTTACCAGACATTTTCACGTAATGCCGTTGCCAATATGCCTTTGCTGAGCAAGCACGCGGTCGTCGCGGCTATCGGGGATATGGAAGCTGCTGGCTACCAGTTTGGCAAAAAACAGACGGGCAGTACCTCGCAGTATGCACTGACCATTCAGAACGTCGTCGACATTTATCAGCACCGTAAAGTGCCGAAATATCGCGACCGCCACGACGGCCCCTTTGTCGTCTTTGTTGTCAGCCTTAAGGGCGGGGTCTCTAAAACGGTCAGTACCGTTACGCTCGCACACGGTATGCGCGCGCACCCCTCCATGCTGCATAACGATCTGCGCATCCTGGTTATCGACCTGGACCCGCAGGCATCAAGCACCATGTTCCTGAGTCATACCAACAGCGTGGGTTCCGTTCTGGAAACGGCCGCTCAGGCGATGCTCAACGATCTCGATGCAGACCAGCTTCGCGAACAGTTCATCAAACCGACCGTCATGCCTGGCGTGGATGTTATCCCGGCGTCAATTGACGATGGCTTTGTGGCCAGCGACTGGGAAGAGCTGGTTGCCGAACACCTGCCGGGGGTAGCGCCATCCGAAGTATTACGCCGTAACGTCATCGATCGTCTGGCAGGCGATTACGATTTTATCTTCCTGGACACCGGCCCGCATCTGGATTCCTTTATGCTAAACGCGATCGCAGCCAGTGATGTGCTGCTGACGCCTACGCCACCGGCCCAGGTCGACTTCCACTCCACGATGAAGTATCTGACCCGTCTGCCGGAAATGCTGGAGCGGATTGAATCTGAAGGCGTTGAACCGCGACTGAAGGCAAATATCGGCTTCATGTCAAAAATGACCTCTAAACACGATCACCTGACTTCACAAAGCTATGCGCGGGAAGTCTTTACGAAATCAATGCTGGACTGCAGCTTACCGCGCCTGGATGGATTTGAACGCTGCGGTGAATCTTTTGACACGGTGATCAGTGCCAACCCCTCCTCGTATCCGGGCAGTGCCGATGCCCTGCGTAAAGCGAAATATGAAGCTGAGCAGTTCTCAAGGGCGGTATTTGATCGCATCGAATATATCAGGAGCACCCTGTGAGCAAACCTATACAGCGCATTGGCCGCAAATTTGGCGACTCCGCGATAGCAAGCATGATCGACAGCAGCAGCCAGTCGCGGACTTTTACGCTGAAATCGGGCGCGAAGGCGACCTTTGTGCGTCAGCTGATCCCGCATGACGATATCGAAACCCGGACCAGCGTCGACCCGGCCATTAACGGACGGGACCAGAGCAGCCTGACACCGGAGTCGCTGCAGGAGATCACCCGGACCATTACGCTGCAGCAGTTTTTCCCGGCCATTGGTCGCGTGAACGGTGACAAAATTGAGATCATGGACGGTTCCCGCCGCCGCGCCGCCTGCATTCTGTCGGGTGCCAGCCTGGAAGTCCTGGTGACCGCCGATGCGCTGAGCCTTGCGGATGCGCGTCAGCTGGCCGCGGATATTCAGACAGCAAAAGAGCATAACCTGCGCGAGCTGGGGCTGCGCTTTATGCTGATGAACGAGAACGGCATGAGCAAATCAGAGATTGCTAAAGCCGAAGGCATCTCTAACGCCAAAGTCTCCCGCGCGTTCCAGGCGGCTGCCGTACCCGCCGAATTTATCGGCCTCTTCCCGGTGGTGTCGGAACTGACATTGCAGGACTATCAGTTACTGCTCGACGTCTGGGAGGAAGCAAAGGCGGAGGCCGCAGACGTCACGGAACTGGTCAGCGGGATAGAGCAGCAGCTGGAGGCTGAGGGTTCACTGCTGAGCGCAAATGCAGATGAGAAAAAAAGTGCCATTCTCAATGCCTTTAAAAGCGCCCGTCGCCAGTTAAAAAAGCCCGCGCCGGTCAGCAAAACGGTGACGGAAAAACTGGCCACCTTTACCACAGCAAACACCTACGCGCGCCGTAAAACCAATGACGAGAAACGCACCGTACAGTATGAATTCAGTCGTCTGCCGAAAGAGATCGCTGAGCAGATAGATGCATCGATCCGTCAGATTCTCGCCACCATGAAGTAACCTGTCTCGCTTCAGCGAAAACGAAACCGGCTCAGGCCGGTTTTTTTTATCGCTTCTCTACCGCAATAACCTGCTCGCGGCTGTCAGCGAGGCATCACTCCAGCACTAGAACACTTGAAGTTGGCATCGTTTCCCGCTATAGCTAAAACGGTTTAGCGTTCAGGTCTGATCAAAGGAGTATGTATGTCAGTTCGCGTGTGGTGCCTCGGCGATGCCGTGGTGGATTTACTTCCCGAAATGCCGGGTCGGTTAATGCAGTGTCCTGGCGGGGCGCCCGCCAATGTCGCAGTGGGCGTCGCGCGTCTGGGGGGAAACAGCGCGTTTATCGGCCGGGTTGGCGCGGATCCCTTTGGTGAATTCATGCGGCAGACGCTGCAGGAAGAGCAGGTCGACACCGGGGCCATGATAACCGATCCCCGACACCGCACCTCGACGGTGGTGGTCGGGCTGGATGAACAGGGCGAACGCTCCTTTACCTTTATGGTGCGGCCAAGCGCCGACCTGTTTCTTGAACCGGGCGACCTGCCTGCGTTCGGCCGCGGGGAGTGGCTGCACTGCTGTTCCATCGCCTTAGCGGCAGAGCCTTCGCGCACCACCACGCTGAAGGCGATGGAACAGATCCGGGCCGCAGGCGGGCATGTCAGTTTTGATTTGAATCTGCGCCACGACCTCTGGCCCGATCCGGCACTACTGCAGGCGGTGGTGAGCGAGGCGCTCAGCCACGCCGACGTCGTTAAACTGTCAGATGAAGAGCTCGATTTTCTCTGTCCGGAGGGTGAAGCGGCCGGGCGCATGCTGCAACTGGCGTCGCGTTATCAGATCAATTTGTTGCTGGTGACGCGGGGCAGGGAAGGGGTGCTGGCCTGTTATCAGGGCCGGGTTGCGCACTACAGCACCTCCCCTGTGGTCAGTGTCGATACGACGGGCGCAGGCGATGCCTTCGTGGCGGGGTTATTGTGGGAACTCGCAAAGTCGGGTCTGCCCGCAATTGAATCACAGCTGGCCCGCGCGCTGGCGAGTGCTCAGCGCTGCGGTGCACTCGCCACCACAGCTAAAGGTGCCATGACTGCACTCCCCTGGCTCCACCAGCTTCACGAACTGACAGAGTAATCCCTGCTTTTTTACCCCTGTTTTGCGAACTAACTCACAATCACTAAACCGGTTTAGCTATTTTCGTTGCGAAGGGAAATTACCCGTGGCTATGATTTGGCCTAAACCGGTTTAGCAAAAAGCCGGTGATGATAGCCTCCTCTCAGGGACATAAAAAAATGAAAAAAAGCACCATTGCAGTGACCCTTTCTACCCTGTTGCTTTCCTCTCCCGTCTGGGCCGAATCCAGCATGAGCAGTATCGAAGCCCGTCTGGCAGCCATGGAGCAGCGGCTTCAGGCGGCCGAGCAGCGGGCGGATGCCGCCGAAACCCGCGCGCGGGCTGCTGAGAAGCAGGCTCAGCAGCTGGCGGCGGTTCAGCAGCAGAATCAGGCCTCCGCCGCTCAGGTCGAACAGCGCACCGCGAAGCTGGAGCAGCATTCGGCCGATGAAGGCGGCTTTGAATTTCACGGCTATGCCCGATCCGGCCTGCTGATGAACAGTTCAGCCGCGAAAACCCAGGGCGGTCCGACCGTAACCCCCGCCGGGGAGACCGGCGGTCACGTTGGTCGTCTGGGTAATGAACCGGACACCTACGTTGAGCTGAATCTGGAGCATAAGCAGACGCTGGCCAGCGGGGCCACAACCCGTTTCAAAGCGATGCTGGCCGACGGGCAGCGGACCTATAACGACTGGACGGCCGCCAGCAGCGACCTCAATCTGCGTCAGGCGTTTGTCGAACTGGGCCAGCTGCCTACTTTTACCGGCGCCTTCGACAACGCCACCGTCTGGGCCGGTAAGCGTTTTGACCGTGATAACTTTGATATCCACTGGATCGACTCCGATGTGGTGTTCCTTGCCGGAACCGGTGCCGGTATCTACGACATGAAATGGAGCGATCAGGCGCGCAGCAACCTCTCTCTCTATGGCCGTACTTTTGGCGACATTGAAAACAACGAAAACACCGCGCAGAACTACATCCTGTCACTGAACAACTTTGTCGGTCCGGTGCAGATGATGGTCAGCGGCCTGCGGGCAAAGGATAACGATGACCGCCGGGATATTGAGGGTAACAAAGTCAAAAGCGATGCAGCCAATACCGGCGTCCACGCGCTGCTGGGCCTGCACAACGACAGTTTCTATGGGCTGACAGACGGTTCGTCGAAAACTGCACTGCTTTACGGTCACGGACTGGGAGCGGAGGTGAAATCCATTGGCTCTGACGGCGCACTGCTGCAGGAGGCCAGCACCTGGCGTCTGGCTAGTTACGGCATCACGCCGCTGGGCGGAGGCTGGCACATTGCGCCTGCTTTACTGGCGCAGCGCAGTGACGACCGTTACGTCAGAGGGGACAGCTACGACTGGGCGACGGTCAACCTGCGGCTGATTCAGGAAATCACGCAGAACTTTGAGATGCAGTATGAAGGCTCCTATCAGTACATGGATCTGCGTCCGCAGGGGTATAACAATCGCAACGCGGTCAGCGGCAGCTTCACCAAGCTCACCGTGGCGCCCACGCTGAAAGCCGGTGATGTCGGTGACTTCCTCAAGCGCCCGGAAATCCGGCTCTTTGCCACCTGGATGGACTGGGATCACCGGCTGGATAACTATGCCAGTGACGACGCCTTCGGCAGTAAAGGGTTTGATGCCGGTGGCGAATGGAACTTCGGCGTTCAGATGGAAACCTGGTTCTGACCGGCTGGCCCCGTATCCGGGGCCGGATAGTCACGCGGATAAAAACATAACAAGACAGAGGTATGTATGGACTATGTGAAGATTTCCCGGGCACTCCTGCCCCTGCTGGGTGGCAAAGCGAACATCGCCAGTGCCGCACACTGCGCTACCCGGCTGAGGCTGGTGCTGGCCGATGATGCGCTGGCGGACACCGCTGCCATTGGCCGGATTGAGGGGGTAAAGGGGTGCTTCCGCAATGCGGGACAGCTTCAGGTGATCTTTGGCACCGGCGTGGTGAACAAGGTGTATGCGGCGTTCATCGCCGAGGCGGGCATCAGCGAATCGAGTAAGTCGGAGGCGGCGGATATAGCGGCCCGTAAGCTCAACCCTTTCCAGCGAATCGCCCGTCTGTTGTCGAACATCTTTGTGCCGATCATTCCGGCCATTGTGGCGTCGGGGCTGCTGATGGGCCTGCTGGGGATGGTCAAAACCTACGGCTGGGTTAACCCGGAGAATGCGCTCTATATCATGCTCGATATGTGCAGCTCGGCGGCCTTTATTATCCTGCCGATCCTGATTGGCTTTACGGCGGCGCGCGAGTTTGGCGGAAACCCCTTTCTCGGCGCGACCCTCGGCGGCATCCTGACGCATCCGGCCCTGACTAATGCCTGGGGGGTGGCGTCGGGTTTCCACACCATGAACTTCTTTGGTTTTGAAGTGGCGATGATCGGCTATCAGGGGACGGTATTCCCGGTGCTGCTGGCCGTGTGGTTTATGAGTATGCTGGAAAAGCAGCTGCGCCGGGTTATTCCGGATGCCCTCGATCTGATCCTGACCCCGTTTCTGACGGTGATTCTGTCCGGCTTCATTGCGCTGCTGATCATCGGTCCGGCCGGCCGTATGCTGGGTGATGGCATCTCCTTTGTGCTCAGCACCCTGATCGCACACGCAGGCTGGCTGGCAGGCCTGGTGTTCGGCGGACTCTATTCCGTGATCGTCATTACCGGTGTGCATCACAGCTTTCACGCTATCGAGGCGGGGCTGCTGGGTAACCCGTCCATCGGGGTAAACTTCCTGCTGCCTGTCTGGGCGATGGCGAATGTCGCTCAGGGCGGTGCCTGCCTGGCGGTGTGGTTTAAAACCCGCGATGCAAAAATCAAAGCGATTTCGCTGCCCTCCGCGTTCTCTGCGCTGCTGGGGATCACGGAAGCCGCGATCTTTGGTATTAACCTGCGGTTTATGAAACCTTTCATTGCCGGCCTGGTCGGGGGCGCGCTGGGGGGAGCCTGGGTGGTTTCGGTGCACGTCTACATGACCGCCGTCGGCCTGACCGGTCTGCCGGGCATGGCCATCGTGCAGGCCGGATCGCTGCTGAACTATATTATCGGTATCGCCATCGCCTTCATTTCGGCGTTTGTGATCTCTTACCTGCTCAAATATAAAACGGACGCGGAATAATGAGCGCATCAACACGTCTGGCCGCCATCCTGCAGGCGGTCATGCAGGGTATGCCCGCGGCGCTCAGCGACCGCCACTATCCCGGCTGGCATCTGGCACCGGTGACCGGGCTGCTCAACGATCCTAACGGCTTTATCCATTTTGACGGACACTATCATCTCTTTTACCAGTGGAATCCGCTGGGGTGTGCACATCAGCATAAGTGCTGGGGTCACTGGCGCTCAGCGGATCTGCTGCACTGGCAGCATCAGCCCATTGCCCTGATGCCTGATGAGGAGTATGACCGCAGCGGTTGCTACTCCGGCAGCGCAGTGGAGGAGAACGGCGTGCTGACGCTGATCTACACCGGTAACGTCAAATTTGAGGATGGCTCGCGCACCGCGTGGCAGTGCCTGGCGCAGCAGAACAGCACAGGGGGATTCGACAAACTCGGCCCGGTCATTGCCGTGCCGGAGGGCTACACCGGCCACGTCCGCGATCCTAAAGTGTGGCAGCACGAAAACCACTGGTACATGGTTCTGGCGGCGCAGACCACGCAGCGGCAGGGCAGGGTGCTGTTACTGCGTTCTGACGATCTGCGCGCGTGGCACTCTCTCGGCGAAATAGCGGGCAGCGAGCGGGGGGGACTGGGTGCTGCGGGCTACATGTGGGAATGCCCGGATATGTTCACGCTGGGCGACAGCACTTATCTGATCTGCTGTCCGCAGGGCGTGGCGCCGGAAGAAAAACGCTACCTGAACAGCCACGCCTGCGCCTGGCTGAGCGGCTCTCTGGATTATGAGCAGGCTGAATATACACACGGCCCGCTGAATGAAATGGATGCCGGGTTTGAATTTTATGCGCCGCAGACCACGCTTACTGCGGACGGACGGCGTCTGCTGGTGGGCTGGATGGGCACGCCGGATGGCGAGGAGATGGCCCAGCCGACGGTCGCGCACCGCTGGATCCACCAGATGACCTGCCTGCGTGAACTGAGCTCACGCAACGGGCGGCTCTGTCAGCAGCCGGTTGCCGAACTGCAGGCGCTGCGCGAAGCGGAGCAGCACTATCAGGGTCGCGCTGATGACATGCCACCGATCGCCGCCGCGCGACTGGAGCTGATGCTGGAGAGTCAGGGATATATCGAACTCAATTTTGCCGATACGCTGATCCTGTCGTGGCAGCAGGATGAACTGCGGCTTGCCCGTCGCAGTCTGGTTTCGGGCGAGTGGATCTTCCGCTACTGGACAGGGGCAGCCCGCCGGTTGCAGATCCTCTGCGACCACTCCAGCGTGGAGATTTTCATCAATGACGGGGAGGGCGTGATGAGCAGCCGCTATTTTCCGGACACGGCGGCGAAGCTCACCCTGCGCGGAGGCGCAGAACTGACGGCCCGCTACTGGTCGTTGCGTCGCTGCATGGTAGAATAACGGCCTGTTCCATCAACCGTGTCCTGCCGTGAGAAAAACCAAACGCGTTACCATCAGTGACATTGCCGGGCTGGCTGGCGTTTCAAAAGCCACTGCCAGCCTGGTGCTTAACGGCCGTGGCGAAGAGTTACGGGTGGCAAAGGAGACGCGTGAGCGGGTTCTGACGCTGGCCCGTGAACACCATTATCAGCCCAGCATCCATGCCCGGATGCTGCATGATGCCCGCAGCCACACGCTGGGGCTGGTGGTGCCGGAGATCACTAACCACGGTTTCGCCGCCTTTTCGCATGCGCTGGAAAACCTCTGCCGGGCAGCCGGTCTCCAGCTGCTGATCTCCTGTACCGATGAAAATGGTGCTCAGGAGAGGGTGGTCGTGAATAACCTGGTTGCCCGTCAGGTTGATGGGCTGATTGTCGCCTCCAGCATGCTGGATGACAGTGACTATGTCAGCCTCAGCGAACAGTTACCGGTACTGCTGTTTGATCGCCACATGAACAACACCGCGCTTCCCTGGGTGATCACCGACTCGGTCACCCCTACCGCCGATCTCGTTGAAAAACTGGCGCGCGCCTGTCCGGAAGAGATCTACTTCCTTGGCGGACAGTCGGCGCTGTCGCCCACCCAGGATCGTCTGTCGGGATTCCGGCAGGGGCTGGCGCGCGCGGGGGTGACCCTGCAGCCGGAGTGGATTATTCAGGGTAACTACCATCCCGGCAGCGGCTATGAGATGTTTTCGGCCTTGTGTGACCGGCTGGGACGTCCTCCTAAAGCGATGTTCACCGCCGCCTGTGGTCTGCTGGAAGGGGTGCTGCGCTACATGAGCGAGCATCACCTGCTGACCCGCGATATCCGCATCGCCAGTTTTGATGATCACTATCTGTATGATTCGCTCTCCATTCCGATCGATACGGTAGAGCAGAATGTCCCGGCGCTGGCGCAGGCCTGTTTCTCCATGCTGACCACCCTGATCCGGGGAGACGATCCCTCCGAGAGTCAGCTGGTCTTGCCGGCCACACTGCGGCTGCGCGGTTAACGGCCAGACGTGTTTCCGGCCGTTAACTCTCTAATCCCTAATGCCTGCGCTGAATGCGGGAAAGGGAGGTCACGAGGCTGTTTTTGTCCGCCTCACTGAGGTGGGGGGCCGCGAGCTGCGAAAGCAGCCAGGCTTTGTCGGCGTCAGCCAGGGTGCCTGCCATCAGCCGCTGACTGATCGCCGTCAGTAACTGTGTATCCAGCCGTTGTATCTGCTGCCGGGTCTCTGCCAGATCCGGAACAGCCTGCAGGCTATCCGGTGTGGAAAGCCAGTCAGCCCGATAGCGATACTGAATGGCTTTACTGGCATTCATCAGGGCGTGAATAAAAGGTTCCACCGATTCCGGCTCAAGTCCTTCCTGCTGCGCATTGTGCAGCATGTTCTCCAGTACCACCTGCTCCCGGGGCAGATCCTCCACGGGTAAATGATGCTGCGCTTTATAACCTGCCACGGCTTTCATGACCTGCATACGTTCATTCAGGGCGGTTGAAATGGCCCCGAGTGAGACGGAAGAGACCGACCCGGCGAAAACGTTGCTGCACATAAAGAGTGAAGAGAAAAAAATCGCTACAAACTGCGTCATTTGCCTGCTCCATGAGTGAAAGGTGGCACTAATTTATGCATGAAACGATAACGTAGTGTGATTAATATTTTTACAAAATGTGAATGATGGAGGTATCGGCAACATTCAGGCAGGTTATTCATTTAACATCGTTTTTTGGCTTCAGGTTCATAAAAAATTCATATGATCCTGCCATCCTGAACGGTCAGCTTCCGCTCTGGTCAGGGGAAATGGGCTGCCATAAAAGGATAATCGGACGTTGAGGTAAGCGCGGGGAATAAACAGAAAAGGGCGGCTCAGCCGCCCGGATCGGTCAGGGGCATCCTGTTCTCAGGGAACAAAGACGGCACGAACACAGCCATCTTCTTTATGCTTAAACATCTCATAGCCGCGCGGCGCTTCTTCCAGCGGGAAGCGATGCGTCGCCATAAACGCCGGGTTGAGTTCATTCTGCGCGACATGTTCCAGCAGCCTGTGCATATAGCGTTGCCCGTGCTGCTGGGCGGTGCGGATGGTCAGACTCTTGTTGATCATCAGCCCCAGCGGAAACTTATCCATCACGCCATACACGCCCAGGATAGCGATGTTGCCGCCTTTGCGGCAGCTGTAGAGTGCCTGACGCAGGGCGGCACCCACATCCGTTTCAAGATGCAGCATCTGTTTCGTCTTGTCGTAGACCTGACTTAAGCCTTCCCCCCTGGCCTCCATGCCGACCGCATCGATACAGCTGTCCGGGCCGCGGCCGCCGGTCAGTTCCAGCAGGGCTTCGTGGATATCGACCGAGGTGTAATCCAGCGCGATGCTGCCTGCAAAGTCCCGCGCCATCGCCAGCCGCTCAGGATAGCGATCGATACCGATGACCTGATGTGCACCCATCAGCCAGGCACTCTGCTGAGCCATCAGGCCGACGCCGCCACAGCCCCAGACCACCACCGTGTCACCCGGATGGATGTTGCAGAAATCGGCACCCATGTAGCCGGTTGGTGTCGCATCGGAGAGGAACAGCGCCTGCTCATCGGTGACACCGTCGGGTACGACAAAGCAGTCATTGTCGGCAAAGGGGACGCGGACATACTCCGCATGCGAGCCCGCATAGCCGCCAAAAGCATGGCTGTAAGCGTAAATCCCGCCGGTCGGATGGCCCAGCGCCGTTTCCCCTTTTTCCCACTGCGGATGTGTGTTGTCACAGCAGGAGGGGAGCTGTTGCTGGCAATACCAGCAGGATCCGCAGGAGATGAAGGAGGGTACGACCACCCGATCGCCGCGGCGGATATTTTTCACCGCGCTGCCGACCTCGACGACCTCGCCCATAAATTCATGGCCCAGGATATCCCCCTCGCGCATCGTCGGGATCAGACCGTCAATGACGTGGAGATCGGAGCCGCAGGTAGTGGTAAGCCTGACCCGTATGATGGCATCGTGAGGGTTAATCAGACCAGGATCGGCCACCGTTTCAACGCTGAGATCGTTGACGCCATTCCAGCAGAGTGCGCGCATCTATTTCTCCTTATCCTTACGGCTGGCATGGCGGCCCGCAGGCTGCCCCTCCAGCGTGGGAATTTCACCGGTTTCAGCCAGGCTCTTGAAGCGATGTAACGCTTTGCTGGCCACCTCTTTCGGCAGCAGATCGAATAACGTGGTCACCTTTTTCCCCAGTGCCCCGCCCGGCGGGGTGAACTGCAGCGTCAGGGCCAGTTCGGTCCCCCATTCACCCGGCGCGGGGCGAAAACGCAGTTCACCTTCGTTAGGAATGTCCGCGCCGTCCAGCGAACGCCAGGCGATGACTTCGCCCGGGTGCGCTTCAACAATCCGGCTTTCCCAGCGGTAATGCCTGCCGAGAGGCCCTTCAACCTGCCAGTGTGCATCGCTTTTATTCACCGGTGTCACGCTGGCGAAGTGGCTCATAATCCGGGGCAGGGTATCCGGCTCAAGCCACAGGGCAAAAAGCTCGGTTGCGGGAAGGCCGATCGTTATCCAGCGCCGGAGCGTGAGGGTATTGTCACTGGTCGTTGTCTCAGATGTGGTTGTCAAAGCGTCCTCCGGGAGTTCTCAGTGGAACGGGATTACAAGATTTGAGTTAAGGACAGTGCGGGGGATTATGCGAGCGAAGCCGCGTCAGTCAGATCAAAGTTGCAATCTCAGAAAGAGGTTAGGATGCCTGCCGGATAGCCAGTGCAGAGACGCACTCTGGCATTCCGGAACAGAGACCTGGCGCCGCCGGGAGGGACTTTTTCAGCAGCAAAAAGAGGGAGATAGGGCCGTGAGTAACCTGTTTTCCGCGAACAAAAACGTCGCGGAATATGTGAGAAAGCTGGAGAAGCAGGCAGCCAGCCGCTCAGAAGCGAACTGGCATGAAGGACTGAAAATTAGCACCAAAAGCGCGCTGGAAAAAATCAATGCGGCTTATGAGGCTAACCTCATCGGTGCTGAAGAGAGCCTGAGTCTGAAGCAGCGTGTTTACCGGGTGCAGGATAAGCTGATTGCGCTCGCCTTGTGGTGACCTCAGCAGATCAGACCGCCCGTGCGTAAATCGGCGGGGGTAAAAAACTGATACTTCAGCACGCAGCGTCGTCCGGCATTGCAGGCCGTTCGTAAAGAAGGAAGGTTGCCTGGCAGAATCGTGCCGGTCAGCAGCGCGCGCGCGCCATGGTGCAGATGAAGCTGCCGCAGCAAAAGCCGCTGCGCGCTCGCGGCAAGCCCCCGGCCCTGACAGGCAGGGATAATAACTTCATCCATAATCTGGAAGCCTTCAATAAACGCCGTTTGCCGTGGCACACAAATAATCAGTCCAGCCATCCTCTCCTGCCAGACAATCAGACGGACGTGCCCGTCAGCGATATCATCCCGTAACTCCTGCCTGCTGGTAGCCTGTAACTGATCGCGGAGATGCGGCAGGATCTGCCTGCTGACGCGATAGGCGTGATGGATCGCCGCGAGACAGGCGGGATAATCGCGCCGGCTGGCGGTGACCAGAGACAGTTCGCCTGTGACAGGTTCCGGCAGCGAAGCGGGATCGCTGAGGAAAAGCAGCTGGTCAGTAAAGCCGATTTCAGCGTGAGTCACAGGCAACAGGACCCGCAGCCTGAGCGGATTCAGCACCTGCCACGCCCGCATGATGGCGTCAGCCGCCGCATAATCCAGCGCGCCATCACGTGCGATGACATCAATGAAGGGCTGAGCCAGTTCTCCTCCCAGATAGCGCGGCCCGGTGAGATAGCGCTGGCCGTTTATCGTCAGTTCCCGCTGCAAAAAGGTGTGCTGGGGCAGGCCGGTTTCGCGCCAGGGAAACGCGGCGGAAAAGTGATGATCGTGGCAGCGACTCTGCTCCCGGGCCAGCCAGCGGGCAAGCCAGGCGCTGAGACAGCCCGGCGAGACAGGAACAGTACGGTAGAGCGACACCATATAATCCAGCATAAGAGTCCTTATTGCCTGCCGTAAGGGAACGTCTGAGCCGTGCCGGTTCGCAGAGAAGGCTGCTGAGAGTGTAACGATATGCTCTGTTTTTGACCATCCCGACAGCATCGGTAACGCTCTGCCCGAGCGGGCGCGCATCTGAAGCCGGAACGGCAGGCTGAAAAAATGCGCGGATGAGCGTGTTATCTGTGCTGTCGTCAATCGCGACAAGGGGCGTCTATTCACATCCAGCCCTGTCATGTCTGCATCATCAAATTAATTGATGTAATAAGGCTTGCTTGCCCAAAAAGAGACAAAAAAAACCGTTATCCGATCTTTTACGTAAATATTACAGATTCAGATAATCGGCGGGCGGATCCTGCATTATGCTTTAAAGGCTATTCCATAATTATAAAGCGTGCTTTTTTACACAGCAGGGGGTTCCATGGTTCATATTGATTTATGCACCAAAGAGGGCGTGATGAAAGCTTATGCTTTTCAGACGCCCATGCAGGCGATGAGCCTGGTAGAGAAAATAAAAGATGATGAGTTTCAGTGGTTTAATCTTGAATGGGATGGGCAGCGTTTTACCTGTCCCTACCATTTTATTAAAAGACTCAGCAGCCGTTCTTATATTAAGTCATTCTGGCGTTAACGTAACCTGATTGATGACGTTATCACGCTCTCGCCAGCCAGTACCGTTCATCTGTATCTGAAAAAATGATGGGTGGGGCAGAAATAGCCCCATCCGTTTTTCAACGAAGCGCCTGTCATCAGCGCTCAAAAAAGTTGAACGGAATGAAAATTTTTATCTGTCACCTCTGAGCGCAGTCCGGAACGAAAAACCTTTCCTTTTTCATTATTGCAGGAAAAAGAGATCTTTATTTCTTTCCTGTTGTCGGTAGTCTGGAAATAACATTAACAGCGTTATATTTTATCCCTTAATTAATCTGATCTACGTTGTTTTAACCAGTCAGAAAAAACAAGAAAATTTAATTAACCAGCTATTAACGTAGTGGTTATTTCATATTGAAAT
Organism: Pantoea sp. EKM103V; assembly: GCF_011800365.1. Taxonomy (NCBI): domain Bacteria; kingdom Pseudomonadati; phylum Pseudomonadota; class Gammaproteobacteria; order Enterobacterales; family Erwiniaceae; genus Pantoea; species Pantoea sp. EKM103V. The sequence goes on along the minus strand of NZ_JAALFQ010000011.1, from coordinate 99,216 downwards.
TTTTTCTTTTCACTCTGAAATGTGCTTATTTTTCCATTGCGCAGGATGAGACTGTTGTCACTCTTTTAAAGCGGCGTGTCAGCTAACATTAAAATAAAAAAATATTATTTTTCATGATCTTATTTATTTCCTGTTGGCTGTCTTTTTCATTCTGGCATGACCTCTGCAACAGCCGGGGAAAGAAACCACAAGGGAGTACCTTAAATGAGCTATAAAATTCTGCTTCCGCAGGAGATCATGAAGGAAGGGCGGGACTATCTGGAGAGTCGTGGCTACGAACTCATTACCGGTTCCGGCATGGAAGAGGAGGATATCATTCGCGACATCCCTGACTGTGACGGAATTATTGTTCGACTTTCAAAAATGTCTGAGCGCGTATTTGCCGCAGCAAAAAAATTAAAAGTGGTTGCACGCCATGGCGCAGGCTATGACACCGTTGACTTAGAGGCGGCAAAACGCCACGGCGTCACGGTGCTTAATGCGCCTGTCGCCAACAGTATGTCCGTGGCTGAACTGGCGCTTTTCTTCATGCTGCACTGCTCACGTAACTTCCGTCTCGTCGAAGAGAAAATGCTGGAAGATTATTATTGGGCAAAACTGCGCACGCCAAAAGTAGAGCTGGACGGGAAAATCCTCGGCCTTATCGGCGTCGGCAATATCGGTTCACGCGTAGCCATGAAGGCATTGCATGGCTTCAACATGAAAGTCATTGCTTTTGACCCCTACAAAACAGCTGCTCAGGTGCCGGACGGTGTTGAGTTAACTCAGGATTTTGACCGGATTTTCCGGGAGAGTGATTTTGTTTCGCTACACTGCCCGGCGACAGAAGAGACCTTTGACTTTGTCGGTGAAAAGCAGTTTTCACTGATGAAGCCAGAGGCTTACTTCATCAATACCGCACGCGGCAAGCTGGTCGATGAAAAAGCGCTGTATCACGCACTGTCGACCTCTCAGATTGCCGGAGCCGGGCTGGATGTCCTGAAGAAAGAGCCGTTCGATCCCGCCGATCCCATTTTTGCACTGAGTAACGTCGTAATTGCCCCCCATATTGGTGCCGCCACGAAAGAAGCCACGGACCGTGCCTCGCTGCATTCCGCTATCGGCATTGATGAAGTGTTATCGGGCAAAAAACCATCCTGGCCGGTGCCGGGCTTTTAAGGAGAAGCGTATGTCTATTGGTAATCGTATTTTCACACAGCGTCCCGCTTTTGACGTGGCGTTACTCGAAGCCTATCAGCAGCTGCCTGTGGCCAACATTGCTGACACCATGAACCGAATTGCTGTACTCGGTAACGGCATCAGGCGGATCTCTTCACCGGTGAAACCTGTCATGGCGGGCTATGCCATAACCGTGAAGGCGCGCGCCGGTGACAATCTGATGCTGCATGCGGCGCTGGATATGGCAACAGAAAACGATGTCATCGTGGTCTCTAACGAAGGCGATCGGTCCCGTGCGCTGATGGGGGAGATCATGATCGCTTACGCTCACTACGATCGCAAAATTGCCGGCATCGTGCTGGATGGGCCTGTCCGGGATATTGATGCCCTCTCGGTGCTCGATTTCCCCATCTTCGCCACCGGTTCAAACCCCGCCGGTCCGTTTAAAGAGGGACCGGGAGAAGTCAATACCCCCATCGCCGTCGGCGGTGTCGCGGTGTGTCCGGGGGATTTGATCGTGGGCGATGCGGACGGAGTGATAGTCGTCCCGCTGAACGATGCCGCGGCGCTGCTCGAAAAAGCGACGGAATACGCCAGTTTTGACGCCGGTAAAGTTGCTGCAGCGAAGCGTGGCACCGCGAACCGCGCATGGGTCAGAAAAGCATTAGATGAAAAAGGCGTTGAGTTCATCGACGACGTTTACCGCTAATTCTTAAAAATAATGAAAAGCCGCGTCCCGGCGTCCCGGCACGCGGCTGCTAAGCAGAGGTAATATCATCATGCTTTATCTGAAGCTCTTACCCATCCTTTTTTTCCCCGTTCTGTTCTGGATGATCCCGCCCCCGGAAAGCCTCTCCGCCCAGACCTGGCACTTAGTCGGTATCTATCTGGCGATGCTGTGCGGTCTGGTTCTGCGTCCGTTCACCGACGCCGTGATTATGCTGATTATTCTGGGCTTCGCGTCACTGTTCATTGCGCCTGGCCCGCTGTTTGCCGGATTTGGCAGCCCGATGGTCTGGTTTATCATCAGTGCCTTTATCATCTGCAAAGCCTTCGTGATCACCGGCTTAGGTAAACGTATCGCTTACCAGCTGCTTCAGCGGTATGGCAAAAATACGCTGACACTGGGTTACCTGATGATGGTAACCGACACGGTGCTGGCACCGGCCACAGGCTCAAACATGTCGCGTTCCGGCGGCATCACCTATCCCATTTTCCGCAACATCGCCGAAGCACTGGGATCAACGCCCGATAAGGGCAGTCGCAGGATTGGCGCTTATCTCACGATTCTGATGTATGTCGTCTCGATGGGCACCTCCAGCCTGTTCCTGACCGGGATGGCAACCAACTCGATTACCGTCTCGCTGGCGAATGAGATCATGAATGTGAATCTCAGCTGGATGGTCTGGTTTAAGGCTGCCATCCTGCCGGCGGGACTGGTGCTGCTGGCGGCCCCCTGGATCCTCTATAAACTCTATGCGCCTGAACTGAAGAGCATCGATAACGTCAATGACATTGCCGTTCAGGGATTGCACGAGCTGGGCCCGGTAAAGCGTGAAGAGAAACTGCTGATGGTCTTCTTTGTGCTGGGTATTCTCGGCTGGATGACCGGCTCTTTAACGGGGATCCCCTTCATTCCGGTGGGGCTGGCATTCCTGGCCTGTCTGCTGCTGTTCGGCGTACTGAACTGGAACGATGTAGCCAGTGAAAAATCGGCCTGGCAGACCTTTGTCTGGTACGGTGCGTTTTACGGTTGTGCGGTCGCGCTCTCTAAAGGCGGTTTCTATGTCTTTCTGGTCGACGTGATCAAAAACTATCTGGACCTGTCGCAACTCAGCGAAATCAGTGCCCTTGGCGTACTGGTTTTTATCAGCCTCGCGGTGCGTTACTTCTTCGTTTCTAACAGTGCCTTTGTGGTCTCTTTCTATCCGGTGTTATTCACGCTGGGCATGACCACGCAGGCCCACCCGATGTACATCGCACTGTCACTGGCCTTCTCTGCCGGGTATGGCGCACTCCTGACCCATTACGGCAACGGCGCGGGTGTCTTCACCTTCTCAAGTGGGTATGTCCCGCAAAAAACCTTCTGGTTACTGGGTAGCGCCATGGTGCTGGTCAACGTGCTGGTCTTTTTTCTCATAGGGATCCCCTACTGGAAAATGATCGGTATTGGATAAAGGAAAAAGCAAAATGAAACTGGATATTCTGATTAAAAATGGCCGGGTAGTGGACCCGGAACGCGCCATCTTCCTTGACCAGAGCGTTGGGGTGGCAGGCAACCGTATCGTCGATCTGCAGTCGGTTGACAACCCGGAGGCGGAGACCGTTATCGACGCGGCGGGCTGCCTGGTGCTGCCGGGCCTGATTGACTTTCATGCCCACGTTTTTCACGGGGGCACGGCTATCAGCGTTAACCCCGATGTGATCGGCCTGCCCAATGGCGTGACCGGGGTGGTGGATGCGGGCAGCAGCGGCTGGGTGAACTACGGGCTGTTCCGTAACAGCGTCATCAACACGGCGCAGACGCGGATAAAAAGCTATCTGAACGTCGTCAATGTCGGCCTCTCCACGCTGGGCGGTGGGCCGACCGGGTATCTGGAAAATACTAACCCGGCCAACTTCAACGTGGAAAAGATTGCCCGGACGGTGAATGAACATCGCGACAATATTCTCGGTCTGAAGCTGCGTTACAGCCAGGATATCGCCAGAGGACGTCACTTCAGTGGCGATCCCTTCTTCGCCACCGTGGAACTGGCCCGTCAGCTGAACACCGGGCTGTGCGTGCATGTGACAGATTCGCGTCTGCCCGCCGATGAACTGATTACGCATTTCCAGGCTGATGATATCTTCGCGCACTGTTTCCACGGCACCGGCCATGCCATCCTGCAGGACAACGGCGAGCTCTTTCCGGACATCAAAGCGGCCAGGGATCGTGGCGTCATTTTCGACTGTTCGAATGGTGTGGCGCACTTCGACTTTGCCGTGGCGCGGAAGGCGATGGAGCAGGGGTTCAACCCGGACATCATCAGCACCGATCTGACCCTGCGAAATAGCCTGCGCACCGATAAGGTCTTCAGTCTGCCCTTTATCATGTCCAAGTATCTGAACATGGGGATGTCACTGTTCGATGTGGTTCGCGCCGTCACCACCACGCCTGCACGCCTGATGAAGATGCAGGGCGAGGCAGGCACGCTGGCTTCCGGCGCCTTTGCCGATATCGCTATTGTGAAACTGCGGCAGGAGAAAGTGGTGTTTGAAGACACCCGGGGTGAACGCTTAACGGGCGATCACTATCTCGACAACTGTGCGACCATCAGCAATGGACAGATTGTCTATCGTCGCCAGCGTTTCTGATTGAGAATCCCGCCCATAAAAATCTGCCTGCGTATTACCCTGCGCAGGCGTTGTTCGTTTCGTCACGCGGCATCGGTTGCTGTCAGCGTGACGAAAGTTGCCGCTTTTCCGGTAAAACGATGGCGCAGAATGGCCTATGAAAAACAACGAAATTGCGATCCTCTCGGTGTCACAAACCATCACACAACGCATCTCGAATGTCCTGCTTGAGAAAAAAATTGATATTCCGGTTTACGAATATCGCTATTTTGACGTGGTTGAAAAAGCGCAACAGCTGATTCAGGGAGGAACCCGCATCCTCATCAGCCGGGGTGGCACCGCGGCACTGCTTCGGAATAACGTGGCGGTTCCGGTCATTGAAATCGCCCACGACCTGCACGGCATATTTCGTATCCTGATGGAAGCGCGCAAGAAGTCACAAAAAATCGCCGCAGTCGGGTTTCCGCAGTTCTGCCATGTTCTTCGCCATTACCAGAACATGACGCATGAAGAGTTCAAAATCTGTCAGGTCTACAACCACTACGACATTGATAACGTCGTCAAAAATCTGGCAGATAATGATTATGATCTGGTGATTGGCGGCCTGACCGTCGCGGAAATGGCCAGAAAGTACGATCTGAAGGTCATCATGGGGGACACCGATAATATCGCGATCGAGCAGGCTCTTGATGTCGCGGCGAGCACGCTGAAATATATCAACAGGGAGAGCACGAAGCTGGCGATGGCCTGGTCAGCCCTCAATCAGTCGCGGGAAGGGATCCTGTGGCTGGATCAGTCCGGTGAAGTCATCAATATCAACGCCCGGGGTTTGTCGCTTTTTCCCTGCCGGATCGGGGATAAGATTTTAAAAAACGACGCGTTTAAAACGCTGTTCAGCTGCATCATCAATGAGCGGGATATCACCGACGAGGTACATGAGATCAAGGGCGACGCCCTCCGGCTGACGGTGAAACATATCCCCGGTCAGCAAAATTTTTATACCCTCATCACCGCCGTCAGAGCGGGACAGCACGAGGGATGCGCTCCGGTTCCGGCAAGAAAGCCTGCAGGCAGCAGCTTCACCACGGTTTACACCTTTTCGGACATCGTGGGCCGCTCGCCTGAGATGGTGTCTGTGATTGAGCAGGCCAGACTTTATGCGGCTCACGATCTGCCGGTGAATATTCTCGGGGAGACGGGCACGGGCAAAGAGCTGTTTGCCCAGAGTATTCATCACGCCAGTGCGCGCAGCGCAGGGCCTTTTATTGCGCTTAACTGCGCGGCAATCCCGGAGTCCCTGCTGGAAAGTGAACTGTTCGGCTACGCTGAAGGGGCGTTTACCAGTGCCCGGCGGGGCGGCAAACCCGGTATTTTCGAAATGGCGATGAATGGCACGGTGTTTATCGACGAAATCAGCGAAGCCCCGCCCGCCGTGCAGATCAAATTGCTGCGCATTCTGCAGGAAAAACGGTTCAGCCGGGTAGGGGGCGAGGGGCTCATTACCGCCAGTTTCCGCCTGATCACCGCCAGTAACAAAGACCTGAGTCAGATGGTGGCCGCAGGACAGTTCCGCCAGGATCTCTTTTACCGCATTAATATTCTGGAGCTGCGGCTGCCGGCGCTGAGAGCGCGTCCGGGTGACATTATGCTGATTGTCGACGCGCTGCTGGCCAGCCAGAACCGGACGCTGACGTTTAGCGACGAAGCGGTTGCCCTGCTCAATAATGCGGCGTGGCCGGGCAATATCCGTGAGCTGAAAGCCGCTATCCTGCGGCTGGTGGTGCTGCATAAGAGCAGCACAGTCGATGCCGATGCATTGCAGTCACTCTGCCACCTTTCTTCAGCAGCCGGTGAGCGTGAAGCGCCACCCTGCACGCTCAGTGACGAGGTGAATTTACTGGAGAAGCAGGAGAGGAAACTGATCGCGTCGGTGATCAACAGAACCGGTGGCGATCGCGCCCGGGCCGCCGTGATGCTGGGCATCAGTCCCACCACCCTGTGGCGAAAGATGAAGCGATATGGACTGAACTCTGACTGACCGGTGTGCGCGCTGTCGGGCAGCGCCGGAACGGTAATCATCCGGAAGGAGAGGTAAATCTTCTTCTTTTCTCCCCTTCAGCCGTGCCATCAACGGTTACACTAAAGGGATACTTACTCCGGATTCCGACTGCAATGCCCCACGAAAAAATACGTCTTCGCTCCCTGCTGACGCTGCTTTCCATTGGCGGCGTCATCCTGACCTCCGGTCTGCTGCTGGGTGCGCTGCTGCTGTTTCAGAAGGCCAATATTGAAGACAGCCTGCTTGAGGGGAACATTGCCTATGCCCGCAAACTGGCGGATACCACCGATCGTTATCTGGCGACAGCGCAGCGCGAACTGGCGTGGAGTGCGTCGCAGATCAGGGATCTCGGCGATCTGACGCAGCTGAAAAGCGAAACCGATCGCCTGCGGATGCAGTCGGGCTTTTTCAACTCGGTCGTGGTCGTGAATCATGACGCTGTTATTGCCGCAACTTCACCGGAAAGTCTGAAACTGGTTGGCGTAAAACTCCACTCGGCGGCCAGCCTGCAGGCGATTTCCACCAAAAAGCCCTTTATCTCCGCGCCGTTCACCTCTGCCGCCGGTAACTATGTGCTGTTTTTATCCCAGCCGCTGTTCAGCGCCGATGGCCGCTACCTGGGCTACATAGGCGGCACGATCTATCTCAAAAAACAGAGCATGCTGAGCGACATCCTGAGCCAGCATTTTTATACCAAAGGCTCTACGGTGAGCGTGGTCAGCAATGAAGGTCTGATCATCTTCAGTCACGACCCGGCCCAGGTCGGCACGAAAATGGAGCTGAGCCAGGCGCTGCAGAAGCGGCTTGAGGATACGGAGAGCGGGCATTTCACGCTGGAAAACGACGGTCGTCACTATCTGATCGGCTATGGCACACTGCACAAAACCGGCTGGAACGTGTTTATTACCGGCACTTCAGAAACGGTCAGGCACCTGCTGATGCGCACGGCGGAAAACGCTATCTGGTTCACGCTGGGCATTATCGTGCTGACCGCGGCGATTATTGCTTTTCTGGCGGGACGTATCGCCTCTCCGCTTGAGAAACTGGCAGACAGAGTCCGCACTGGCGGCAGCGAAGCGCAGGCGGAATCTCTCTCCTCGGTCAAAACCTGGTATTACGAAGCCGACCGGCTCCGGGAAGCGGTGCAGGAGCATCGTCACGCCGTCGCCGGACATCTGGCGGCACTGAACGATGAAGCGATGACTGACCCCCTGACCGGACTCTGCAACCGGCGCGGATTCTCGGCGCTGGCGGCGCAGAGTGATAACGAACATGAACAGTGCGTGATCGCCATCGATATCGACCATTTCAAAAAGATCAATGACTGGTACGGACACGATGCGGGCGATGCGGTGCTGGTAAGTCTGGCGGCGCTGCTGCGTCAGGCCAGTCGTACGGGGGATATTGTCAGCCGGTTTGGGGGAGAAGAGTTTATTCTGCTGCTGCCGAATACGTCGCTACCGGACGCCGCCCGCACGGCGGAACGTATCCGTGAGAGCGTCAGCGCTACCCTGTTTCCGTTTGTCGGGACGATGACGATATCCGCAGGCGTCGCGTCGCGGGATCAGAGCAGCGAACGCGAAGCGCTGTTACGGCGTGCGGATGAAGCGCTTTATGAGGCAAAAGGCGCCGGACGCAATACCGTCGTGATTGCCGGATCGGCGGGATTCAGCGTGTTTGATCCGGCCCGGTAGAGGGCTGACGCTGGCGCAACCGGCTCAGCATTTGCTGCGGAGTCGCCAGCCGAGCCACTCATCCAGCGCCGCTTCCGCCAGTGGCCGGGAGTAGAAAAATCCCTGCGCCTGATCGCAGCCAAATTCAGTCAGCGTGTTGACCGTTTCCGCATTCTCCACGCCTTCGGCCAGCACCGTATAATCGAGATCTTTCAGCATCGCAATAATACTGCGGGCAATAACCCGCGAGCCGGTATCACTGGCGATTTCACTGATCAGGGAACGGTCCAGCTTGATCACGTCCAGTGGCATACGTCGCAGGTAGCTGATGTTGCTGTAGCCGGTACCAAAGTCATCCAGAGAGATCCCAAATCCGCGCAGTTTCAGCATCTCAAGCCCCTGCATCGCGGCCGGGCTCTCCAGAATCCGCTCTGTCTCCAGGCACTCGATGCCCAGCAGTGAAACCGGCAGCTTTGCCTTGATCATCTGCTCTTCAAGCTCGTCGGCAAACCCGCTGCGGGAGAAATCGCTGCTGCTGACGTTGATGGTGACGGGCAGCTGAATATAGTTGTCACGCAGCCGGGAAAGGCGGGTGATGGCCTGCTCTGTCACCCAGCGGGTCAGCTCGCTGAGCAGTTCAGTCTGTCCGGCAAAAGGCAGAAACTCTGCCGGAGAAAGCTCGCCGCGCTGGGGATGCCGCCAGCGGATCAGCGCTTCCAGCCCAATCGGCTTTCCGCTATGCAGACAGATTTTCGGCTGATACGCGAGCCACAATCCTTTGTTTTCCCGTATCGCCAGGGCCAGATCGTGCATCAGCGTGAAATCCTGAGTATGCCGTGTGTCGGTGGCTTCACTGAAACACATCGACGCGACATCCCGGGCGATCGCTTCATGAAGGGCGCTGACGGCGCGGCGCAGGATCTCCTGTGCGGGCATTTCACCGGTGATGAAACTGGCCTCACCGGTATGCGTCATCAGCGCGACAGACAGCCCGTCGCCCAGATCCGCGCTGATGCCCGTCAGCTGCTTCGCCACCCATCCGGCACTCAGCCGGCTCTCCTGGCGGGTTAACAGGGCAAAACGCCCGGTGGCCACGGTATAGAGTATCTCGCCCGGCGCCGGGCGCAGGCGCAGAGGCAGCAGCGTGGCGACATCTTTCAGCAGGCTTTCAACCGGCCCCATCCCCATTGAACGCGCCAGCTCGTAAGCGCGCGGCATATCAATGCAGTCAATCAGGACCAGTCGCCGTGGCGTCCGATCACCCGAGGCGGCCAGAAACTGGAGGTCACGGATAAGCCGCTGACGGTTAGGCAATCCGGTGACGGGATCGGCAAAACCTGCCGAATACCAGGCTTCCAGGAATGACATGACCAGGGTGGCCAGCATCGTGAGCATGGTGACCTGAGCCGGACTGAAAGGGTGGGGCGTAGTGTCGGTGACACACAGGGTGCCCAGAATCATGCCCGTGCTGTTTTTCAGCGGCGTACCGGCATAGAAGCGGATAAAGGGTGCGCCGATGATCAAGGGGTGCGTCGCAAACCGTTCATCCAGCAGGGTATCCGGGATCACCACAGTGCTGTCGCTGTCGACCGCATACCGGCAGAGCGAATCTTCGCGGCTGGACCGGGTAAGGGTAAAATTATGCGCGGCCATCACATGCTGCAGCTCATCATCCAGCACGGAGATAAAACTGCCAGGAATGCTGAGCGCCTGACTGGCCAGTCGGACAAACTGACGCAGCACTTCATCACGACTTTCGTCGGGATTGCGCAACGCGCGCAGGGTTCGCGTGCGACCATCATCGCCGCCGCTGAGACTTATAAACATGAATTCCTCCGCCCCGGCTGGTTACGGAGCGAAATTAAGCAGGAAAATTGCAGAGTAGTGTGTAATGAGTACAGGCAATTTCCGTAAAAATAAAGTGTCCTGACAAATTTATTACGTAACGGAATGCAGAGAGCGGCAAACGGTTACCGGATCGGCTTTCTTCAATAAAATATTTTCAGAACGGCGATTCTTTTATTTTGTCGTCAAAAAATTTGAATTTCTGAAATATCCTGCCAGGATAGAAAGAACAAAAATAGCGCACTATATAATAACGCGCTAAAGCAGATAACAGAACTTATTATTGCCCGACTTTTACACACACCAATAACAACATCAGGGAAACCTTATGAACTCACTCCGGCATTTCACCATCCGGCGCGTCGTGCTGTGGATGATGATCATTTCACTGGGCGTGGTTGCACTGGCAGGCGGCTACAGTAGCCATGTGCTGCGCGACATCTATCGTCAGACCGATCGCACCGCCGTTCTCACTCAGCAGCTCAGCTTTCTGACGCAAAGCGCTATTGCCATGCAGAGCGGAAGCGCCGCCGACAAAAGTGCGGTGATGGCTGCCATGCCGGAAGGCGCTGACTGGGAGCGTCTGCGTACGGCACTCACCACCACACCTGCAGACTATGCCTCTGCGGCACGGGCGCAACTGAACAGCATCACGCAGCAGCTGGCGCAGCATCAGGCGCCGCTCAGGGCTGACCGGCATCAGCTGCAGGGTGTACTGCTGGCGGCGCTGCTGGCGGCGTTCGCGTTACTGCTGTTCTGCGATCGCTATCTGGTCGTGCATCTGGTGCGTCCGGTGGCAAAAATTCGTGGTCACCTGAAAATCATTGCGGATGGCGATCTGACGCAGGAGCCGGAAGACCTGGGCCGTAACTGTGTCGGACAGCTGGTTCCGCTGGTGAAAGAGATGCAGCACAGCCTGTTGCATATGGTCAGCGCTATCCGCGACAACGCCGCCATTCTTCATCGTGAAGCCGCGGATATTGCCGCAGGTAATGCAGACCTCTCCGATCGGACCTCCACCCAGGCTGCAGCCCTGGAGCAGACCGCCGCCAGCATGGAAGAGATTACCGTCACCGTGCGCCACAACGCGCAGAACGCCCGTGAAGCGCGGGAGCTGGCCGTCAGTACAACCGATACCACGCAGCAGGGCGCGAAGCTGGTGCAGACGGTGACTGCGGCCATTACCAGCATCGCGGAAGGGTCAGAAAAAATTCGTCAGTTTACCGCCACCATTAACGGCATCGCGTTTCAGACCAATATTCTGGCGCTGAATGCGGCCGTAGAGGCAGCGCGCGCCGGTGAGCAGGGCCGCGGCTTTGCCGTCGTGGCCAGCGAAGTGCGCTCACTGGCGCAGCGCAGTGCGGCGGCGTCTAAAGAGATTGAAGAGCTGATTTCAGATACGGTGGCGCGGGTTGACGATGGCCGCCGTGCAGCGGAGAGCGCCGGCACCACGATGGAAGCTGTCCTGCGCGGCGTTGGCGGCGTGAATGAGCTTATCGGGCAGATTGCGCTGGCGTCAGATGAACAGAGTAAAGGCATCGCTCAGGTCACCGTCGCCGTTGCTGAGCTCGACCGCGTGACGCAGCAGAATGCGACGCTGGTGCAGCAGGTGTCAGCCACCGCAGGCAGTCTCAGCGGTCAGACGCAAACGCTGGGCAGCGTCATCACCCGCTTTACCCTCCCGCATCAGGCGGTTGCCGTGGCGAACAGACGCGAAGCCACGGAACAGCCTGGCGGATGGGCTGCCTTTAGTCAGGCCTGACATCAGTCGCCCGACGAAGAATGTGCCTGTATGAAAACCGTGTGCACGTTCGCGAATGATTATTAAATCGCGCTCTGACACCTTATTTTTTAAGGGCAGAGCGTGCGGCAATAATCGCGGGATGAGTCTGCGTCTCATCCTGTCGGTTATTCTTTTATCGATGTGTTTATTATTCAGGCATCGTCAGAAAGATAATTTGCCTTATTTAATCATCGCACGCTGCATTCACTGATTTCACAGGACGGCCTGCTGTGCCAGGCGATTAAAACATAACCAGAATTTATGCTTTGGTCAGGCGTGTGATGGCGTCCTGCCCTCTATACGGCCATCCTAAGCCGGGAGTTTCATATGGGAAATCAGATTTTACAGCGGCCTGTCGCCGTGCAGTGCAACGTACGTGAGCTCCGCCTTGCCGCCGGGTTTTCTCAGGAGATCGCCGCAGAGCGTTTCGACCTCAGCCAGCGTGTCTGGCAGACCAAAGAGGCGTCAAAAAATCCTGCGCGGCTCAGTCAGGGGGAATACGAATTGCTGATGCTGCTGGCCGGGGAGCATCCGCACTTTGAGCTGGTAGCAAAACAGAAAAAATAGGGTTTTCAGCCGCTGTTTTCTCTGAAGTTAGAATATGGCAGGCCGATAAACAGATTAAGCGAAGCGCAGCCATCGGCTGCGCCAGATTTTACTGACGGGCCTTTCTTCCGGCAGCGGGTCAGCAGCGCATGCTGCCTGGCCTGTCTGATTGAACGTGTCCTCTTTATGCTGTGTCATGCCGTCCACAGTACCGATCCGCAGAGGAAGTGATCCTGAAACGTCCCGTTTATCATGATGCCGAGGCGGCGCGCCTCGATGCACTCAGGCAGTACCAGATGATGGATTCACCGCCAAACGATGCGCTGGATCGTCTGACTACGCTTGCCGCCAGACTGTTTCAGGTGCCCGTCGCGTTTGTTTCCCTTATTGATGAAAAGCGGCAGTTCTTTGCTTCCCGTTACGGACTAAACATTACGGGCACATCACGCAACGTCGCGTTCTGCCATCACACCTTAACGCAGGGCAGGATACTCTGTGTCCCGGATACCCTGCAGGATCCGCGCTTCTGCGACAGCCCGCTGGTGCATGGCTATCCCTATATCCGCTTTTATGCCGGTATTCCGCTCTCCACGCCGGATGGTCATCACATCGGCACGGTCTGCCTGACCGATACCCGTCCCCGCGCGCCGCTGACCCCAGAAGATCGGCAGCATCTCAGCGATATTGCCGAGCTGGTGATGGATCGCATGGAGATGCACCGGCTTAAATTACTGCGCTATACCAGTCAGCAGCGGCTGGAGGCGATCTCCTCTACCTCGCCTGACGCCATTATCTGCACGGATCTGCAGCGCGGCATCACCTTCTGGAACCCTGCTGCTACCGCTCTGTTCGGCTACAGCGCGGAGGAGATGCGCGGTCAGTTCGTCAGTGAGCTGATCCCGGCGCGCTGCCAGATCGACTACCGTAATGAACTGGCCCGGATTACCTCCGATGAATCGGCGATCTCGCGTCCGCGCTCTCTGCAGATCTGGGGACTGACGCGTAACGGACGCGAATTTCCGGCTGAGGTCTCTTTCTCCGGCTGGCGTGAAGGGGGAGAGCGGCTGGTGGGCATGATTATCCGCGACGTTACCGCCCGTCATGAAAGTGAGGCACGGCTTTGTGAGCTGGCCTCTCTCGATATGCTGACGCGCCTCGCCAGCCGCAGCGCGTTTATGGATCAGGTCGCTCAGCTCACTAAAGCGGAGATCCCCTATACGTTACTGATGACCGATCTTGATGGCTTTAAGGAAGTGAACGATACCCTGGGCCATGCGGCCGGGGATGCGCTGTTGTGTCACGTTGCCGAACAGATTCGTACCGTGTGCACCGGTGCGGTGACGGCGGCGCGCCTGGGCGGTGATGAATTTGTCATCCTGCTGACGGGGGGCTGCGCGGAGGCGGCGCTGACGGCAGAGAAGCTGATTGCCGCCGTTCAGACGCCGTTCAGCTATCACGACTCACCGGTTGTGGTCGGCGCCAGCACCGGTATCGCCTCCTACCCGGAGCACGGCCGGGATCCCTCTGCGGTCATGTCCGCCGCCGACCTGGCGCTCTATCGTGCCAAAGCGTCGGGCAAAGGCTGCAGCATCCTGTTCAGGCCCGCCTTTCGTGAAGCGGAGCAGCAGCGCCGTCGCTTTGAACGCGAACTGGAGTCCGCGGTGCGGCAGCAGCAGTTCACGCTCTACTATCAGCCCCGCTACGACGTCGAAAGCGGCAAGCTCACCGGCTGTGAGACGCTGGTGCGCTGGCAGCATCCGACGCGCGGCCTGCTGTTGCCGGCTGATTTCATCGCCATGCTGGTGAAGAGCCCGCTTTCCGTCACGCTGGGAGAGTGGATTATCCGGACGGCGCTGGATCAGGTCCGGCAGTGGCAGGTACGCGCGCCCCATCTTCGCGTCAGCATCAATCTGTTTCCGCGCCAGCTGGTGGGCAACAGCCTGGAGAAGGTGCTCCGTGAGAGTGCCGGTGGCGATGCCGGTTTTGTCGAGCTGGAAGTGGATGAGCCCCTGCTGACGGTGCTGGTGCAGGATATGCCGGTGCAGGTTGAAGCTATCCGCCAGACCGGTGCTTCATTCATTATCGACCATTTCGGACGGACGCTGGGCGCGATCAACCTGCTGCGCTACAGCTTTGTGTCGGGCTTTAAAATCGATAAGTCACTGACGCGCGAGCTGGGCTCGAGTATGCGGGTGCGTATGATGTTCCGGGCTATCGCCGGGCTGGGTAAAAGTCTGGGTATCCGGGTCGCCGCCGAAGGGGTCGAGGAAAAAGAGCAGATCGCGTTCGTGACGACGGCAGGATGCGACATTATGCAGGGTAACGGGTTGTGCCAGCCGCTGAGCCCGGCCGATTTTGAAGCGATGCTCTGCGCAGAAACGCCGTCTCTGCCTGCCGCGGCCATCGCCGCCGGTTCAGGGGCCGCTCTGCGCTGATCGCGCGTCACTGAGGCGGGGGAGAGTCATCTACGGCCTCTCCCGGCCTCAGGGCCGGTACTCCTGTTTCAGCAGGCCGAAGATCCAGTCATCCTGCCACGCGCCGTCCAGAAAGAAATTCTGCCGCAGTGTTCCCTCCTGAACGAAACCCGCCGAGAGCAGGGTGCGGCGTGAGGCTGCATTACCCGCCGTCACCGTGGCGACCAGACGACGGTAATCCAGTTGCTCAAAGCAGAGCCTGATGGTGGCATGCAGTGACTCACGGCCGTAGCCTTTTCCCTGCGCATGGGCGGCAACAATAAAACCGAACTCGGCAATGCCGTCTCCGCGATCGATAAACCCGCAGAAACCTGCGGGCAGCCCGCTGGCTTTTTCCTCCATCACCAGGCAGAGCCAGTGCTGGCAGCCCTTTTCCCATTCAGGCAGGCGAACATCAAAAGAGCGGGTTTTTATCTCTTCGGCGCTGCGCGGGTCACAGATATATTTCATCACCGATCTGTCCTGACTGACTGCCAGATAGAAGGGCCAGTCCTCAGAGTTGAGCGGCCGGTAGGTCATACGTGGCGAACACATTTCAGACAACATAGCCGCCTCCATGGCGTAACGCTTTTCGCGATCTCAGGGATAGCGCAAAAATAACACAGAGACGCAGAAACAGAACATGCGGCACGCATTTTCCCCCTTCCTGACCCGTTCAGTGACGACCGGGTTGGCGAAAGGAGCCCGATCCCGCAGTCTATCTCCTGCGATGGCAGGCCATCTGGTCACTTCGTTGCTACGCTTGAGCAGAGCCGTCTGGCTTGCCCCCCCAACCCTGACGAGAGAAACCCCGATGGATTTGACACAGTTTGAAGCAACCGCCTGGGCTGCGCTGGAGGCGGCCGCCGCCGATCCACAGGACGCATTTCGTTATCTGGCACTCTGTACCGTTGACGCTGAGCAGCGCCCCCAGGCGCGCACGCTGGTCCTGCGCCAGAGTCGCAGTCCCCGTCGGATGCTGACTTTTCACACTGATGTCCGCAGCCCGAAGTGGCAGGAGATGGCGGCCAATCCGGCGGTCACCGCACTCGGATATTGTCTGCAGCGCCGCCTGCAGCTGCGACTGGCGGGCCGGGTCAGCTGTTATGCGGCGGGGAGTGATATCGCCCGGCAGGCCTGGCAGGCATTACCTCAGCACACCCGGCAGACCTATCAGGGCGGGCCGCCGGGCGAGATACCGATACCGGCGAATAAGATGCCCGCTGTTCACGCCGCAGAGTCTGGCGAGCCGCACTTCGGCGTGGTGATCCTGCAGGTCACCACACTGGAGGGCTACCAGTTACAGCGTAACGACAATCAGCGCGCCCTGTTTCGCTATGCGCCCGACGGCGAACTGAAGGCGTGTCAGTGGCTCAATCCCTGAACGCAGACATCTCTGTTTCCCGGGCCGGCCTGAAAAAGGGCTGGCCCTTTTTTTGAGCAGGCTAAAACAGCAATCTGACTGTCTGACACCGTAAGAACCTTTTTTTATCTGCCGCCTCGGTTATGCGATTTTAGCGCCACGTTATCCTCATATGGCTGCGTTTATCTGCATTTTGCTTTCTTTTGCCCATCTTTGTGCCAGGCTTTAACTAACCGAAAAGCAGTGACTTATGCTCAAGGCCAGGAGAAGTACAAATGATCGCTCTGTATGACAGGCAGGTTAACCATGAACAATCAGCCTCCTGAAAAATCAGGGTCAGCGGATAACGAGCAGGTGATAAGCCTTGCTGAAGAAACGGCAGAGGTGTCAACACAGCGGATCAGTGACGGCGTTGTCAGGGTAACCCGGCAGGTCACTGAGCATCAGCAGACGATGGCGCTGATGCTCCGGCAGCAGACGGCGGCGATAGAGCGCATTCCCAAATCGGAAAGGCTGGCGGCGATGCCGGCGATCCGGGAGGAAAATGGCGTTCTGATCATCCCGATTGTGGAAGAGGAAGTCGAGATCGTTCGTCATCTGGTGCTGAAAGAGGAGTGGCACATCCGCACGGTCGTCAGCGAGGCGGCGACAGAACAGGTCGTGACCCTGCGCAGACAGCACGCTCACCTGACCCGATCCCCTCATCCAGAGTCATCCGAATTCATCAGCGAGGAACACAACATGGCGCGTGAAACAATCGTAACAATGTTCAGCAATATCTCACTGGCAGAGGGGGCAAAACGTAACCTGATCAAAGCAGGCTTCCTGGATGATGATATCGATATCATCTCCGGCGAACGGCTGCGGACAGAAGGTCATGAGGCCCGCCATCCTGGCTTCTGGCAACGCCTGTTCGGCAACACGCTGGAGGAAGATCAGGCCGAAGTGTATGAAGATGCGATGCGTACCGGCGGGGTGGTGCTGTCGCTGCGCGCTGATGAAGATGAGCTGCCGCGCGCGCTGGGCATTCTTGATGCCCATGAAGAGCTGACGGAGCGTACCGCCGCCGTTCCCGGTGACGCTGAGGTTGACAATGGCCTGACGCCGCCAGCCAGCGGAACGTTACCGGGTAACGAGACGGTCAATCCGCTGAGCAGTGAGCGCGGCACGACCCGCACCGCGCTGACCGGTGATGAGAGTGATGAGGATGTGCTGCGTCTGGCTGAAGAGCGACTGGAAGTGGGCAAGCGACTGGTCAGCGAAGGCTCGACCCGCGTCCGTCGCTATACGGTCACCGATCGGGTGTCTGAAAATGTCTCGCTGCATGAGCAGCACGCCGAAATCTTCCGCCGCCCGGTGAACGAAGCGGGTTCGCCCGATAATGTCGACTGGTCAGAAAAAACGGTGGAAGTGGAGGAGTCGCACGAGCAGCCGGTGGTCAACAAGACCGCGCAAATCATCGAAGAGGTGGTGCTGCGTAAAGAGGAGAGCGACCGGGTGGAGACCATCAATGACTCGGTGCGCCGTCAGGAAGTCGACATCGATCATGCCAGGGCCGATCACACCCGCACCGCACCGGTCAGCGGCCAAGGCACAGCGACCGATCCCCTGCTTGAAGGCACGCGGCAGGCCCGCGCGGAGCAGGATCATCGCTCGCTGACGCCAGACCATTCCGATCATAAAGAGGGGCTGATGGACAAGGCCGGGGACAAAATCGCCGAAGCGAAAGAGAAGGTCGAAGACAAGTTTAAAAAGCCGTGATGCTGTGAGGGCCGGAAGGGGGGCGTCTCTGCCCCTTTCCCGGCTGACTACAGAAGGTCATGTACCTCCGGCCCCCCTTGCCGATTCAAGGCGTTACTCCACTCCATAAATTGTTAAATCCCGGTTCCCTGACTACCCTTGCTGTTGTTTTTCAGAAGCGGGCCAGTGCGTCCGCCAGATTAGCCGCTGCAGTTTTCGGCCATTCATCGCAGGCGATCATCAGTCGGCCGCATTTCACCAGGCAGGGACATCATGACAGAACACCGCTTTACCGAAACATACCGCGCTGAAGAGGGGGAGATCGATCCCTGTATCTCCGTGCAGGGCGCGCGTACCCATAACCTTAAAGAGGTGTCGCTGCGTTTTCCCCGTAACGCTATGGTGGTGTTCACCGGGGTTTCCGGCTCCGGTAAATCGTCCCTCGCCTTTGATACGATCTATGCGGAAGCGCAGCGCCGGTTTATCGAGTCGGTTTCACCTCACGCCCGCCGTCTGATCGATCAGGCTGCGGCGCCGGATGTCGATAACATTGACGGACTTCCGCCTGCGGTGGCCCTGCAGCAGAGCCGGGCGGGCGCGCAGGAGCGATCGACGGTCGGCAGCCTTACACGGATCGCCGTCACGCTGCGTCTGCTCTATTCCCGTGCGGGCGCCAGACCGGACGGTGTTCCTTTTATGACGGCCGACTATTTTTCACCGAACAACCCAAAGGGTGCCTGTCCCCACTGTCAGGGGCTGGGAAAGGTTCACACTGTCAGAACTGAGGCGCTGGTGCCGGATAGCTCACTGAGCATCCGGCAGGGGGCTATCGCCGCCTGGCCCAGGGGCTGGCACAACAAGAATCTGCGCAGCATCCTTGATACGCTCGGCTACGATATCGATGCGCCGTGGCACACCCTGTCTGAGCGTGACCGGCAGTGGATACTGCTGACCGAGGAGCAGCCGTCGGTGCCCATCTACGAAGGTCTCAACGCCAAGCAGCGCGAAAAGGCGATAGCGGCAGGTGAGGAACCGGGATACACCGGCACTTACACCAGCGCCGCAAAAATCGTGTTGCAGAGCTATTCGGGCGGCAGCGAATCGGTCAGAAAACGGCTGGCGCGCTTTGTGACGGTCACGCCCTGTTCTGAGTGCCACGGTAAACGACTCAACCGCGATGCGCTCTCCGTGACGTTTGCCGGGTATGACATCGCCAGTCTGAGCGAGCTGACGGTTTCCGCGCTGGCGGAACGCTTTCGTCCCTATGCCCGTGGCGACTCTCCCGATCTGCCTGAAGAGCCGGCGCTGCGTGAGGCGGTCATCCGGATGGCGGCAGACATCTGTATGCGGCTTGAGCAGCTTGACGCGCTGGGGCTGGGACATCTCGCGCCGGGGCGTCGCACCACGCTGCTCTCCTCCGGCGAGCTGCAGCGCGTCCGTCTGGCAACCCAGATGATTTCGCGCCTGTTTGGCGTGCTCTACGTGCTGGATGAGCCGTCCGCCGGGCTGCATCCGGAAGATGTGAAAGCGCTGCTTGCCTCCCTGAAAAGGCTGGTCCGCGCAGGTAACTCGCTGATAGTCGTGGAACATAACACTGACCTTATCGCGGAAGCGGACTGGCTGGTAGAGATCGGACCCGGTCCGGGCGGTTATGGCGGGGCGATCGTCTACAACGGCGCCCCGGCGGGAGTGAAAGAGGTCGAATCGCCCACCTCAGGCTATCTCTTCTCCCGACGCTACACCGGACTGCGCCAGCGTCAGTCGCCGGAAGAGTGGCTCAGGCTGGAAGCGATCGACTGCAACAATATTGCCGGGATGGATATCGCCCTTCCGCTGGCGAGAATGACGGCCATCACCGGGGTGTCAGGCTCAGGGAAATCGACGCTGCTGAATCGCGTGCTGCCTGAAATGCTCGGTCATGCGGATAAAGAGTCCGACAGCGAGGAGGGGGAGGACGAGGATCTGGTGCCCGACGTGAAGGGACGCGTGGTCAGCGGAAGCGACGCCTTCGGCCGACTCATCAGAATCGATCAGCGTCCTATCGGACGGACGCCACGCTCCAACCTGGCCACTTATACCGGCTTTTTCGACATCATTCGCCGACTGTTTGCCGATACCCCCGAAGCGAAGGCAAAAGGCTTCGACGCCGGGCGGTTCTCATTCAATCTGCCTGCCGGGCGCTGTCCTGCGTGTGAGGGGCAGGGGCAGATCTCCATTGAGCTGCTGTTCATGCCCAGCGCCACGGCCACCTGCTCCGTCTGCGCGGGCAACCGCTACAACCCCGGGACGCTGGAGGTAAGGTGGAACAACCTGACGATTGCGGATGTGCTCGATCTCACGGTGGACGAGGCAACGGCGGTCTTTAGCGGCAACGAAGGGATTCAGCGTTCGCTGTCGGCACTGACGGCGCTGGGGCTGGGATACCTCCGGCTGGGGCAGCCCGCCACGGAACTTTCCGGCGGAGAGTGTCAGCGTATCAAGCTCGCCTGGGAACTGCAGCGGGCCCAGCGCACCGCCACGCTCTACCTGCTCGATGAACCTTCGACCGGATTGCATCCGGCGGATATGGATAAGCTGCTGCGGGTGCTGGATGAGCTGGTTAAACGCGGCCACACGGTCATCATGGCAGAACATAATATGCGTATCGTGGCGGAGTCGGACTGGGTGATCGATCTGGGGCCGGGTTCGGGCGATAAGGGGGGCCGGATTGTTTCATCCGGCTCACCGGAGACGGTCAGTCAGTCATCAGAGAGTCTGACCGCTCCGTGGCTGTCAGCCCAGCTGCAAAAGCGAGCGGGCGATCCGGATTAATCGGGCCGGGCACTCTGGCTGAACCGCGGCGCATTAACCTGCAGGGCCTCCAGCTCACGCGCGTCGTGACTGCAGAAAAAGGTGATTTCGCTGCCGCGCTGACAGGAGAGCTCCCGCAGGCGTTGCTGGTTGTGTCGTCTGGCACTGTTATCCATCGCCATCATCCACTGGTAAAAACGCAGTCCAGGCGTGCAGTGGCGCGTCTGCTGGCGCATTTCGCCCCGATAGAACCACGCATCGCCACCGTGCAGCAGCCAGCCATCAGGCTGCTGAATGGCGATGCCCGCATGACCCGGCGTGTGGCCCGCCAGCGGCACCAGCAGAATCTCCGGCGGTAAATCCCGCAGGCGATTAACCGCCTCAAAACCAAACCACGTTTCGCCCTGCGGCTGATAGGTCTCCCAGTGGCTGATCCCACCCCATTGTCCGGGACGGTAACGCTCCCGCGACAGCCAGCTATGACGTTGATGGGCCGTGTCCACCTCCTGCTGTAGCAGGTGGATACGCGCCTGCGGAAAATCGGTCAGTCCGCCCGCATGATCAAAATCGAGGTGGGTCAGAATAATATGCCGCACATCCTCAGCCCGGAAGCCCAGCGCCCTGACCTGTGACAGGGCGGTCAGTTCGTCGCGACGCTGAATATTGTTCAGCGCGCGGAAAAAGCCGGACAGGCGGCTGCCCGGCGCGTGGATATCCTGGCGGCCAAAGCCGGTGTCGACCAGCACCAGCCCGTCGCGGTCCGTCTCAATCAGCAGGCAGTGACAGACCAGATGCGCTTTGATGCCTTTGCTGAATCCATCATAAAATGCCCCGCCCAGCGGGCACATACAGCCACAGTTCAGGTGGTGAATTTTCATCGGGCCTCCATTGCAATCATCGGCAGAATGGCTGAGGTGCTTCGGCTCGTCTCCGGCACGCAGCAGATCAGCCTGGCTTTAGAGTGTAGAGAGGGTTGTAACAGTAGGCGGAGCGGTGAAGCGGATAACCGGGCAAATTTGCCGGTTATCCGCCAGAAAGCAGAGTTAACGATGGAAGAACGGGAAAGCGCCGGTGAGCAGACCGCCCGCCATCAGCACCAGACTGACCAGAATCCCCCATTTAATCGCAAAGCGCTGGTGGTCGCCGATATCGACTTTTGCCAGACCCACCAGCAGATAGACTGACGGCACCAGCGGACTCAGCAGATGGAAAGGCTGACCGACGATAGAGGCGCGGGCGATCTCCTCTGCGGTAATGCCGTAGCTGGCCGCCGTCTGTGCGATGACCGGCAGAATGCCGAAGTAAAAGGCATCATTCGACATAAAGAAGGTGAACGGCAGACTGACCAGCGCGGTGAAGACGGCCAGATAAGGTCCGAAGCTGTGCGGGATCACCGCCAGCAGGCTCTTCGCCATGGCATCCACCATGCCGGTGCCGGAGAGAATACCGGTGAAGATACCGGCGGCAAAAATCAGCGCGGTCACAGCCAGCACGTTACCGGCATGAGAGCTGATGCGCGCTTTCTGCTCCTCCAGGCTTGGATAGTTGAGCATCACGGCAATCGCAAACGCCAGCATAAACAGGATCTGAATCGGCATTAACCCGACCACCAGCAGCACCAGCAGCACGGTGGTCAGGATGAAGTTGGGCCAGAACATCTTAGGACGGCGGTTGGCGGCGCACTCATCGGCATCGCCCAGCCCCAGCTCAATGTTGTCGAGATGGTGATCTTTCAGCGTCATGACGCCTAAACGCTTGCGCTCACGCAGGCCAAACAGCATAGCCATCGCGACCAGGCTGACGCAGGCCAGCAGCATGGCGGGCAGCATCGGGATAAAGATGTCGAGAGCGTCAATGCGCAGGGCGGCGGCGGCGCGGGCGGTCGGGCCACCCCAGGGCGAGAGGTTCATGATGCCGCTGGCGAGGTTGACCAGACACGTCATCATCAGCACGTTCATCCCCAGCCGGTGATAGAGGGGCAGGAAAGCCGCGATGGCGATCATGTAGGTGGTGGAGCTGTCACCATCCAGTGAAACCAGCAGCGTCAGTACGGCGGTGCCGACCAGCACTTTAAGCGGATCGCCGCGCACCAGCCGGAGAATAAAACGCACCAGCGGGTCAAACAGGCCGGCGTCGATCATCAGACCAAAATAGAGAATCGAGAAGGTCAGCATGACACCGGTGGGGGCCAGCTTTTTGACGCCATCCAGCATCATTTCGCCCAGTCCCGCATAAAAACCGCCAATCAGCGCAAAAATGGTTGGTATCAGGATCAGCGCAATTAAGGCTGACATGCGTTTGGTCATGATGAGATACATGAAGCAAACAACCATGGAAAAACCCAGTATCGTCAGCAAAATAACAGCCCTCACAATGGCGTAAAAGTAATGAAAAGGTGGCGTTCAGTCAGGAAAATTCAGGAAATTGCTTAGCGTGGTAACGATTAACCTGTTGTTTTAATTAACCCTGAGCAGAAAGATGATATTAAATTGTTATCATTTTTTAGCATTTCTTTAACAGGGAAGGGTGATCGGGATCATCTTTAAACGAATGTTAAACGAGATTGTGTGACTGAGATCAAACGATACGGGGGCATCAGAGGGAATTACGGGCCAGACGGGGGCTGATGCAGCGGCGAAAAGCCGTCAAGGGGAAGCGGCTGAGCGCGAGCGCTCAGCCGGATAGGCTTTAATTATTCAGCAACTGGATAATCATATCAGGCGTTTTGTTGGCCATTTTGCTGACAGCGGTCTGCCCCTGCTGAATAATCTGGCTGCGTGCCAGCTGGCTCGCTTCTTCCGCGTAGTCAGCATCCTGAATACGGCTGCGGGCGGTGGCGGTATCCACACCCTGCTGCGACAGCACATTCCGGTTCGACTCGTAGCGGTTAATCTTCGCGCCATAGAGCGACTGGTAGCTGCTGATCTTCTCCAGGGCTGAATCCAGCGCCTTCATGGTGACGGAGATGTCTCCGCTGGTCAGCAGCGTGGTGTTATTCAGCTTCAGCGTTTTGGTGTCCGAGGGCGTGGCCGGAATCGAGTCCGACTGCACCGGCTGACCATAATCCGCACTGGTAATCACCTCCATCGGCTGACTCTTATGCGGCGGTATGGCGGGCATCCCTTTCGGCTCAGGCAGGATCCCCCAGGTCAGATTGCTGGTGAAAGAACCGTTGCCGACCACCACTACAATCAGATCTTCGCTGACGGTATCCAGCGTGATGCGCTCCAGCCGGTTGCCGGTAATGGTGCCGTTGTTGAAATCGCCGCTGGTGGCATCTTCATAGCGATCGCCGTCACCGCTGTAGGTGATGTTCATGCCGTTGTAGCTGCCACTGTTACTGCCCGCCAGCGCCCAGCTCGATCCCCCTTCCAGCAGGGAGGAGCTGTCATAGGCCGCGTTGCTGTCAAAGCCGTTACTGCTGGTCAGCAGACGCGATTTTGCGGTCGCCGCATCGGTTATACCCTTGCTGGTCCAGGTGTAGTCGGGCGCGCTGCCTTCCAGCGGCGTGCCGACCAGATGCTTACCGTCGCGGGTAAACAGCTGAAGGTCATCATCCTGACCCAGCGAGTCGATGGTGATGGTAATCGACGTCGCGCCTGCCGGAATATAGGCCAGCGGGATCACCCCGGAGCTGAAGGAGTAATTCCTGCCCGAAACCGGAAATTTGGTGTTGATGGGATCAACGTTGCCCAGCTTCGCGGGCGGAAGATCGGGTTTATCGGTCGCCAGCGGGTAACGGCCAAAAATCTCAGTGTGATCGGCCACTTCATCAATGCCGGCCAGAATCTGCTGATACTGGGCGTTAACGCTCTGCCGATCCGCATCAGAGAGCGTGCCGTTCGCCGCCTGCACGGAGAGCGTGCGGGCCTGAATGAGCAGATTGGCGATGGTGCCCAGGCCGCCGCCTGCCGTCTGGGAGTAGCTGATCGCGTCATTGAGGCCGCGCGCAACAACCGCATCGGCATTCACATTGGCCGTCATGCGGTTGGCGATGGCCTGACCCGCCGCGTCATCTTTAGCACTGTTAATCCGCATCCCTGATGAAAGTCGTTCAACCGTTCGTCCCAGAACAGAGTCAGTGCCGTACCGCGTTTTGTTCGCTATCGCGGCGGTTTCGTTATGGTTGATTGTTAACATGGTCGCTTCGAACAGGGAGAGGAGTCTCTGTTTTATCGGCAGGGTGATAAGCAGCTTTAACCTCTACAGTGACAAAAAACCAGCAGGGGCGCGGCCAGGCGGGCAACCTGCTGATGGTTAACCGCTTTTCAGATAAAAAATATTTAAGGGTGAAGCCGGGGAGGAAAAACAGCTGCTGCGCGCTGGCGCAGCAGGCAGGGGGATCAGTTAAAGACCATGCCGCCGTCGATCAGCAGGGACTGGCCGGTCATGTAGTCGGAGTCGGGGCTGGCAAGATAGGCCACGCAGGCCGCCACATCTTCCGGCTCAGAGAGACGTCCCAGCGTAATGCGTCTGGCGAACGCTTCCGTGCCGTAACCGGCCGGTTTTCCGGCCGCTTCCGATATCTGCCGATCGATCGCTTCCCACATTGGCGTCCTGACGATGCCGGGACAGAAGGCGTTGACCGTAATGCCGGCCGCGGCCAGGTCGCGCGCGGCGGTTTGTGTCAGGCCCCGCACGGCAAATTTACTGGAGCTGTAGACGGCCAGCTCCGGGTTGCCGACGTGTCCGGCCTGAGAGCAGGCGTTGATAATTTTGCCGCCGTGCCCTTCAGCCGCAAAAGCCTTTATCGCCGCCTGCATACCCCAGATCACGCCTTTGACGTTGACGTTGTAAACCTTGTCGACCACCTCTTCGGTGATCTCCGCAATCGGCGTCGAGGGGGCAATACCGGCGTTGTTGACGATGACGTCGAAGCCCCCCAGCGCACGACGCGCCTCCTCAACTGCCGCCATCACCTGATCGCGCTGCGACACATCCACTTTCAGCGCGATCGCTTTACCGCCCTGCTGAGTAATCTTCTCCGCCACCTGACGGGCGGTTTCCTGATTAAAGTCCGCCACCGCGACCGCCAGTCCATCTTTCGCCAGACGCATGGCGATCGCTTCACCAATGCCCTGGCCTGCGCCGGTTACAAATGCCACTCTGTTTTTCATCGTGATTTCCTTTTTGCATGAAATTAAAGAAGCTGGCTCAGATGCAGCTGGCCCATCAGCAGCGGGTTATCGGCGTAATCCACCGGGACAGCCACTACCGCAGGTCCCTGAACATCCATCGCTTTACGCAGCGTCGGCTCCAGTTCTGCCGCGCTGGTCACCGCAAAGCCTGCTGCGCCAAACGCTTCGGCATAGACTTTGAAATCGACCGGGCCAAAGTTAACGCCGGAGACGCGGTGATATTTTTTCTCTTCCTGCATCGCCACCATGTTGTAGGCGTTGTCGACCCAGACGATGTGCAGAATGTTGGCTTTCAGCCGGACAGCGGTCTCCAGCTCCATGCTGGACTGCAGGAAGCCACCATCGCCCGAGACCGAAACGACTTTGCGCTGCGGGTCGACCAGCCAGGCTCCGATTGCCCACGGCAGGGCGACGCCCATGGTCTGCTGACCGTTGGAGATCATGATCTGGCGGGCGCGGAAGCTGTAGAGATAGCGGGCGATCCAGATGTGGAAGCTGCCCATGTCAACCGTAAGGCTGACGTCGCTGTTAATGATGTCCTGCATGGCACGCACGATGCGCAGCGGATGCAGGGCAAACTGATTGAGGCTGGCACCCTGCATCGCCAGCAGTTTCCGCTGCTGCTGACGGTCATCGAGGATGGTGGCGGCTTCCGGCGTCAGCTGCAGCGGCGCGGTGATGCGCGCCGCCAGTTTACGCAGCGTGGCGGCGATATCGCCCACCAGCTCGGCGTCCGGCAGGTAGCGGTTGTCGGTCTCTGCGGGGATCACGTCGATGTGAATCAGGGTGGCGTTGCCGCTGTTCCACATGGCCGGTTCATACTCCACCGGGCTGTAACCGATGGTAATGATCAGGTCAGCCTGTTGCAGCAGCCGGTCGCCCGCCTGGTTGTTAAATAAGCCGACGCGTCCGGCAAAGCGTGAAAAGTGCTCTTGGCGGATGGCACCGGCGGCCTGATAGGTACTGGTGACCGGGATGTGACTGCGGCTCAGCAGATCGTGGATCGCCTCGCTGTTCTCGTGCTGGCTCGCCATCAGTCCCAGCAGGATGACCGGATTTTTAGCCCCGGCGATAGCCTGGCTCACGGCATCGATCATCGCGTCCGGTGCCGCACCCAGGACGGGACGCGCTTTGCTGCTCAGTGCTTTGCCGGTAACAGGCTGGTCGACAATATCCTGCGGCAGGCTGACAAACGCGCCACCGCCCCGGCCATGCTCGGCGTGACGAAACGCATTCGACAGGCACTCGGAGAGCGCGGAGGGATCGGTGACCTCAACGGCATATTTGGTGATCGGGCGGAACATCGAGACGGTATCCATGCTCTGGTGCACCTGTTTGGCGCTGTCGGAGCGTTTTACCTGGCCGCCGAGGGCGACCACCGGGTCCCCTTCGCTGGTGGCGGTAGCCATGCCGGTGATCAGGTTAGAACAGCCCGGTCCGGAGGTGACCAGCGCCACTCCCGCATTGCCGGTAAGGCGGCCTACGGCTGCTGCCATGAACGCCGCGTTCGCCTCGTGGCGAACCGGAATCGTCTGGATGGAGGAGTCCAGCAGGGAGTCAAAAACCTTATCAATCTTGGCGCCGGGAATACCAAAGACGTGGCGGACGCCCTGCGCCTCAAGCTGCGCGACCACCAGGTCAGCGCCACAGGTCCAGAGCGTGGTATCGGTTGGAGTTTTCATCGTCATTCCTCTGATTAGCTTTCGACCGCACGGATGGCAGCGTCAAGATTGGCGGGGTTCAGGTCGGCATTGAGAAAGTCACTGTCCTGCGGCAAATCCACGACCAGTTTGCTGATGGCACCGAAGGTCAGGGTTCCCTGTTCCAGCGCATAATCCAGAATGTGTCCACCGCCTTCGCGATCGTCGGTAATAAAATGTTCGTGATAGCCCGCGACGTTAATCCCCTGCATGTACTGGGGGGTGCGGAAGCCGATCAGTTCCCCCGCACGCTGGCGGAACGCAAAGGTGGGCTGATCGCCCAGCACTTCCGGCATGGAGCGATAGGGGCGACACTGGCAGGGCACGGTGCGGGTCTCGACCCGGCTGAAACGGCCACTGATCCGCAGCGCGCAGAACTGGTTGTCGGAGGTGATTTCACTGTCGATCACCTGATGGATGGCCTCACGCGACATCGGCCGGTCAAACTCAAACAGATATTGCGGTTTGAAAAAGGTCATGACAGCAAAGGGGGTTTTCTGCGCTGGATCGGCCGGATGGGCGCTGCCATCGGCGTGCAGCTGGTAAACCTGACTGTCAAAGGCGATCAGCTCGCCATCCAGCCGGTTAAAGGTGCCCAGGCCAAAATCGCCTTTGCGCAGAAGATCGGCAATCCGCGTGTTCCCGTCGTAAACGCCGCTCAGTAGCGCACTCATTAAAGAGGTCTGATAGATAACACTTTCTGGTGCATCCTGGGAAAGCGTTAAGACAGTTCGTTTTAGTTGATCCTCACAGGAACAATCAGTTACACAATTGCTCATTTGATGCCTCGTAAGTTAACCGTTAAGCCGTGTTAACCTAAGGGTGAACCGATTCAGTCGTAAGATCCAATAGCGAAACCTGTTAACTTTGAGACGTTTTTGATATGGAACTGCGCCACCTGCGTTATTTTGTTGCCGTTGCCGAGACGCTTCACTTCACCCGCGCCGCCGAAATGCTGGGGATATCGCAGCCACCGCTGAGCCAGCAGATATTGCGGCTGGAGCAGGAGATTGGCACGCCCCTGCTGAAGCGGCTGACGCGTGGGGTGGAACTCACCGAGGCCGGCGAGGCTTTTCTGGCGGATGCCGTGCAGATTGTGCAACTTGCCGACCAGGCGCTGGAGAATGCGCGCGGGATCGCCCGTGGGATCAGCGGCCAGCTGTCTCTGGGATTTGCCAGCTCGGTTGCCTTTAATCCTCATATCTTTACCCTGATCCGCCGCTTTACCGGGCGTTATCCGGCGATGGAGCTGCTGACGCGCGAAGAGAACATGTCCCTGCTGATGCAGGATTTGCAGGAGGGATTGCTGGATGCCGCCTTTATCCGGCTGCCGTGCGAAAGCAGCAAGGCGTTTAATCTGCGCGTCATCTCCACCGAAAAGATGCTGATTGCGCTGCCGCGCTGCCACCCTCTCAGCGGCACACCCGTTCTGCCCTTATCGGCCCTGGCCAGTGAAACCCTGGTAATTTTCCCGCGTGACGTTTCGCCCAGCCTGTATGAGCTGATTGTCACCGCCTGTCTGCGGGCGGGGTTTTCGCGTCATACCTTCCAGCAGGCGCCGCAGATCACCACGTCACTCGGTATGGTGGCGGCAGGGTGCGGGATTGCGCTGGTGCCGGAGTCGATGCGCTGCGTTGATAACCCGGACGTCAGCTTCAGCGATATCGAAAACAACACGCTGTTCACCGACGTGGCGTTTGCCTGGCGGCGGCATCACCCCTCGAAAGCGGTGCTGCACCTGCTGTCGCTGCTGGCGGAACAGTCGGCTTCAGGCGAAGTGGGTTGATAAGCGCCAGCTATTGAACTGAAAACAATAACCAGCTGGCGAGCGGTGGGCGGGATATTAATAATCGGTGCATGACTACATACCGCGTAAGAGTCGGGTTTCATAACCCGTCAGCCCTGACATTCAGGCAACTGGATGAAATTCTGGAGCCGCAGCGATTCTGGAGAACAGATTCGGCGGGTGGCCAGTTCCGCTATTTCATGGAGTATGAGTACCAGTCTGACGTGCGCGACCTCTGTTCGGTCTGTTCGCTGGCCTATACCCAGGCCTGTAAAGTCAGAAAGTGCCCGCTGATTCTGGTGGAGGTGATGAACTGAGCATGCCAGGCGATCCCGCGCGATCGCCTGACACCGTTTCAGCGCGACCGGCGCTGCATCAACAGGCTTAGCGCGGCGGGCAGCACGGTGAGCGTCACCAGCGTTCCGCTGACCAGCCCCCCGATAATCGCCAGCGCCATCGGTCCCCAGAAAACCTGATGGGCGATGGGGATCATGCCGAGGATCGCGGCGCAGGCGGTCAGCAGGATAGGCCGCGCGCGGTGATGCGCCGCCTGGCGGATGGCCTCACCCGCGGCCAGCCCGGCGCGGGCATTCGCATCCACTTCACTGATCATGATCACCGCATTGCGGATGATGATACCTGCCAGTGCAATAATCCCCAGCAGCGCCACAAAGCCCAGCGGGGTGCCGGTCGGCAGCATGGCGGAAACGATGCCGGGCAGGCCGAAGGGGGCCATGCTCAGCGCGAGCAGCATGCCGGAAAAGCGTTGCAGCTGAATCATCAGCAGGACCAGCATGGCGCAGAGCGTCATCGGCAGCAGGGCAAAGACCGAACTGTTGCCCTTGTCCGACTCCGCTACCGTGCCCGCTTCCTCAATCGTGTACCCGGCAGGCAGGGAAGCACGCAGGGCGGCGATAGCCGGTGCCAGCTGTTGAGAGACCGCTTCCGCCCGCTGGCCGGGAGCGATATCCGTCTGCACCGTGATGTAGGGCAGCCGCTGACGCCGCCAGATCACCGGGTCATCCACGCCCCACTTCAGGGTCGCCACCTGGCGCAGCGGGATCTTCTGACCGCTGGCATTAGTGATCATCAAACCCGCCAGCGTCGCCGTATCCTGCCGCTCGGCGTCATTGCCGCGTAACACCACATCAATCAGCCGGTTGCGGTCGCGCAGTGTCGTCACCACGCTGCCGGACATCAGCGTATTCAGGGCACGGGCTATCGTCCCGGAGGAGAGTCCGGCCGCGCGGGCTTCAGTCTGATTGACGGCCAGCGTCATGACGCGCTCCGGTTCTCCGGCAGTCAGATTGACCTCGCGGGTCAGCGGTGAGCGGGCAATCAGCGCCGCCAGCCGGGACGCCGCCAGCCGGACATGACCATAATCCGGTCCGGTAAGGCGATATTTCAGCGGCCAGCCAACCGGTGGTCCCAGCTCCAGCGGCGAGACCCGTGTGGTGATATCACTGAAGTTCTCACCGAGCCTGCTCTCCAGCCTGCGCTGCAGCCGGTCGCGCACCGACAGGTTTCTGGCGACCACCACCAGCTGCGCGATGTTTTCATTCTCCAGCAGCACATCCATCGGCAGATAGAAACGGATGGCGCCCGACCCTGCGTAGCTGCTGAAGCTGGCGACATCGCGGTCATGGCGCAGCACCTCTTCCAGCTGTGCGGTCCGGCGCGTGGTTTCAGCCTGCGTCGCACTGGCGGGAAGCGTGAGGCTGACCAGCAGTTCGGGGCGGTCGGACGCCGGGAAAAATTCACCCTGCATAAACGTGGTGGCGTACAGGCTGACCAGCAGCACCCCCAGCGCCGCGCTGACCGTCACGCCCCGATGACGCAGAATCACTTCCAGCAGCCAGTGATAGCCGCGCATCAGCACGCCCGGTCGCGGGTCGGCATGATTCAGTTTTGCCGACAGCAGCCAGCAGCCGGTAAGCGGAGAGAAGATCACCGCGACGACCCACGAGCAGAGCAGCGCCAGCGCGATCACCACAAACAGCGAGTAGCAGTACTCGCCGGCGCTGGAGGCGGCGAACCCAACCGGAATGAACCCGGCGATCATGACCAGCGTGCCGGTCAGCATCGGAAAGGCGGTGGTTTTAAACGCCCAGGTGGCGGCCTGCCACTTACTGTCACCCGCTTCCAGCCGGGCCACCATCGCCTCGACGGTGATCATGGCGTCATC
Organism: Pantoea sp. EKM103V; assembly: GCF_011800365.1. NCBI lineage: Bacteria > Pseudomonadati > Pseudomonadota > Gammaproteobacteria > Enterobacterales > Erwiniaceae > Pantoea > Pantoea sp. EKM103V. The sequence goes on along the minus strand of NZ_JAALFQ010000011.1, from coordinate 67,664 downwards.
CACCAGCAGCCCCAGTGCGATAATCAGCGCACCCAGCGAGATGCGCTGCAGCCCGATACCGGCCAGCAACATACCGGTAAAGGTCATCGCCAGCACCAGCGGGATCGCCGCCGCCACCACCAGTCCGGCGCGCAGCCCCAGCGAGATAAACGACACGGCTAACACAATCACCACGGCTTCGCCCAGGATTCGCACAAAATCGCTGACCGCCGTTTTTACCACCGCAGACTGATCGGCAACGCGGGTCATGGTGATGCCGTGTGGTAACTGACCAGCCAGCGTCTGCATGCGCTGATTCAGCTGCTGACCAAAGTCGAGCAGGTTGCCGCTGGCGGCCATGGAGACGGCCAGCCCGATAGCGGGCACGCCATTGACCCGGAACGTCGGGGCGGGCGGTTCGGCGGGTTGCAGGCTGATCGTCGCGAGATCGGTCAGCGGGATAAAGCGATCGCCGATATGCAGTGTCATCGCCTGCAGGCTGTCGACGGAGGTCAGGGTGCCGCTGACCCGCAGCGCAATATTCTCGCGGTCGGTGCGCAGGCTGCCCGCCGGAACGACCTCGTTCTGCGCGTTGATGGCGTCGCTGACCTGCTGCAAATCGAGACCCATGCCATTGAGCTTTTGCGGAGAAAAGGCGATAACCACCTGTTGCTCCTGCACCCCCAGCAGCCGGGTTTTGCCGATGTCGGGCAGGGTCGCCAGAGCACGCCGCAGGTTATCGACGCGGTCGCGCAGCTCACGGGCACTAAAGCCCTCCGCCGTGAAGCCATAAATCGTGCCGAAGGTGTCATCAAACTCGTCGTTCACCGCCGGACCCTGCACGCCCTGCGGCAGAGAGGTGCTCACATCCTGCATCTTTTTGCGCAGCTGATACCAGATGCCCGCGACCTGAGACGGCGGCGTATCGTCACGCAGATTGACATAAATGACCGTCTGCCCGGCGCGGGTCTCACTCTCCACCGTATCGAGAGAGGGAAGTTCCTGCACCTTCTGCTCCAGCACGTCTGTCACCAGCTGCACCATGGTATTAACGTCGGCGCCCGGCCACTGGGCAGAGACCACCGCGGTTTTGATGGTAAACGCCGGATCTTCATTGCGTGACAGATGTTCATAGCTCATCACGCCCGCGGCCATCACCAGCAGCATGAAAAAGACCACCAGCTGCTGATGCGCCAGCGCCCAGCCAGAGAGGTTAAAGCCAGCCGGTTTTTTCATGGTTCCTCCTGCGCAGGCAACACTTTTTCGCCAGGCTGCAGGGTGGCGACGCCGGCGGTAACGATGCGCTCGCCCGGCTGAATACCGGATGCGACGAAGATCTGCTGAGCGTCAAAGCGGGCCAGCACCACCGGGCGAAGCTGCAGACGGGAAGCCGCATCCACAACCAGCAGCGCCGGCTGATCGGCTAAGCGCGTCAGGGCGCTGGCGGGCAGGGCGATGACCGGCGGTTGCGAGTCGGGCAGGGTAACCATAACGGTGGCACCGGGCGCCATCGCCTCGGGCGGCTGATTCAGCGTGACACGGAGCCGCCAGGTGCGGGTCTGCGGGTCAGCCTGCGGACTGATGTCACGGACCGTGCCGCTGGCCTCGGTGCCGGGGTCGGCAAGCAGCGTCACCTTCAGCGGTGTGCGATCAGCGATCTGCAGCCGCTCGGTCGTGGTCAGATCAAACACCGCATCGCGAGCATCCCCCGCGGCCAGCGTCATCACGCTTTGTCCGGCGCTGACCACCTGACCCGGCTGAACCGTGATAGCGGTGATCCGGCCCGCAGCAGGGGCCGTCAGCCGGGTCCAGCTGAGGCTATCCTGAGCATTTTTCAGCGCCGCTTCGCTACTGAGACGGCGGGACTGCGCGCTCTGCCAGTCCGCCTGGGCACTGTCCAGCTGGCTGCGGGCGATAGCACCGCCGGGCATCAGCAACCGCATCCGATGCAGATTCAGCGCGGCGACCCGCTCCGCAGCCCTGGCGCTGTCGAGATCGGCCCGGGCGCTGCTCAGCTGGTTACGCGTCTGATCGTTTTCCAGCGCCGCCAGCGGTTGCCCGGCACTGACCCGATCGCCCAGTTCAGCCGTGCGGCTGACGACCCGCCCGTCGAGCCGGAAGGCCAGGGTGACTTCGTCATGCGCCTGGATTTCACCGGTCAGCCGCAGAGAGGCCGCACCGCCGGGCGGCGGCGCGGTCACGGTTTTTACCGGACGGGGCGGAGCTGGCGGCGGGGCCGCACTGTTATCGCGGCAGCCGGTCATGATCAGCACCCCGGACAGCACAAAGACGAACGGCACCACGAGGTGAACAGAGAAGAGGTGACGCCACATCTGGCGGGCAGCATCAGATAAGAAGTCTGTCATAGCCGGGTTCCTGTAATGAGTTGTGCTCATTGAACCCGGCCCGTGTCCAGAAACGTTCCATGAACCATCAAGAAATGGTCAAGTCAGAACAATTTATCGATCCGGGAGTGTTATCCGAATCAGCAGGCCGCCGTCGGCGGGTAGCGAGGCGGTGATCGTCCCGCCGTGCGCGTCGACAATGGCTTTGGCAATGGACAATCCCAGTCCGCTGCCGCCGGAGTGGCGGGCGCGTGAGGAGTCGGCGCGGGTAAAGCGGTCAAACAGCTGTGGCAGGAAGTCCGGATCCACGCCCTGACCGTAATCGCGGAAGGTCAGTATCGTGGCCCGGGCGTCCCGGCTGGCGGAGATGAGCAGCACACCGCCGTCCGCCGCGTAGCGCAGCGCATTTTCGCAGAGGATGGTCACCACCTGCCCCAGCCGGAACGCATCGGCGCAGAGCAGCAGGTTGTCAGGGGCTTTCACGCGGAGGGTCAGGCCTGCCTGCTCTGCCTGCGGCAGCAGCCAGCCGGTGCGCTCACGCAGCAGCTCGGCGGGGTTAAAGCACTCCGGGTTCAGCGTAAGCTGCCCCGCATCCGCCAGTGACAGCAGATGCAGTTCGTCAGTCAGCCGGCTCAGTTGTGTCAGCTGCTTCATGATCATCGTCAGCTGCTGAGGGTCGGCCGGAAAAACGCCATCCAGAATGCCCTGCAGACGGCCCATCGCCGCCGTCAGCGGAGAGCGCAGTTCATGCGCCATCGCGACGTGAGAGGCGCGCAGCTCGCGCTCGTAACGCGCCAGCTGCTGTGTCATCTGATTAAAGTCTTCGGTAAAGCGCACCAGCTCCTGCGGAGCCGCGTCAACGACCGCCGCCGGGCGGCCAAACTCCCCCTGCGACACCGCACGCGCCGCCGTTGCCAGCTGGCTGAACTGTGCGGAGAGCGGACGCGCAAAGCGCAGCGCGATCAGCACCATAAGCGGAATGGTGACCACGACCAGAAGGATGACGGTCAGCCAGTCAGAGGAGGCCAGCGACGGATCGGAAAAATTGATGCCCCAGTATTGATCGACAATCTGATGGAAGCGCGCCGGATCGCTGGCGGGATGCTGGCGCAGCCGGGTGAACTCCTCCACCAGCGCGGGGGGCATCCGGTGGTAGACCCAGACCGCCTGCACCGCAAATCGCAGCCACATACAGAGGGCGATCAGCACTACGCTGCCTATCGCCAGCAACAGGACCCGGATGCAGATCCAGCGCCACAGTGAGGTGTGGGTTGCGTTCTTCATGGCTGTCTGAACCGGTAGCCGACGCTGCGCACCGCTGGCAGCACATCAGAGATGCCAGCGGCTTCGAGTTTACGGCGCAGGTTGTAGACATGGGTATCGACTACCCGCTCCAGCGCATCACTTTCCGGCAGGCAGTGCTCCAGCAGAAACAAGCGGGTAAAGGGACGCGTCGGAGCGCGCATCAGCGTGACCAGCAGGGAAAACTCGGTGGGCGTCAGATCGAGCCGGTGTGGGGCGGCGCTGTCGCCCTCCACGATCGCGGTGAGCGCCTCGGGATCGACCGTTAAACCAGCCCAGCGCAGGACCCCGGCCGCGGCCGCGGGCGCCTGGCTCTGGCTGCGGCGCAGAACGGCCTGCACGCGCGCCACCACTTCACCGGGATGATAGGGTTTTACCACATAGTCATCGGCCCCATAGCGTAGCGCACCGATGCGATCGGGCGCGTCCCCCATCGCCGTGACCATGATCACCGGGGTATCGTCACGCCGCCGGAGCGCCGCCAGCACCTCGGTGCCGTTCATGCCGGGCAGCATGATATCGAGCAGGATCAGATCGGGCTGCCAGCGTCTGGCCGCCTCCAGCCCGCCCGGTCCGTCACCGGCTATCGTAACCGCATAGTTTTCACGTTTCAGATAAGCCTCAAGGACGCCCGCTGCATCCGCGTCATCTTCAATAATCAGTACACGTTTTTCCTGCATTTCCGGACCACCTTGACTGTTTCTTCATAAATCCCTGGCCGTTCATTGATACGCGCCTCGCATACTCACCTCCGGTGACGCGGTACTGACTCCCCAGCTCCGCACCGGATGTGATAATGAGGAAACGTGATGATAACCGGAAAAATAACGCTTCACATGGTCTGTTTGTCGCTGGGTTTCAGTGCCGCCGCCGCGATGGCCGAAGAGAGTCCCACGCCGCCTCCCAGCATGACGCTGGGCATTGCGGGCATTAACGCACCGCGCTACAGCGGCGCAAAGAGGAATCACTGGCAGGTGATGCCGGTGATTCAGGCGCGCGACGGAGCGTTTTTTCTCGATTCGCAAAAAGGTATCGGCTATGACCTGCAGGCGGATAACGGACTTTACCTTGAGCATACGCTGGGCTACGGGCTGGGCCGCTCAGACCGGAACTCCTCCTGGCGTGACGGGGATGACCGGCTGCGGGGAATGGGAAATATCGACGCGACGGTCAATACCGCGCTGGCGCTGGGCTGGTCTGTGACGCCGTGGCTGGTGCTGGAGGGCAAAGCGACGCTGCCATTGAGTGACAGTCAGGGCGTGCAGTACCGGACGTCCGTCACCCTGATCCCCTGGCAGACCGCGGACGATACCGTTGCGCTGCAGGTGGCCGGTCTGTTCGATGATGGACGCTACATGAACACCTGGTACGGCGTGAACAGCCAGCAGAGTGCGCGCAGCGGGTTTGCACGGTATAACGCTTCAGGGGGATTCTACGGAACGGACGCCAGCCTGACCTGGAGTCATCAGCTAACCCCTGCCTGGGCAGCCAGCGTCACGGGTGACTACAGCTGGCTCGATAAATCTGCCTCCGACAGTCCCCTTGTCGCACGGCATGACGGTGCCGGGGTCACGCTGGCCCTCAGCTACACCTTCTGAGCCACATGGGAATAAGCGGGATGCGCAGTCACCGTGCTCTGCTTGTCGCGCTCATCCTGTTATATCTGCTGGTCTTTACCCTGACCGGTGTCGCACTCAGCCTGTTTGATGCGCCGGAGCTGAGCCGACGCGACAGGGAGGCGACAGAGAGGGCTGGGCGCCTCCCTTATCCTGACGCTGTCTGCGGGCCGCATGACCCTGACCGGTCAGCTAATTTTTCTTTGGCTGGCGCTGGAGGAAATTCCATGTTGCACCCAGCATGCCGGAGTCGTTGCCGTAGGTGGCCGCATCAATGCGAATATCAATCTGATACTTTGCCAGCTGCTCAGCGAGTTCTTCAAGGAAAGGTTCCCGCGCCGTAATGCCGCCGCCGATAAATATCATCTGCGGATCAAAGACGCTGAAGAGGTTATATAAGCAGGCCGCGAGATCCTGGTAGAATTTTTCCACCACCTGCTGCGCCATTTTTTCCTGGCGGTCGCAGGCGTCAAACACATCTTTGCCACTGACGTCATCAACAGGCCGGTCGGTGAGCTGACTGTAATTCTCCCGCAGCGCGGTCATGGTACAGCTCTGGCTCATGGTGTGGCGTTCAATGTCGCTGCTGGTGGGACGTGAGGTCAGCAGACAGCCAAACTCGCCTGCCCGGTTCCGGCCACCGCGAATCAGCGCACCGTTGCAGAAAGCGGCTCCGCCCAGCCCGGTTCCGATGGTCAGCATCAGGAAGTCGTTAAGTTTTTTCGCTTTGCCCAGCCAGTATTCCGCCAGCAGGGCACAGTGCGCGTCGTTTTCCACCGTGGCAGGCAGGGCGGTTTTCTCCGTCAGCCACTGGCTCAGATGAAACCCGTCAAAGTCACGGATGGTGCCGCCCATCTCAATAAAGCCTTTATCGGGGTCGATATAGCCGGGCGTACTCACGGCGATACCTTCACAGCCGGGATTCTTCTTCAGCCAGCCCACTATTTCTTCCAGAATTTTGTCCCGCGCGTTGTGGGAAATGTCGGCGCTCTCCTGCGTCAGAATGTTTCCCCGATCGTCCACCACGCCCATTTTTAAAGAGGTACCGCCAATATCAAAAGCTGCAATATTCATCAACGTTCTCTGAAATGATGTTGGTGCGCTTAATTGTAGTGTCGAAATAAAACCGCAGGCGGCCGGGCAGCCCTAATTTTGTCAGGAAAGGTACAGATTTATAAAGCTGCCGGAACAGGGCGCCATGAGCGAAGCGTTAATAACGGAAGGTGCTGCTATTAAGTAAGCGGTGCGGAGAATAGTGAACATTCCGGCGGCGATGTTTCTGTTAAGCGAATGTTTTCGGTATTAATTTACCGGATTAACCCTGCCTGGTGCTTCTTCAATCCAGCTGAATTATACTGTCGGCAATGAGCGCAAATTCAGTGATTTCTTAATGATTTACATTATCGATGACCAGATTACGTATAATTCAGATGACTGTACGCTGAGCCATATACCTACTCAGGAGTCGCTGAGCCTGAGTATCTCTTCCGGCCGGTTGTTTGAGCAGCTGCTGAATTCTGGCGGAGAAATCCTGTCGCGTGACACCTTACTGACAGAGGTCTGGGACCGGTATGGCCTGCGCGGATCTAACAGTAATCTGAATCAGTATCTGAGTATTCTGCGCAGGGCGCTTGCGGCCTATGGTTGCCAGAATCTGATAATGACCCTGCCGAAGATTGGCATCCGACTGAATCCGGAGATCAGGATTGTGCGGCAAACGGCTCAGCCGGTGGCGGTGTCTGATATCGCGCCGGAGCCGGTAGCGGGCACAGACACCGATGCGCCGCCAGATAACGTCACCGCGCCGGAGCCCTCTCTGGCTCCTGTGGCAAAGCCGATGCGCAGGACCCGACAACTGAGTGTGGCCCTGATTCTTCTGGCGATATTCATCGTTGCCTTCAGCTTTTACATCTTCATCCATCCTGCGCAGAAGAATAGCGGGCTGACCACTGTGTCACTGGCGGGCGGCTGTGAAGCGGTACTGCTGAAAGGCCTGGATGTGGTAGAGCGCGAGTCTATTGATCAACAGATACTGCAGATGCTCCGGGAGAATAATCAATCCTGCAGCGCCGGGCGACGGATCTATTTCGATAAAAACACGGCGTTCACCACCACGAACTACGGCAGAACGATGCTGTCAGCCTGTAATCTTGATGAGCGTGGGCACATCATTTCCTGTGACAACGTTTATTATCTCGACTGGAGAATGAATTGAAACGCAGCGCCACTCTTACGCTGACGGCAACGCTGGCCATATTGCTGCTGGTTACCTTTGCAGCCATCAATTTTTATCGTCATCAGGAAACTGATTTGCCGTTCCGATGCTCGGCGTTCAGCCGCTACGATCTCAGTCGTCAGGAAGGGAAGAAAGTCGAGTTTGCGGTGTCGCAGGATTTGCGTTTTATTGATGCGCACTCGGGTTATCTGTTACTCAACGGGCAGGTCACGCTGGGAGATAAGGTCACCACGCTCAATCGCCGTATTGCACTGAGCGAGGGCGGAAAAATAGAGAGCGATACTTATCGCTATAAAATTAAATCGATTATCACCTCGACCAACGATACCACCCCGGATGCGGTATTCAATCTGCTGCTGGCGGAGATCACGCTGGATCCGACCTACCTGCAGCTGGATGTGCGCCAGGTGGATCAGCAGGCCTACCTGATTAGCGGGCCGCTCTCCTATCTGTTTACCTGCAAGCGTTACTGAATGACGGCAGGCCTCTGCAGGGGCCTGTTAAGCGTTGAAAGCGGACGTTAGGCTTTGAGTGTATCCGCTCTTCCCTGCATCGGACTAAGAGGTTGTTAACCTGATATCGAATTGCAGATATAGGTCGGGATAAAATTGACTATAAAAAGAAAGTTTTTGTTCTTCTGCCTGATGATTCGCATATAAACTTCCTTCTCAGAGGCGATGAAAAACCGCGAGAGATACTGGCTGATCTCGTCATCACTGAGATTGTCATCCGGTAGCCTGATGTTTTTTTCAGCGGACATATAATAGATATCGCCATTGCGCTGCAGGCTGAAGGAGACTTTACGATTAAACACCTTTCCAGGATTCATTTCTGAATAGCCGGTGATATGGGCTAACGCAAAGTTATCACGAATCATATAGTTGAGTGACAGATGATAAATGTCGTCACTGTAATGTTCTACTAAGTTTGCAACACAGTTAAAACTTTCTGTGGGACGGCGCTGCAGATAGGGGTAAGCCAGAAAAGCCGCCTCCATTAAAATTACGATACCCGTTACTGCGATAAGCGTTTTTTTAATCACCCGGATTCAATCCTCTGAAATGATATTCTGAAATGCACTGATTTTTCTGGCTCATCGGTTTATTGCAGCGAATGACTGAGGTTCTGGGCAGGAGCGCATAATGCGTCACATAGACCCAGGGATAATGGCTGCAGCTGCTTTTCAATTTTTCAACCAGAGAAAGCGTTTTCTTTTTCTCCTCTGAACGGGCATCTTTGTCGGCAATATAAACCCGGCATCCATTGATATCTGCCAGAAACGGGTACTCATCAAAATGGACGCGGGGCGCATCTGATGCGCTGTTAGTTTTCAGAATTACCATCAGCAAAATCAGTGCGACCAGGCTCATGGTCCAGAGTAAAACCGCTGGCAGGAAAGATTTCAGCAGTGCTCCCGATTCCTGCCGGGCAGCTTGCGCCACCAGCGGCTCGCCCTGTTCAGTATCCGCTGAGGATGGCAGGCTCATCTCATCATAAGGTTCTTCCGCAAAAGTGTCTTCATCTCTGGAGTGCGTGTTTTCCTGACTGCCATCAACGTGCGTTTCACTACTGCGTTTCTTTATATCTGTTCCACTGGCCAGTGTCAGACCGACGCGTGGGATTGTTACGACAGGATCTTCCGCTAGCCCGACCTTTTTTAAACCCTTCCGCAGAATAGAAATATTCTGATAAAAGGTATTGGGAGAAACCAGCATCCCATTTTTCTCCCAGACAATCTCCATAAACTCCTGCTGCGTAATAATCGTGTCATTTCGTGTGATTAATAATAAGAGGCAGCGGCCTGCCGGAGAATTGAGGACTACACATTTTTCTGGATCGTTCAGATTACGCAATGTACTGGCCGCAGGATGAAACTCAATAAATCCATTAATGATGTAGTGATTATGCATCAGGCTAAACTCAGCAGAAAAATTTGAGTCTAGCTTTTTTACCCCCTTATTGTTACCTCCAATCTGTGCGACATTTTAAGATTCCATTTTCATTTGGGAATTTTTATACGGTCAGTGTCACAACGCAGCCCGCTTTTACCGGACATAAAAAAAGGTGCAGAATGTTCTGCACCTTGTCAACGCCAGTCATGTAAGCATCAGATCAAGCGGCTTGCCGCATTATCCTGGAAGGTGCCGTTGAAAGCGTTAGTGATAAACTGGTTGACCAGAGCATATACTGACTCTGAATCATTCCAGCCCATAATTGCACCGGCGACAGCACCCGCCGCGGCACCGATCATGCCTGCACCCAACATACCCACCAGCTGGCCAATGGCACCAATCCCGAGGATACCGCCACCGTCGCCACCGTGCATGCCGCCGATGGTGGCACCCGCAGCGTAGCCTGCCGCTGCCAGCAGAACGCTGCTGGTGAGTGATTCCCATAACCCCGTACCCGATACGGCATCAATTTCCGTCATGCTTAAATCGCGCATTATTATTTCCTCAGATTAATTTTAAAGTTAAGCCATGTCTTATCTTCTCATTTGAGAAATTAAAATATGACTTTTCATAGGCTGTTTCAAAATGACGGCAGTGACATGCTGTCTTGTTTCAAAACAGGTAAAACAGGCATTTTTATTACAGCATGCCTTTCTGAATTATTATCCTGTGCTACATGGATAACCTATCAGGATTACACATTCAATATTCTGACGATAAAGTGAATGGCTTAGCGCTTCTCTTTTTATCTCTTATCCGATTAATTTTGCTGCGGCATTATGCCGTCATGCTTCAGTCAGGAAATGAGCTGGCACGGGTCCGTCAGCGACTTTACGCCCGTTAAGTGATTCCCGATGATGACGACGACCGCAACATCCCTTGCAGATATCAGCAGAACGCGGTTGAAGCATTCCTCCTGAATATTCAGCGGTGCAAACGTCAGCTTCCGTGATACTGATATCACGCACGGTCACTTCCTGCCCCTGTCACTGATGGCAGGTGGTGTTATTAATGTTAATTTTCGGCGTTAATTATGCATTTAACCTGAAGCCTCTTAAATAGAATTACTTCTATTTTTAATTTCTTTCAGCTTTTGTGTTTGTATCTGGTATGGCCATTTTAAAATCCGTGTTAATACCTCAGGTGTTGTTAAGCGTAAATGACTTTACGCAATGTGCCAGCCTGTGCATCTCGTTCTTCATGGATACTTCATCAGGGTAGATTGACGTGAAGTTGATCGTAACATTATCAGCCATCAGACAGGCATAGGTTACCTGCCAGACTCGCTGACTGCCGCCCTGGCCGGTTATAAAGCTGTAAATCACCTGGAAAGTTTTCGTAAATGCATGGCTATCGTTAACCTCTTCCATTTTTACCAGGTTGAACTGATTAAATATTTTTTCGGCATTACTGACCTGTAAGGCAATATTCTCGCCAAGGGTTTGTCCTTCAGCGAGCCGGTCGCGGTTGATGGTGATCTGCTGGCCGGTTCTGAATGCCACAACATTAATTGTCTGAGTTCTGACTTCTTCGTCAAATTTAAGCGTGCCTTCCAGGCAGATTAGACTGTTTTTCATATTCACTCCTTGGTTTCAGGGCTGGGCAGCACTTAACAGTGCCCTCTGTTAATTTATTTCAAGCGTCACCTGTGAGGCATTCACTAAAGCTGCAAACTCTGCTTTGGTGATTTCGGTCACGCCATGGCGGTTGATTTGGATAATGCGGTCTGCGCTCATGATCGTTTCCGGCCGGTGTGCGATGATGACGCGGGTGATGCTCATGTGCTTTATCGCATCATTGATGGCACTCTCTCTGGCCACATCCAGATGACTGGTGGCCTCATCAAGGATAAGCAGGCGCGGCTGGCGGTAAAGCGCGCGGGCGAGGATGACCCGCTGCACCTGCCCTCCGGAGAGAGACGAACCCATATCGCCCACCATGCTGTTGTAGCCCATAGGCATTGCCATAATGTCGCCATGTATCTGGGCGATACGTGCTGCCCACTCGACCCTGGCTTTATCCAGGCTGGCATCAAAGAAACTGATGTTATCCATGATGGAGCCGGCAAACATCATATCGTTTTGCATCACGCTTCCGATTAGATCGCGGTAATGCGTCATTCCCAGTTTTGTATGGTCGATACCGTTAATGCTGATCATACCGGCGTTCGGTTTGAGCAGTCCGAGCAGCAATTTTGCCAGCGTCGTTTTGCCCTGGCCGGAGGGGCCGATGATGGCGACAGATTCACCGGCCGCAATGCTCAGGCTGAAGTCAGAGAAGATCTCTTCGTCAGTGGCTGAATAACGGAAGGTCATGTCGCTGATATCCAGACGCACCGGCCCTGTTTCTTCCGCCAGCGCGATGTGGCTTTCCATATTCTGCTCTTTCTCCGTCAGGACAATATCGGAGAGACGTTCACCGTGTAAGCGGAGCATTTTGAATTCGATCAGCGCGTTGATCAGGCCCGCAGAGCGAGAGATAAACTGATCGGAGAACGAGATGAACGCCACCAGCATCCCGCTGGTAAAGTTACCGTCCAGTACCTGCGCCGCAGCCAGCCAGATCAGAACAATTTTGCCAACGCCGGAAATTGTCCCCTGCAGCGTGTTGAATCCAATCGAGAGTTTCTGCGTCGTAATCCCTTTGTTTGTCGACTCCACGGTTTCATTGGTATAAGTCGAAACGCGCAGATCCTGCTTATTGTTGAGCTTGATCGCCTGCACGCCACGGATCGATTCAAGCAGCTGTGACTGCACTACGGCGGAGGCCATCAGCTGATTCTCATTCGCCTGGCGAAAGGGTTCGAATGAGATCCAGCGAATCAGTGCATAAAGCAGGAACAGGCCAACGACCACACAGGTCAGGGTGGCGTTATAGGTGAAAATTACGCCGAGGGTGACCAGCGCCATTACCCCGTCAAAAACAGACGAGATAAAACGGCCGGTTAGCGTGCTCTGAATATTGCTGATGGATCCGAAGCGAGAAAGAATGTCGCCAACATGACGTTCTTCAAAGTAACTGAGCGGTAATCCCAGCAGATGGGCGCACAGATTAGATGACCACTGTACGCTCAGCATGCTGGAGAACCAGGTCGTAACCCAGCTTCGCAGTGCTGAAATCAGGTTCTGAAACAGGGTGATGCAGATAAAGGCGACACCGAGCAGCGTCAGCAAATCACGGTCCGCAGAGACCAGCACCTGATCCATCACCCACTGCATGTAAAATGGCGTGATGATGCCAAAAAATTCCAGTGCCAGTGACAGTAAGGCCACCTGCACGAACGCAGAGCCAATTCCGGACACGTTACGGATCAGGCTCAGCATTGAAATCGATTTTTTCTCGTTTTTCTTCTCAAACGTGGCGCCGGGATAAAGTTCCAGCGCGACGCCAGTGAATGAGGCGGAGACTTCATCCATCGGCACTTTACGTATGCCACGCGCCGGGTCATGAATAATGAGCCTGTTTTTAGCGATGCCTTTCAGCACGACAAAGTGGTTCATCTCCCAGTGCAGAACGCAGGGCAGATTCAGTTTATCCAGTTCATCCAGTTCGAGGCGAACCGCACGACAGCCCATGCCCATGCTCTGTGCGAATGACATCACATTCGCCAGCGTGCTGCCTTTAAGGGAGGTCGGGAAGCGCTGGCGCAGCGAGACCATATCGGTGTGATGACCATAATAGCCGGCAATCATGCCGATACAGGTCAGGCCACATTCAGCCGCCTGGGTCTGACGTAAAACGGGCAGTTTCTGGCGAAATGACAAATTCAGTTTGTGAAATAAATCCATAGGTAACCTGATAAGATAATGAAATTATAAGGACGTCATTTTGCCCAATGCGTTTAATGGCTCCAGAACCCACTCATAGAGGCGTCGTTTATCGACGATAAAGTCTGCCTCCAGCGCACTGCCCGCATGCAGGCTGCTCTGCCTGCCGTAGGCCTGCACCGTCTGCTTATCCAGCGCCACTTTCACCTGATACATCGACTCTTTCACCTGACCATCGCCGGTCAGGCTGGCGACTTCCTGCGGTGACAGGGCCGACTTTGAAATTTCCAGCACGGTGCCGTATTGCTGGCCGAACTTCTGCCATGGGAAAGGTTGATAGCGCAGCACGACACGCTGGCCTGGCCGGATAAAGCCGATGGCGCGGCTGCTGAGCATAATCCTTGCCTGCAAACGCGCGTTATCCGGCAGCATCATCGCCACAGTCTGACCCGACGTGATGATCTGTCCCGGTTTGACCAGCACGGCACTGACGGTGCCGTTTTCCGGCGCATGCAGCTCAATCGAACGACGGGATTCGTTTTCCATGATCGACTGCGTGATCCCGGAAAGCTTTTGCTGTAACTCGTTTTTCTGCTGGTTATAAGAGAGGGGTTGCTCACGCAGCTGCTGCCGCGCCTGAGCCAGTTGCTGGCGGATATCAATACGCTGACGTGCGACATCCTGTAAACGCACGCTGGCATCAAGCAACTCATTCTGCTGCTGTTCTACCTGCGTATTGGAGGCGTAGCCCTCTTTGCGCATGGCGCTCATTTTATTGAGTTGTGTTCTGGACAGCTGAATCTGCTGGGTGCGCTGGCGATAAATGGTCTCCAGTTCAGCCGATTGCTGGCCGAGTAAACTGACCTTTTCCTCAAGAGATTTCAGCGTTTCGGTGTGCAGTTGCTCAAGATTGATAAGCTGATTTTTCAGCCCTGCTTGCTGAAACTCCAGCTGGGCCGCAATCGCCTCCCGTGTCTGGCCATAGCGTGTTGAAATTTCTGATGAGACGGTGGCGATCAGGCTGCCCTTTTGCAGGCTCTCACCTTCCCGTGCGGGCAGAGCGATAACCGTGCCGGTGCTCATCGCTGTAATCGTCATCATGCCTTTTTCCGGTACCAGTACACCCTGCGCACTTTCACGTTTGGTGTAAGTGCCAAAGATGCAAAAGGCGATCATGACGGCAACCAGCAGTCCGATCAGCGTGATGACAACCCAGCGGAAAGGGGGGCAATACAACGCAACAGAGCCCAGAACTTTAGTTTTCCTGGCATCCAGCGCTTCCTGGCGAAATAAGTCGTTATTCATCTATTCGATTCCCGTTATGCCGCGCCACAGCTGAAACTTTTCATCGCGGCGTAGTCGAGCGAGCCAGTGGCCGTTTTTAGTTTGACGATTGACTGGATGAGCGCGTTCTGCGCCTGTGCCAGATCCTGCACGGCCTGGAAATAATCCTTTTCTGCATTGAATTCATCGATCAGGGTGCGCTGACCGATTTCCCGGCCATAACGGGTGGCACTCAGGCGTTTGTCTGCTGAGGCGATTGCGCGTTGACAGGCTTTAATCCGGGACTGGCTGTTATGCACACCGGACGCCGCCTGAATGGCCTGCTGTTCCGCTTTGCGTCTGGCATCGGTGATTAGCTCTTTGCTCTGTTCGAAACGGTGCGCCGCTTCCAGACTTTGTGAGACAGGGCCACCCCCGCCAAACAGGGGGATCGAAACATTAACGCTAATCTGGGTGTTATCAGTTTTAGAGGTGGTGCCAAAAAGCGTGTCAAGATAGTTGCCGTTTTCTGCCCGACTCCAGTTCTTGCCGTACCCAGCCTGCAGGGTGACGACCGGCATATGACTGGAGGTGGCGGACAGAATGTCTGTCTCACTGGCTTTGTGCGTCTGAATAGCGGCAAGTACGTCGAGGTTGTTAGCAGCGGCATCGCGTTTCAGTTGTTCAGGAACGAGCCTGTCGGGAAAGCGCACACAGCGCATGCTGCTGTCTGGGATGCTCCGGGGATCCCTGCCAGTAAGCTGACGAAAAGCAAGACTGGCATCGTTCAGATCGTTTTCTGCCACCAGTTCGTCTGCCACGGCTTTATCATAGTTGGCCTGTGCTTCAGCTAAATCGAGCCGGGTGCCGTCGCCTATTTTCAGCGCTTTTTGTGTCTGTTTGAGCCGTGCACTGAAGGCAGCAAGAATGCGATGACTGGTTTCCAGCACGCTGCGTTGATAAAGCACGTCGTAATAAGCCGTGGTGACACTGGCGATCATTTTCTGCTGTGCAATAAGCAGATTGACATCGGCCAGATTGCTAATCACCACGCTTCTGCGCCAGGTGGCATACTTTGCCATATCAAAAACGGGCTGTGTCAGATTGACGCTATAATTGTGGCGGGTGACACCGGCAGAATAGGCCGCATCCGGCTGATCCGTTTTAACCCAGGTACCGTCAATGGAGATTGCCGGCAGTAATCCCGCAAAGCCCTGATATTTTTTCTGCCCGTCGGCATCATGTTCACTGCGGGCAGCGTTCATTTCTGCATTATAACTGTTTGCAGCCATCAGCGACTCCTGAAGTGACAGCGCACCGGCCTGACCGGACAGCAATAATCCTCCCGCCAGCGGGAATAAAAATTTTTTCAGCATGAGATTCCGAAATTAATACGAATTAAAAAAATGCGTTCTGGTGCAGAAAGCGCAATAGCTCTGTTTCATTTCTCAGATGTAGCTTATTCATGGCGTTTCTTTTTTGTGTTGAAATAGTACTCATTGCGCGACATTTTTTAGACGCTATTTCTGACAGCGAATAACCCTCCTGAATCAGATTGATGACCTCCCACTCCTTGGGTGTTAAATCCGTGCACTCCTCCTGAAAATGTTCATGCACAGAGCGGGAAATATAGGTTTCTGCAGACGATGCAGGCATCATGCTTCTGAGTGCGTTAACCAGCTCCTGCGGGGTATCCTGCAGACTGAGCATGATGTTTACACCTGCATCAAGCATCTTTTTCAGCAGCACAGACCGCATGTTCTGAGTAAAACAAACAGTAATGATGTTTTCATTGCCACACAGTACGCTGAGCACCTTTTTGATTTCTGTCTCCCGGAACGATCCATCGAACAGACAGGCGGAATTGATAATAATCACGTCGATGCGATTTTCTTCTGCGGCCTTCAGTAAACTTTTTACATCAGGAAAATGGTGCAGATTAAATTGCGTGTTATTCATTTCCTGCCGGAGGAACGAGGTAATTAAATCGTATGACATATGATACTTATGAAAATAGGTCATGTTTATTGTTTTGTGTGTGGTGTCTTTCACTGGCTGCTCAACTCTCTTTTATAAGGTATATGCTTGCCGTAATCATCGATTACTGTCCAGTTCAGGGTGTGATCGGTACTTATCTCTTTTACCGCAAGGGTGAGAGACGAAAAGGGTGCAATCATCTCTGCTTTCAGTGGTGTTCTCCCGAGCGTGATACTCCCTAATGTCATGTAATAGGGTGTTGGATTTTTCACGGTCAGTTGTGCATGTTTAGTTTGTGTCTGGCCGAGGATAAACCGTAATTTTTCACCGACATCTTCTTCCGGCTCCTTTAAACCGGTCGGGCGGATAAATACTTTTAAACGGATGCGCAGCGGCAAAATTACTTTCTTCTCCAGCGCCGACTTCTGGGCAGTATTTGGTGGAATCTGATAAATGTTCAGCCAGTACAGACGCTCGCGGTCTGCAGGCATCCCTTTGCGGGAAATGAGCATGACACGCAGGTTGCGCGATTCACCGGGGGCCAGTTTAAACAGTGGCGGCACGACGACGAGGGGTGTACTGATGCGATCGGGCGGACTGAGAGGCTCGTCATCATCGCTCCAGACCTGTACCAGTGCCGGGGATCTGACAGAATTCACCACGGTAAGAGACTCCGCCACGCTCTTTTCATTGAACACCAGCCGACTCTGGGTGCTGTTAACTACCGCGCCGGCCGGGCCAGCACTAAGAGTCAGCGCGCTGGCCAATAGCAGGCTACTGCAGACTGACAAGAATCTGTGCCTGCGCATTGACCGATCCTCCCTGTGCGGTTTCTCCCGGAAGTTGCTCAAGGGACGCCGTAAAAACACCGGCATAGGATTTATCGCCTTTAAGCGATAACCCGGTTTTACTCAGCAGTTCCGTAAATCCGTACCAGCCCGCTTCTGAACCTGTGCCCGTTATTGCATTACTGGACAACAGGTTTAACGCCCTGCTTCCAGCATAGATGCGGATGCCAACACCCTCTGCAACGCCTTGTGTGCCGTAGTTATTGTCGAGTAAATGGCTGATGCCTCCGGCACTCGTTTCCAGCCCGAGGGCTTTCGCCTGAGCCAGTGCCGTCGGTTGTGTCACCAGAAAACCCATCGCGACTGGCGGTTTTGAATCGCTGGATTCAGTACCTGAAACGGCCCCTTTTTCGCAATTAATCTCCACGCTGAAGGTATTGCTACTGGTCATGCCATTACGCAAGTCATTGGCGCTGATGGTCGGCAGGGTTACAACCTGGTCAAAATCCCCAAGGAGACAACTCTTTCCCTGTATGACGGTGGTATTACCGCCGCGCATACTCCAGACTGCTGAGGCATACCCAGAGCTGGGTGGATAGGCAACTTCACCTGTTTTATTGGTGGTATTTATCGTGGGTGTTCTGATCGCTATATATCCCTGCGGAACGGTTATTTGCCCGAAAGCATTTCGCGTAGGGAGGCCGAAATCGTCGTCACTTTTGATCAGTTCGAAAGTCGCGCTACTGAACGATGATGCCGGGATATAAATATTTGAACCTACAGTAATGTAGTCATCGGCGGTCAGTTTTCGCTCCTGCCATTCACTCTTGTAATAGAGTCCGGTTTTCAGGTTAGTTATGCGATAGGCGATATGCTGTGCCGGTGTCCGATATCCCCCCTCAACATCACTCACGGCTTTACCACCATATTCTGCCCCATATGAGGCAGCCAGGGCATAAATTTCATACAAGCTGTCCGCGTCGGACAGTGCACATTTATAGACAATCTGATTGGCTTCATAGGGGACATTCAATCCTTTCGTCAGAAATGGCATGTCAGCAGAGGCCAGCACGGTTCCGGCTGGCGCAAGTGAATCCGCGCCAGTTCCGATACTGATTGCCCCAAAGTCAAGCTTCGCACTTATGGCATCCCCTGTGCCCGTACCCCATGACTTTGCGATATAGCCCTGATTCACCACTTCCTGCGGCAGTTCATTAAACCGATCACCTACCTTAAGTATCTTGTAACAAATCGCCTGTGCCACGGGCGTACACACTATAAAAGCGGATGCGAGCAGCCAGATTATGAGGCGGCTATGTGCTGTTTTCATCTTCTTCCTCACTGAATACAGGTGCCGTTTAAATGAACAAAGCTGGCATCAACAATTTTTTTAGAGGGCAGCTGATAGTTGATCCGGCAGGTGTTACTGCTCCCCCAACTGACAAACAACGTGCCAGAGGCGTTGGGAAGACGGGCGTAAATCTGCCCGTTCTGGCCTGCCATCCCAAGGCTGTTGCCCTGTCTGTCTTTAACTTCTGCACCCATCGGAACAGGTGTGCCGTCAGCCTGCGAGGCGAGAATCAGTGCCGGCGTACCCGTGAGGGTCTTAAAGGCTATTTTGGGTACGCCACCATGCACCGGCACCACGCGCACGTTACCGCCTTCGAGTTCAACATCCTGAGAGATTGAGCTGCCGTCGAGGCTGATGGTGTTATAACGGTAGGGAGCCAGCGATGGCATGATGGCGTAGCCAAAGGTATCGATCCTGGCACCCTGACCGTTGTTGATGCGCGCGCCGCTGGCACCTTTGGCTTCAATCAGTGCAAAGGTGTCGCTGGCGTAAGGACCATAGGTGATACCGCCCCCGTGGATGGCCAGCGTGCCCGATGTGCCCAGTCCAAGCTGGTGATAATCATCACTGCGGGCATAAGAGGCGCGAATGGCACCCAGGCGTGTCCGTTCCTGTACGTTCGTTCCCCAGCGCATCGCATGGCTTTTTCCCTGAGATACATCACGGTATTTGTCGTAACTGGAATAGAGGGCGTAAGTAAAATCGCTCTCCTGGCCCGCGGAACCCGACAGGGTGGTCATTGCCGATGAAGTCGTTTTATCTCTGGTCATATCCAGAGAGACGGTGGAACGGCTATCACGCCAGTCCAGCGGAAGGGAAAAACCCAATGAGATGACGTTTTCTGTGTATTTCTGATAGCGGTTAGCATCGTAATCGCTGTCGTAAACGCTATAGACGTCTTTGCTGTTCCAGCTGGAGCGTTGCCGGCTGAGGTTAAGGTTGTAACTTACTTTCTTCCACATATTGTTGTATGAAAGCTGCATCTCTGAGATACGTGAGCGATTGTGATAGTAGTCAGTGCTGCTGCCGCTCAAAGACAGGGTACCGTAGTCACCCATGTATTGACTTACCGTCGCAGAGAAGCGATTTCGCTGTCTGAGCGTATCGGAGTAGTAGTCCGCCCCACCATTCTGCTGACGACGAACGCCCAGTACATCTTCCAGATCGCGATAACCGGAAGTCGAGTAACGATAGGCTGCCAGCACCAGGTTCGTTCTGGTGGGGAAACTCTTGCTGTACGATGCCTCTGCACGCCAGCCGCTTCTGGTGATGTCGTTTTCTACCCTCGCATGTGACCAGGTGGTGTTGAGTGACAGCGCGCCAACTGGAGAGGCGTAGACGCCACCAGCCAGTAAAGCCTGATATCCATTTGCGAAGCGCGCCCCGGTATTGGTGGTAAGACTGTTACTGAGACCATACTGTAAAACGGCCTCAGTAAAGGTGTTCTGGACGGAGTAAAAGTTCCTCACCTTCCCGGCGGCAAACTGATAACTCAGATTACCCGGCCGCATTGAGCTCGGCACCGCGGCATAAGGCACAGTGAAAAAGGATGATTTGCCGTCAGCCTCGACGATCTGTACTTTCAGGTCGCCCTGACTCTTGGTGTTATATAAGTCGTCAATAATAAATGGGCCTGGCGGGACCTGAGTTTCATAGATTACGTTACCGGCCTGGCTTATCAGCACACGGGCGTTGCTGGTAGCGACGCCCCGGACTTCCGGCGCATATCCGCGACGTGCCTGAGGCCACATACGCTGGTCGGTCGCGATCTTCACGCCGTTGAAGGACATTGAACCAAACATCGTGCTGTCAGTGTAGGCATCACCGACCACCAGTTCGCTGGAAAGAGAGGGCAGGGGACGCTGTACCCAGGTGCGTACAGCATTCCATTTGTACTGATCGGTGCTGACGCTGCTGTTCATATAGCGGAGATTGGCCTGATGACGTAACTGCCACATGCCCAGGTTACCCCCTGCGTTGATCATGCTCCAGAGATAGCTGGAGTGCGTGTCGCGCAAAATATTGCGGGTAAAGCTGGAGCTATGACGCAAAAAAAGCAATGGAGCTCCCGCATTCCATTCAGAGGTCGGGATGTAATCGCGTGGCTGGCGGTTCAGCAGAATCTGTGGGATCAGAAAATTAAGTGTCAGCGTGGACTGGCGGATATTCCAGTTACCCTGACTGCTGATCTCTGACAGAAACAGACACTGCGATTCAGCCGCTTCTTTCAGGCCGGTCTTCAGCTGCAACAGTTTGACCATGTCGGCATCAATACAGGGTTGCGCACTTTTATCGGCGACATCCTTCCTGCGAAAATTCACCGCCACCTGACTTTTTATTATTATGCCATTCAGGCTGATATCCAGAAGCTGTTGACCTTCAGGAATAGTGATCTGTTTTTCGTTAAATTGCTTAAGGTCTACGCCTTCCTCAAAACCGGACCCTGCCAGCAAACGACTATCAAAATGGTATTCTTCGGCATGAGCAGTCTGTGTCAATAAAGCCGCTTTCACAACGCAACTGATTATAGCCAGACGAGGATCTGTTTTTTTATTTTTGAATTGGAAACTCATATGTCACCGTTGCCCCATAATCATTCACTAAGCCTATTTCTATTCCCTGGGCGCTTTTTGTTAATTTCTGTTCTGTTAATGGCACATCAACAGATGAAAACGGCGCGATCATCGGTGCAGTCTCTTTTGCGACTCTGTTTCTGACAACGACTTTGGTTAGTGAAACATAATAGGGTGAACTATTGGTGATGCGTACGCTGGGCGACGATACGTTACTGAATGTTAAATATTCAGAAATGTGATGGGTGCTGATTTTAAGGCCTTTTGGGCGGTAAAACAGTTTCAGTCTGTTCTTTAATAACAACATCATCTGATTGCCTTTGTCACCAGAAACATTGCCTGGTGGGACCTGAAGAAAATTAAAATAAAAAACGGATTCACGATCCTGGGGTAATGAATTTGCACCCGTGAAGAAAATGCGCAGCACCTGACCATCTTTAGCGGCAATTCTGAATGTCGGTGGGGTGACGATGAACGGCGCTTTGCCGGTGGCTGGCGTAGATTCTTCGTCACCATTGTCCAACCATGCCTGGATTACGTACGGGAAAGCATCATTATTTTTCAGTTTAACATCGACCGATTTTTCGTCAGAGGGATAAATAATGCGAGATCCCGTCATAACAACGCTGGCGAATGCTGGCGGGTAAATAACAAGAGACAGAAGGAGTAATAGAATGGTACGCAATGATGAGTGAGTGATAAGCAATCGAGGCATAATAACCATCCGTTGAAATTTTACTACCAGACCCTGGATAAAGTAAGTCAGGCCATCCATGGCCTGATTAAATCCACTTATAGATTAAAAATATTTCGCATCCATGCTGATTTTTTATTTGTAGATGATGGCGTATTGCATTGTGGCTTCCACCGCACCGGCAACTGCGTCCTTTTCAACGGCGACATATTGCGCAGTATAGGTTGCAGAGGCATTTTTTACTCCGGCAGCAAGAGTCAGATGACCCTGACCGGTAAAAGTACCCTCACCAAATGGAATAATTTTATTTTCTTTATTACTCACAATCTGAATTTCTACATTTTCCGCAGCACCTTCGGTTGCCAGGTTACCCAGATTACCCGCCTTAGTGACATTATTACCGCTAAGCTGGGTAGAGATTGTTGTGGCATCAGTATCACTTCCTGTACAGCCAGTAACACCAATTTCAAACGTTGTCTTACCCGCGACATTACCATTTGATAACGCAGAGGTGCTGATAGTTGGCAGGAGCACCAGAGGTTTAGCGGTGTTACCATTGACTGTCACGGTACAGGTTTCTCCTGTGACCAATCCCTGGAACGTAATAGTATTGTTGGAGACCGCAAATGCCTGAGAAGCTAACAGTGCAGATACTACAGATGCGGTTAAAAAGGCGATTTTTTTCATGTTCAAATTCCCTATTGAAAGTTGGACTGCGTTGACGTGCTACAGACAGGACAAATAATCTTGTCCGACCACTTAAAGGTTAAGCCCGGAGGCAATCTGTTGCTTCTGAAGTAATCTTAATAAAGCTTAATTTAACTTCAGCGTGGCTGTATCATTCCCAAATGAGAAGGGTGCTGACATTCAGGGTTAATATTTTTGCCTTTTGTTAATAGGTGAAGATAATGTTAATTTGTATACATTTATACAGAGACGGCCTATTAAGCCATGTTTTCTGTGACCAGGGTGCGATAAAAACCTTCTGTAACAACATTTACCCTCTCAGG
The DNA here is from genome assembly GCF_011800365.1 of Pantoea sp. EKM103V. NCBI lineage: Bacteria > Pseudomonadati > Pseudomonadota > Gammaproteobacteria > Enterobacterales > Erwiniaceae > Pantoea > Pantoea sp. EKM103V. The sequence goes on along the minus strand of NZ_JAALFQ010000011.1, from coordinate 44,811 downwards.
TACGTTAGCGCATCGGGACTTTCAACCCGATGGGGTGCTTTAACGCCTTTCCACACTATTTTTTAATCTGTCACGCTGTAGGTTTTATTTTTTACAGAGTTAACTATCAGTCACCTTCTCGGTCCTTCTGAATTCGTTGCAAAGACCAGTTAATGGATAATCTTCATTATTCGGCAGCACATTGCGTACTGCATGCTGAATCAATCTGCTCATCGCCTTTTCGTACAATAAAGCGGTGGAATCAGATGTGAAGTGAGAAAATTAAGGCGAGTAATGTTAAACGTCATCTCATAAGAGCACTGCTCAGAACTCACAAGAGATTAACTTTTAACGCGAAACAGTGATGCCGATAGGCAGTCTATTGTGTCAGGGATTCACTTTCTCTCCCTGCAGGTACGCCTGTTAATATCCGGTTCAGGGCAATGAGACTAGCGGCGCCAGCTCTGCTTTAAAGGTGCTGGCTTCTGAGATCGCTGCTGGAATCAGGCTACTGGAATCAGCCATAACATTATCATTTGTGCTGAGAAGTGAAACGCACCGAAAAGAGATTCTGAGTGCATTGGATTTTAAAACTGAAAATCAAATATAAATCAGAACATAAATCTAAATGCATGGCGTTTTTTAATTTAAATCTCCTAATTGACATCGTTATGGTTTAATCATTTCCAGGGAGTGATGTTGAGTATTTTTAATTTTCCAGGAGAATTAACAATGATGCCAATGTGATTCTGACCTTTTCATTTATCGGCTTTCTTTATTGAAGTGCATACATTCATGTTAATACTGTATCTGTTTCTTAACATGAAACTTCAAATGAATATGTTGGGTTCTCTTTTATAGAAAAAAGTTATAACAGTTTCAGTAAGTCACGGCATGATGGGTTAATATGCTAATTGAGTGACTTTAAAGCGGTGTAATGTATGGTTGCTACGCCACTGTTTGGCGAAGTACTCTCCCTTTTCGCATGTTTATGGTGTTGAGTTTCACAGTTCCTGTTTTACTATAGTCAAGCCAATTACGTATTTTATCCGATATCAGAAGTGTGAACTGGAAGATTGTCGTACACCAGGCGAAAAAGAAGATTATAAAAACCAGCTTTACTAATTTTGCTACTAATCACTAACCTGTGTTAGTTAGATTGAGTTGATTATTATGTATAGAGTGACTGAAAATCATGAACGAATCATTGATGCACTAGCAGGATATACGCAGGTGGCTAATCCGGATGAGATCTCGCGCGGAAAACGCCGTTACCACCTGACGAAAGATAATGTGCGTCGGGTTATGTTTATTCTTGATGGCGATTTTTTGCTCAAGCTCAAAAGTGAAAATAAAGTGCTTAATATTGTCTCTGCTCCTTTTGTTGTTGGTGTCACACCGGCACTGGATGAGCCACCGGTTTATCTGGAGAGAATAGATTACGGCAAAGTCAGTTTCATTGATTATGATGTGTTCTGGCGGCTGATTTTTGAGAAAGATCTTTTCAACGATGCCATGTCCGTTCTTTCAGGACAGTATTCAGATCTGATGGACTACATCCAGCTGCCTAAGAGCAACTCTTACGATGAGGTTATTTCTTTAATCGGACGCTGGGAAAAACTACCGGCTCATCTGAAGAAACGTTTCTCTGCCCTGTATCTGATTGAAAATAGTTCGCACCTTTCCAAAAGTTCAATTTGCAGAGTACTTAAAGAGCTTAAAGAGAAAGGCGAGCTTGTGCTGGTTAACGGGAAGTTTACCTGAATTTATGGAGGTTTTTGAGATGCCTGAGGAGAAAAATGGATCTTAAAGTCATTTGTACAGAAGAGAATTATTTCTTCAGGATAGGCATCTCAAAAGTGATTGAGGGCGCATTGTTAACTGAAGCTAATGTGGAGTTTTTGTCGGGTTTTGACAGCCACAATCTCAGGCAGGCTGATTTTATCCTGATCAATGTTTCGCAATGGCGTTTATATATGTGTCAACCTGCGTACCGGGATCGGAAGCCCGGTAGCATTATCATGGTTTTTGTTAATCAGACTGACGATATTATGACAGAGCAGCTTCCGGTCTGTTATCGCTCTCTGGTTGTTATTTCACGACTTGATTCTGTTCGTACGATATCTCAGAAAGTCATCTGTTCCTGGCTGGCCTTTCAGGACAGGATGCACGCTTTTTTGCCAGCGGATTGTCTGCATTGTGAGTTCGCTCGCATCACAGTGGTACAGTTACAGGTGCTCAGCCTTTTAAAAAAAGGTTACAGCGTCAGACAGACGGCGAAGCGTCTGGATCTGTCAGAAAAAACCATCTATGCGCACAAATATAACGTGATGCGAAAATTCGCCTTGCGGGGTGATATGGAATTTAACGCATTTATTAACGATCTCTCTCTTCTGGAGCTTTACAGAGGAGTCATAAACTCTGTTGAGGTTTAATTGTTCCGGATCGTTTGACGGGTAGCAGGGCAGACGATTCTCTGCTGCCGCAGGGTCACAGTAAATGACTGACGACAGGGCAGCTGTCAATCTGAGTGCCACCCTTTCATTCTCTATTTTGAATACGTTATTCCCGAGGCTTTCATTATGCGTATAAAACAGATGTCCGGCATTTCAGTGATGATGCTGGCTTTGCAACTTACAGCCTGTGCTCCACACGCTCAGCAACCGCAGCGTATGACAATGCGTAATCCTGCCAGCGTCTGGTGCCTTCAGCGTGGCGGCCAGGAAGTAAAGGGAATATCTCCGGCAGACAGTACCCTTTACTGTCTGCTGCCGTCTGGCGAGCGTATTGAGCAATGGGCACTGTATCACCGCGACCACCCGCAGTAATTTCAGACCTCGCCTGAATAGAGTTATCTTTTCGATTCAGGCGAAGGCTTCCCGAGCTAATATTTTATGTTTACCCCCACTGTCACGAAAAGGTATTTCTTTTTACCTTACATAAAACAGGTCTGTCTTCAGACAGTATCTGGTTTTTTTCTTATCCATATGTGTCTGTTTGCTTTTATTTTTAGTCAGCTATTCAATCTAAAGCCTTTCAGGTCTATGTTGATTTAATATTAAATTAATAACCATTCCATTCTGGTATTTATTTTATTGTCATTCTGTTCAATAGCTTATCGATGTCCTGCTGGTGTATGGCCTGTTTTTTTTGATGCTGGTCAATATCAGTACCTGTTGTGGATTCAGGGAAGGATTTGCCAGGTGATACTATTTGTCAGATTAAAATCTTCTCGCAAATAATAATGGCCGCATGAGGATATTCTGTTGAGATATTTCGGGCGCGCGGCGCTATGCTGCACCTTTTTTAACTGCACTGCTTCGTATGCTGGTATTATGCTTAATGATATCGACGTGCAGACCTATCGGGATTTTGCCGAAAACCTGGGTAACTATAATGCCGGGGCAATGAATGTTCCGGTTTATAAAAAAGAGGGATCACTTTCTGACTATCTTCGTTTTCCTGTTCCCGATTTTGGCGGAGTCTCTTCGTCAGGTTATGCGACGCTCGTTTCGCCTTCCTATGTGCTGAGTGTTAAGCACAATACCGGTTATAAAACGGTGGAGTTTGGCAACGGGGCCGGATACGCCACCGCTTACCGTCTTATCAATCGCAATGATCTCAGCACGCAGGATTTCCATGCGCCACGCCTTGATAAGGTCGTCACTGAAGCCGCCCCCTATTCTTATGTCTCCAAAGCGGACTTTCTGTCTGACTATAAATCACGTTATGCCTGGTATACGCGGGCAGGAACAGGAACACAGGAGCAAATTAATGATGAGCAGACGAAGCGGGTACGCCTGACGGGTGCTTACAACTGGAAATCGGGTGGCACTATCGGTGCGGCGAATGTGCGCGACATTTCCAATAATAGCTATCTGCGCTACTACAACCTTGGGCCTGACGATGCAGATACCACACCCCTGTCAATCGGAGCTAATGCCGGAGACAGCGGCAGTCCGGTTTTTGCCTGGGACGACATCGGGCAGCAATGGAAACTGGTTGCGGTGCACGTCGGCTATGACGCTGACAGCGGTCTCTACCGCAAGCGCGCCGTCGCAGGTTACATCCCCGGTGATTTTGTCGCTTCAGTACAGGCAGCCAATACCTCGCCGGACGTTGTTGATCGCGCCGGAAATGGCACGGTTTTATGGAACGACGATGCAATAAAACAGGATGGCGTTTCATGGTCCTGGTCGGGGCTGACCTCAGCCTATGCGTCCGTCGCCCCTGCTAAAGCCTCCACATCTGAACTGGATGCCACGAAAGATCTTCGTTTTAACGGAGATGGTGGGCTGATCACATTAAGCACACCGATCAATATGGGCGCGGGAAAACTCCAGTTTTCCAGTGATTACACCCTGACTTCAGCCAGCGGCGTGAACGCAACCTGGGCAGGGGGCGGGGTCGAGGTAGACGCCGGCAAAAAAGTTGTCTGGCAGGTTAACGGGTTAGCCAGCGATGCGCTGCATAAAATTGGCGCGGGCACGCTCCACGTGAAGGCTGAAGGCGTGAATGCGGGCTCACTGAATGTGGGCGACGGCAGCGTTATATTGGATCAGCAGGCTGATACTTCAGGTAACAAACAGGCCTTTTCCGCCGTGACGTTAGTCAGTGGCCGGCCAACTGTCGTGTTAAACGATGAGCATCAGGTCGCGACTGACCAGATTTTCTTTGGCTATCGCGGTGGTCATTTAGATTTAAATGGCAATGCGTTGACCTTCAAAAAAATTAATCATACGGATGGTGGGGCTAAACTGGTCAACCACAGTGATACCACGGCGACGCTCAACATTACGGGCAGTACCGCCGCCGACGTCCCTTTCTACACCTTCAGCAGCAGGACTCCTGAAGGAACGCCAGGTAACATTTATGTTTATAACAATCCCTATACGAAGGAGACCGAATATTTTCAGTTAAATACTGCCTCATACTGGTACTTCCCTACCGATAAATCGTCGACGAAAACTTGGACTTATCTTGGTACCGACGCAAATGAAGCTATCAATCACCGTCTGACGCAACTTAACGTTCAGGCTTTTCGCGGTTTTCTTGGTGAGACACGGGAAAATATCCTGAATGGCGCGATGAACGTTAACATCCAGCCGCGCAACGCGACGGCCATTACTGCCCTGACCGGTGGAATGAATCTGAATGGCGATCTGAATGTGGATAATGGCACGCTGATTCTGTCGGGACAGCCCGTGGCGCATGCAGGAGGAGTGGTGATTGATGACGACTGGCGCACCTCACTTTTCAGCGCCAGGCAGATTAATGTGGGTGCCGGGGCTTTTTTCCAGGCGGGAGAGTACGCTGGCGTCAAAGCGAATTTTGTTGCTGCTGAGTCAGCCACGCTCTCATTTGGCTACAATGACAGCCCGCTGACAGGGGAGAAGAGCTGGCGTTGTTATGCTCCCATTTACGCCGATGAGACTCGCTGCAGTCAGCCTGTACGAAGTGCAGAGACGCTGGCGCGGCTGCCTGCCAGTGAGGTTGAAGGTGATGTCCGGCTGGCAGACCATGCGTCGCTCTATCTGGGTAAAGTAGATTATCAGGGTGCGGTGACATCATCCGGCAGCAGCCAGATGACCCTGGCGTCAGACGCAAACTGGAGTATGACCAGCCACAGTAACGTCACATCACTCCGGGCACAGCGTGGCGCTTCGCTTTCGATGGTGCCAGCGGGTAGCTGGCGTCCCAAAACGCTGAGCGTGGATACCCTGGACGCAACCGGGCTGAAGCTGCTGCTGGGCGCTAAACCCTCAACAAGTGAAAACGATCGGTTGATGGTTAAAAACGCTGTCAGCGGAGGCGATAATCTGCTGGACGTGAGCCTGTTACTGGGCAACGAAGGGCAGGCCACCTTATCTCAGGATCTGGTGATGGTGGATGCCCCTGCTGGCACGTCACACAGCTACTTCTCCTTTGCTGACAGTTACAGCGGATTCAGTGTTTACACGCCGAATTATGAGGTGAAAGAGAATAACAATCGCGTGCTATGGGTGCTTGAAAGCCGTAAAACGGCAGAACCAGAACCAGAACCCGATGCCACGCCGGAGCCGCCCCCTGTACCGGATATCGCGCCAGAGCCCGCGCCGGTGACAGATGTCACGCCGGCACCAGAGCCGATGCCTCTGCCGGATGTTACCCCGGTTCCGGAACCCGCACCTGTATCAGACGTCATCCCTGTTGCAGACGTAACGCCAGAGCCCACCCCGGTAACGGATGTGACCTCTGACCCCGAGGCTCCAGCAGAGCAGCCAGCCGCTGCTGAAAAAGAGAAAGCAAAGCCTGAAGCGCAAGCAGAGGCGCAGGCTACAGCAGAAGCCGAAAAGGACACCCAAAAAACCGCGTTCAATCCGGATGAGTGGTTCACGGTTTATGACAACCAGCCACTGATTCAGCAAACCCGCGCTTTGATGGCCGCGCGGCAATATATTGTCAGTGAGGCTGTCAGCCAGCTGCACAACCGGACAGAGAGTCTGCGCGCCTCCCCGGATCGCAGCGGCAGCTTGGCCGCAATTGAGCAATCACAAGGGCATTTTCTGGGCCTGACGAGTGACCAGCAGACGCTGAATGTCGGCTGGGACAGGCGCGGCGGTGCGCATACGGCAGGCGTCAGTGCCAGCTACACCCTGGGTGAGGTGAAAGGAGGGGGACAGGAGAAACACCGTCTGGCCACATTAGGTGCCTATTATGCCTGGCAGCGTGATGGCGGATGGTTCGCGGATGCCGCCAGCCGCTATATGTTTCTGACTCAGGAAATAAGCCTCGATCCTGCATTACGCATCCCGGGGGTGAAAAAGGAGAGTCACATAGTGGCGGGGAGTCTGCGCACCGGCTATCAGTTTCGTCTGGCCGACGACACGATCTCTGTTGCGCCTTTTGTCGGCGTCAGCGCCGGTATCCTGTCCGGCTATAGCCTTAAGGGGGAAGATGCGACAGTCTCATTAAGTTCAGCCACGCCCTGCTTCACCACCAGTGGGGTAATGGTGCAGAAACGCGGCCTGGGGACTTTACTGCCAAAGGTTAATCTTAATGCCAGCCTCTCTTATCACGCTTCACCGGGCAGGAGAGGATCCACGACCACGCTCTCCGATCGCCAGTCTGACCGGCGCTACAGCGCCTGGTCTGATGACCGCTACCGCAGCAGTATCGGGCTGGAGGGCGAAATTCTCCCTGACCTTTCTGTGAATGCAAAAGTCGATAGCAGTTTTGGGAGCGTCTTTAATACGGATTACAGCGGGCTGATCGGGTTGTCATATCATTTCTGATCGCGCACGGTTTCCTGCTCGCCGGGCATCACGTCATTACCGGATGACGTGATGCCCTGTCTGCTGATTATCTGACCGGATCAGCAGACCAGTCGCCAGACATCTGCAGGTACTTCAGTGAAGGTCTCATTCATTATCAGCTCGGCTTTGCGATGATCGTAGGCACCTTCAAAGGAAGAGAGATCGTCATAAGGCAGTTTTTTACGCATATAGCTTGTCACGATATCCAGGATATCCCTGGAGGGGCAGTTTCTTAACTTTTCCAGATAATAGACTTTATTCATAATGTGTTTGCAATTCTCTTCCATAATCCCATAGCAGATTGAACAGACAGGTATAAACCAGAAAGAACAGCACCAGACCGCATTCAAGCTTCAACGCTGAAAGCAGCGAGATATCCAGCCACCATGCGGCAAAGGGGATTAATACCACTAACAACCCCGCTTCAAATAACAGGGCGTGAAGGCATCTTATCCGCCAGCTTTTTTTCATGCCTTTTCGCAACAGGAACTGGTCAAACAACAGGTTAAACAGATAGTTCCATCCCATCGCCAGTGCTGATGAAGCTACCGTCAACAGTGCCGACTGCGCAGGCGCCGCGGAGGCGCAGATCATCAGAATGATGAACACCAGACAATTGGCGACCACCTCAAAGACGATGGCATGCAGCACCCTTTCTGTTGTCGTGCGCATCGGGGATAAAGCGTGTTCCAAACCAGATTCTCATAATGTCGTCAGTACGCAGATCTGCCCTGGCGTGCCGTAATATCCGTCGGGCCCGCCCCGTTGCGATCTTTCTGCCTGCCTGTTAATTGATTGATGCAGGCTGTCCGGTTCTCTCTGAACACGCAGTTCATAAACGTTAAGCCGCACCAGAAGCAATATTAACGCCACCCCGAAGTCATAAAAGATTAAAGCTGCGAAAGCCGCATATATAGTTTTTTATTTTAGTATTCAGGTTGGCTATAGTTTTTTAGCCTGACCTGAGCGTTTATATTGCGAGTCAGGTTAAGGGACAACCCTTATCGGGACGAGGTTAACGGTGAGGACAGCGGCCGCTTCATTTCCGCCGCAATGGTCAGTGCAATGTTGACGCGATCATCCACCACGCCGACCAGCCGATCCACCCGGAATGCCGTGCGGGAAATCGCGGTCGAGGCATGCAGGGCCAGCGAATCTGAGGCGGGGTCAAAGGCCTGTCCGCTGTCGAGCGTGGCCAGCATCACCACTGGCCGGCTGACATCTTTGACCGTTAACAACCCGAAAATCCGGTAATCAGCGCCCCCCATCGAGGCAACGCGGCTGCTGACGAAGTGAATCTGCGGATAATGCTCTGCATCGAAAAACAGATCGCTTTTCAGTTGCCAGGTTAACAGCCTGTTTGAGGCCACCAGCGTCGCGACCGGAATGGTGACGTCAATATGGTCATCACGCTCTTCATCGCGATTAAGCGTCACCGTGCCGGTCACGCCGCGCAGTGTGGCCTGAGAAAAGTCATGACCAAAGGCACGCCATGAAAGGCCGATCGACGTTTTCTCAGGCGCGATGGTATAGGTGACGGGGGCGGCGTAAAGCGCCGGGCTGAACAAGGCGAGCAGAGCGTATAAGCAGGCGACACGGTTCATCACTATTTTCTCATTCTGAGCGGGCTCAAACGCTGACGCCTGAAACCGCGATTTTATTGACTTTGTAACACTGTTTTACCTTTCTGTCGTGACGTATGTGACAAATATTAACGTGCTGTCATCTGAGATTCACGAAACGTTAACGGTGGCCGCCGTCTCAGCGCAAAAATAACGGGAAATATTAAGAATACATTAAGGCGGGAATATGGAATCTGACGTTTACCGGGATTGTAAGAGGGCGGTGATTAATCATCTGCGTTCTTCAGTAAGCTATTTTTATCTGAGAGGCTCCCTGACCGGACATAATGGAAAGCCGATCATTCAGCGGCAGATTACGTTGTTTTATAAACAAATCATCAATCAATCAAAAAGAAGTCTGCCCGGAGGCGATATTAATGCATATCAGTGAACTTTTTCAGAAATGACCAAATGAACCCTGCATTAATTTATTGTTATTCATTCCCTTCATTTAATGTTCAGTTAACTTTCGTGCGCTAGTTTGTATTACCCGTCCGGCAACCCCTATTCCAGAAATGGACGCCTGGGGTAAATAACATCCCTGCCGGCGGATGATAAATCGCTATTTAAGTTCTGTTTCCGGCGTTGTGCCTGATTAATTTCGCGCGATCGCTTATGGGTTTGATCTGCAGGAGTTTTAGCATGGATTTTTTGCCTTTTTCCCGTCCCTCATTGGGTGATGAAGAGCTGTCAGCCGTGAAAGCGGTCTTTGACTCGGGCTGGATCACAACCGGCGCTCAGTGCGCCGGTCTGGAGCAGGCCTTTGTCCGCCTGACCGGCAACCTGCACGCGATTGCCGTCAGCTCTGCCACCGCCGGAATGCACGTCACGCTGATGGCAATGGGAATTGGGCCAGGTGATGAGGTGATTACGCCCTCCATGACCTGGGTTTCCACGCTGAATCTGATCACGCTGCTGGGCGCCACGCCGGTCATGCTCGATGTGGACCCTGATACCCTGATGGTGACGCCGGAACTGATTGCACAGGCGATTACGCCCCGGACCCGCGCCATTATTCCGGTCCATTACGCTGGCGCACCGGTCGATCTTAACCCGATCTACCAGCTGGCTGAGCAGCATAACATTGCCATCATTGAAGATGCGGCACATGCAGCAGGCACGACCTATCACGGAAAGCCGATCGGGCACCGCGGCACGGCAATTTTTTCGTTTCACGCCATTAAAAATATTACCTGTGCGGAAGGTGGCCTGGTGGTAACCGATGACGCCGCGCTGGCCGATCGCATACGCAGCCTGAAGTTTCATGGTCTGGCCGTTGATGCTTTTGATCGCCAGACGCAGGGCCGACTGCCGCAGGCAGAAGTGATGATGCCCGGCTTTAAATATAACCTGCCCGACATCAGCGCAGCCATAGCGCTGGTGCAGTTACAGAAACTGCCCGATTTTATTGCACGCCGCCGCGAGATTGCCGAACGTTATCTTGCCGCGCTGCGCGCACTGCCTTTCACGCCGCTGTCACTGCCCGCCTGGCCTCATCAGCATGCGTGGCATCTGTTTATTATCCGTATTGATGAACGCCAGTGTGGCCTGTCGCGTGATGCGTTTATGCAGGCGCTGAAGGCGCGCAATATCGGCAGTGGCCTGCATTTCCGGGCCGCCCACACCCACAGATATTATCGCGAGCGCTATCCCGATTTACGTCTGCCCGCCAGTGAACGCAACAGCCAGCAGATGTGTTCGATTCCCCTGTTTCCCTCAATGACGGACCAGGATGTCGAGCGCGTCATTAAGGCGCTGCATGACATTGCCGGAGTCTGATATGGGCGAGAATAAACCGATCAACAGACTCTCCGTGGTTATCCCGGTCTACAACGAGCAGGAGAGCCTGCCGGAGCTACTTCAGCGCACCGCTGCCGCCTGCGACACACTGCAGATGGACTATGAAATTCTGCTGGTCGATGACGGCAGCAGTGACCGTTCCGCCGAGCTGATTGAGCAGGCAGCTTCCGCACCCGGCAGCCGGGTCATCGGTGTGCTGCTCAACCGCAATTACGGCCAGCACTCCGCCATCATGGCCGGTTTCAGTCAGGTGCGTGGCGATCTGATTATCACGCTCGATGCCGATCTGCAGAACCCGCCGGAGGAGATCCCGCGGCTGGTTGAGGCGGCGCGTCAGGGCTATGACGTGGTCGGCACGGTCCGGCAGCAGCGCCAGGACACCTGGTTCCGACGTAAAGCCTCGCGCACGCTCAACCGGCTGATCCAGCGAGTGACTGGCAAAGCGATGGGGGATTACGGCTGCATGCTGCGCGCCTATCGTCGCCACATCGTTGAGGCGATGCTCAACTGCCACGAGCGCAGCACCTTTATTCCGATTCTGGCGAACACCTTTGCCCGTCACACCATCGAACTGCCGGTGATCCACGCTGAGCGGGCATTTGGCGACTCGAAATACAGCTTTATGCGCCTGATCAACCTGATGTACGACCTGGTGACCTGCCTGACCACCACCCCCCTACGACTGCTCAGCGTTATCGGCAGCCTGATTGCGCTCGCTGGCTTCGCTTTCTCGCTGGTGCTGATTGTTCTGCGCCTCTTCTTTGGTGCGGCCTGGGCGGGGGATGGCGTTTTTGTTCTGTTTGCCGTGCTGTTCATGTTTACGGGTGCCCAGTTTGTGGGCATGGGACTGCTCGGGGAGTACATCGGGCGCATTTATAACGACGTTCGGGCGCGTCCGCGCTATTTCGTTCAACGCATTGTTCAGGCTCCAGAAGAGCCATCAGTACAGGATACTCAATCATGAAGACCCTCGTTTTCGCCTATCACGATATGGGCTGTGTCGGCATCAATGCGCTGCTGAAGGCAGGCTATGAGATCACCGCCATTTTCACCCACAACGACGTGGCGACCGAAAATCCTTTTTTCGGCTCGGTTGCGCGTCTGGCGGCAGAGCATGGCATCCCGGTCTATGCGCCCGACGAGGCGAATCACCCGATCTGGCTGGATCGTATCCGCAGCATGGCGCCAGAGATGATTTTCTCCTTCTATTATCGCCATCTGCTCAGCGATGAGATCCTGCAATGCGCGCAAAAAGGGGCCTTTAACCTGCATGGCTCGCTGCTGCCAAAATACCGGGGGCGGGCACCCCTCAACTGGGCGCTGGTGAACGGTGAACGTGAAACGGGTGTCACCCTGCATCGCATGGTAAAGCGTGCCGATGCCGGTCATATTCTGGCGCAGCAGGCGGTGGCTATCGACGACCAGGACAATGCGCTGACCCTGCACCGTAAACTCATCAGTGTCGCAGAGCAGCTGCTGGGCGACGTTTTACCCCGTCTGCGTCAGGGTGAGGTCAGTGAGTGGCCCCAGGATGAGAGTCAGGCGACCCGTGTCGGCCGTCGTACCGCCGAAGATGGACGGATTGACTGGAACCAGCCTGCTCAGACGATCCACAATCTGGTCAGAGCGGTCACCGATCCCTGGCCTGGTGCCTTTGCCTTCGCCGGGTCGGTCCGTTTCATTGTCTGGAAGAGCCGGGTTCATCACGAGTCGCATCAGGCCAGACCGGGCACGGTAATCTCTAAGCAGCCGTTCCTGATTGCCTGTGGTGAGGGGGCGCTTGAAATCCAGACCGGGCAGTCCGAGCATGGCGTCTATATGAACGGCAGTCAGCTGGCGCAAAGTCTGGGCATGGTGCCTGGCGCGCTGCTCTATTCGCAGCCGCAGTCGGCGCTCCAGCGCCGCACCCGGGTGCTGATCCTCGGCGTTAACGGCTTTATCGGTAACCATCTTACCGAACGGCTGCTGGAGGATGCGCATTTCGAGGTGTATGGCCTGGATATCAGTTCCGATGCCATCAGCCGCTTCCTCGACCATCCGCGTTTCCACTTCGTCGAAGGGGACATCGCTATCCACTCCGAATGGATTGAGTATCACATCAAGAAATGTGACGTCATCCTGCCGCTGGTGGCGATCGCCACGCCGATTGAGTACACCCGCAATCCGCTGCGCGTGTTTGAGCTCGATTTCGAAGAAAACCTGAAAATCATTCGCGACTGTGTGAAGTATCAGAAGCGCATCATTTTCCCGTCCACCTCTGAGGTGTACGGCATGTGTACCGATGACAGCTTCGATGAAGATTGTTCCAACCTGGTGGTCGGGCCGATCAACAAACAGCGCTGGATCTATTCGGTCTCCAAACAGCTGCTGGATCGGGTGATCTGGGCTTATGGCGAAAAAGAGGGGCTGCGCTTTACCCTGTTCCGGCCTTTCAACTGGATGGGGCCGCGTCTGGACAACCTCAATGCCGCGCGTATCGGCAGCTCCCGCGCCATTACCCAGCTGATCCTCAACCTGGTGGAAGGTTCGCCCATCAAGCTGATTGACGGCGGCAAACAGAAGCGCTGCTTTACCGATATCAAAGATGGCGTGGAGGCGCTGTTCCGCATCATCGAGAACAAACAGCAGAATTGTGATGGGCAGATCATCAATATCGGTAACCCGGACAACGAAGCCAGTATCAAAGAGCTGGCCGAGCAGCTGCTGGAGAGTTTTGAGCGTCATCCACTGCGCAGCCAGTTCCCGCCGTTTGCCGGTTTCCGCGAAGTGGAGAGCAGCAGCTACTACGGAAAAGGGTATCAGGATGTGGAGCACCGCAAACCTGCTATCCGCAATGCGCGCCGCTTACTCGGCTGGACCCCAACCGTGACGATGGATGTCACCATCGACAACACGCTCGACTTCTTCCTGCGCACCATTGAGCAACAGGCTGATAAGTGATGAAGAAGATCGGTCTGCGGATTGACGTAGATACCTGGCGCGGCACGCAGCAGGGCGTGCCGGCGCTGCTGACGCTGTTCCGGCGTCATGCTGTGCGGGCCAGCTTTTTCTTCAGTGTGGGGCCGGACAACATGGGCCGCCATCTCTGGCGGCTGGTGAAACCGGCCTTTCTCCTGAAAATGGTGCGTTCCCGGGCCGCGTCGCTCTATGGCTGGGATATCCTGCTGGCCGGAACGGCGTGGCCAGGCAAGCAGATGGGGCGCCGTCTGCGGCACATTATTCAGGACGCCACCCGTCAGCATGAGGTGGGACTGCACGCCTGGGACCACTTTGCGTGGCAGACCTGGGCGGGCGTCTGGCCGCAGGAAAAGCTGGCAGAGCAGATAGCGCGCGGCACCGACCTGCTGAGTGAGATCCTCGGCCATCCGGTCAGCTGCTCGGCCGTCGCCGGATGGCGCGCGGATGGCCGAGTGGTCGCCGCTAAACAGCCGTTCGGATTCACTTACAACAGCGACTGTCGCGGCAGCGGCCCGTTCCGGCCGGTGCTGCCAGATGGGCAGATTGGGACGGTGCAGATCCCGGTGACGCTGCCGACCTGGGATGAGGTGGTGGGGCGCGAGGTCAGCGCAGAGGGGTACAACGACTTCATTCTGACCCGAATGCTCGCTGCGGAAGAGGGGGCGGTTTACACCGTTCATGCCGAAGTGGAGGGGATCATCGGCTACCCGGACTTCGATCGCCTCCTGACCCTGGCCGCCGATAACGGCATTCAGTTCTGTCCGCTCAGTGAACTGCTGCCCGCCGATCTGACGACGCTGCCATTAGGCCGGGTGGTCAGAGGCGAAATTGCCGGACGGGAAGGGTGGCTGGGCTGCCAGAAACGGATGGAAGAGGCGAACTAGTGCGGATACGTAACCAGACAATATGGCTGCTGTTTTTCAGCTTTTTTATCCTCTATTACCTTGTCCCGCCGGTGTTCCGCGATCTCTGGCAGCCGGATGAAACCCGCTATGCGGAGATCAGCCGGGAGATGCTGGCATCCGGCAACTGGATCACGCCGCACTTTTTCGGCCTGCGCTATTTTGAAAAACCGATTGCGGGTTACTGGATTAACTCGCTGGGTCAGTGGCTGTTTGGCCACAATAATTTTGGCGTACGGGCCGGCTCGATATTCTCCACTGCCCTGACCGCCGCCCTGATTTTCTGGCTCGGCAGGCGGATGTTTGCTTCCTCGCGAACCGCGATCACCGGCGCGATCATTTTCCTCAGCTCGCTGCTGGTCTATGGGGTCGGCACCTATGCGGTGCTCGATCCGATGCTGATGCTCTGGCTGGCGGCCGCCATGTGCAGCTTCTGGCTGGCGACAGAGGCCAGTGGGCGCGCCGGGCGCGTGGGCGGCTATCTGCTGCTAGGGCTGGCCTGCGGCATGGGATTCATGACCAAAGGCTTTCTGGCACTGGCGCTGCCGGTACTGACAATCCTGCCTTGGGCGATCTGGCGCAGGAGAGTGCCGGAGCTGCTCTGCTTCGGCCCACTGGCGCTGCTCTCTGCTGCGGCAATCAGCGCGCCCTGGGTGCTGGCCATTTATCATCAGGCTCCCGATTTCTGGCACTACTTCTTCTGGGTCGAGCATATCCAGCGCTTCGCAGAAGCGAATGCGCAGCACAAAGCCCCATTCTGGTATTACCTGCCGATTCTGTTGCTGGGCACGCTGCCGTGGCTGGCACTGTTGCCGGGGGCTCTGCTTACGGGCTGGCGTGAGCGTCATCAGCATCCCGGTGCGCTCTATCTGCTGAGCTGGACGGTGATGCCGCTGCTTTTTTTCAGTCTGGCCAAGGGCAAACTCCCGACCTATATCCTGCCCTGTTTTGTTCCGCTGTCACTGCTGATGGCCCATTATGGCCTGAACGCTGCGCAGCGGGCAGGGCGCGCCCTGACGCTGAATGGCTGGCTGAACCTGATATTCGGTATCCTGACGCTGGCCGCCGTACTGCTGGTGCTGGCCCCCTGGAGCCTGACGCATCATGCGCTGTTCGCCACGCATGAGATGCTGAAGCTGGTGCTGGCGGCAGTGGCATTCCTCTGCTGGGGGCTGGTGGGGGCATACAGCTGCCGTTCTTCCTCGCGTCGCTGGCTGGCGGCGGCACTTTGCCCGCTGGGCCTTGCGCTGGTTATCGGTGCGGCCATCCCCGATAAGATCCGCGATGCCAAACAGCCGCAGCGTTTTGTGGCGGTTATCAGTAAGCAACTGGCTGCCAGCCGCTTTATCCTGGCTGATAACCCTGGCATCGCCTCTGCGGCCGCCTGGCACCTGCAGCGCAGCGATATCGGTTTCTATGACAGTAAGGGTGAACTGGAATATGGGCTCGGCTACCCGGATGCGCAGTCCCGCTTTGTTTCACGGGCAGATTTCGCCGGCTGGCTTGCCCCACATCGTCGCGAGGGGAGCGTGTCGCTGCTGTTGCTGATGGACTCGGTTCACAGCGATATCGATGAGGATGTGCCGGTGCCGGACGCCGTCTATCGTCAGGGCAGGCTGGTCTGCCTCTACTACAGCCAGACGAAGTAATGCTGCTGCTGATTATTCTGGTCAGTCTGCTCAGCTGCAGCGCACAGCTTTGTCAGAAGCAGGCGACGAGGGCGGTATCCCGCCGGACGCGCCTTGGCTGGATTGGCGTGAGCGTGCTGCTGCTGGGTGTTGCGATGCTCCTCTGGCTATTGGTGCTGCAGCGGGTGCCGGTCAGCCAGGCCTACCCGATGCTGAGCCTTAACTTTATTTTTGTGGCGCTGGCCGGACGTCTCCTGTGGCGTGAACGGCTAACGCCGCGCCAGATAACCGGCACGCTGCTGGTGGTCACCGGCGTGGCGCTGATGGCGAGTCAGATATGAAAGGGTATGGATGGGTTGCCTGCAGCGTGCTGCTGGTCTCGGCGGCGCAGCTGATGATGCGCTGGGCGATGCCGCAGTTGCCCGATGTCAGCAGCCTGACGTCACTGCCCGCTATCGGCCTACTGCCCGCCCTGCTGCTGGTGGCGGGGCTGGGCGCCTATGGCCTCTCCATGCTCTGCTGGATCCGGGCGCTGGGACATTTCCCCCTGAACCGGGTCTATCCGCTGCTCAGCCTGAGTTATGTGCTGGTCTGGCTGGCTGCAGTTTCTCTGCCGGTATTTCATGAGGCGTTCAGCTGGCATAGTCTGGCGGGCGTGGTGATGATTGTCATCGGGCTTTTGTGCATCGTGGTTAAGCCCTGAATAGGGTCTGCATTACTGTTTTCGCATCAACTCACTTTTTTATTCACGTTTTCGGACAAAGATTAGCCGGGTCGGCGTAGCGAAATTATCGTTTTCGTGATAAAAATCCTTTCTGTTATCGTTTTAGCGTGAAAAATAAAGGATTCAGTATGCTGGTCGGCTTTAGCGCATTGCGCGAACGTTATGCAATCAGACTGGCGCAGCCACTGCGTGTGAAATCAGCGATTGGAACGGTACGTTCTCATCATGACAGTCAGGGGCAGGTAGAAAATTACTATCCTCCTGGTTATCAGCCGGAGGATAACTTTGCCGGGCATTTTGCCTTTGGTCTCAAATATGAGGAGATCCACCTGGAGTTTTTTGCCCGCCTGTTTACGGTAATCGGGCCGGAACCTCTGGAGGCGTGGTGTCGTCAGGAGCCGTTCGGACAATATGCGCGTCGGGCAGGGTTTTTCTATGAGTGGCTGACCGGTAACCTGCTGCAGGTGCCCGATGTCACTAATGGCGGCTATATTGATGCGATTTCATCGAAAGCGTATCTGACCCGAACCACCGTGAAACGCAGCAGACGCTGGCGCATTAACGATAACCTGCCGGGATCGATCGATTTCTGCCCCCTGGTGCGCAGAACAGCTGCCGTTGAACAGGCGCTGGCGTTCGATCTCAATGCGGCCTTTTCAGATCTGGATAAGGCCTTTGGCGCAGATATTCTGATGCGTACCGCCAGCTGGCTGACATTTAAAGAGTCCCGCGCCAGTTTTCTGATTGAGAAAGAGTCGGACCAGGGCGATCGCATTCAGCGGTTTGCCCACGTTATCGCGCAGTATTGCGGTCAGCTGGACGATCCACTCAGCGATGTCAGCCTGCACACGATACAGCAGGGCATTCTGGGGCAGGATGCACTGGGACTGGGTCTGCGACGCTCGCCGGTATTTGTCGGGCAGTCGACAATGCGTGAAGATATCGTCCACTATATTGCGCCGCACTATGATGATGTTCCTCGCTTCATGCAGGGGCTGAAGGCTTTTGAACAGGCGACGCACGGAGCCGCGCCACTGGCCCGTGCCGCTGTTGTTGCGTTTGGATTTGTCTATATCCATCCCATGCGCGATGGCAATGGCCGGATCCATCGCTTTTTAATTAATGACACGCTGATTCGTGACGGAGCGATACCAGATGGGGTCATCCTGCCCGTCTCGGCCACCATCACCAGCTCGATGGACTTTCGCGTCGGTTACGATCGCACGCTGGACGTGTTTTCTAAACGGCTTATGCGGCGTTATGCAGGCTGCTATCGGTTTGGTGAACTCAAAACCTATGAAGATGGCACGCAAAGTAACTTCATTTTCAGCGACTATGAGGATGCCCGTTTCGCCTGGCGTTATCCCGACTTAACCGAGCATGTGCTCTATACATGCAGAGTGATAGAGCACACCGTTCGAACAGAAATGGCAGATGAAGCGCGCGTGTTAGTCATATTTCAGCGTGCGCAGCAGCGTCTGAAAGAGGTTGTGGAAATGCCCGATCAGGATGCAAGCCGGATTATCCGTTCGCTGAAGGAAAATGGCTGGCAGATCTCCGGCAAGCTTAAAAAAACGTTCCCGATGCTGGACGACGCGACGCTGTCCGGACGCATCGTGGAAGCGGTCAGATCGGCATTTGAGACACAGGCAGGCTGAATGCCCGGATTTGATCTGCCGGTCATTGCGTTAAGCAGAGCCGTTTAAGCTGTGCGGCCAGCGCACCTGTATCGCTGACGATCAAATCCGGTGCAGGCGCCAGTGGATAAGGTGACTGGCCTTTGCGGGTGATAAATGCGGTCTTCATCCCTGCCCGTTTTGCGCCACCGACATCCCAGCCATGCGCCGCCACCATCATGCACTCTGCGGCAGGCTTGCCCATCTCTTTCATTGCCCACTGATAAACTCTCAGATCGGGCTTATAAACCTTAACCTGCTCCACGCTGAGAATGCGGGCGAATAGCGGTGCCAGCCCGGCTGAACTGAGTTGTTGTTCAGCCAGCGCGGCAGAGGAGTTGGTCAGCGCAACCAGCGTAAAACCCTGCTGCTGCAGGGCAGTCAGCCCTGCGGCGACATCAGGATGCGGCGGCATTGCGGCGATAATGTCAGCCAGTGGCGTTGCTTCTTCAGGCAGGGTTACACCGTAACGCGAAGCGGTCATCTTCAGCACCGCTTCGGCGATATCACCAAAGCTATGCCAGCTGCCGGTCACGGATTCGACCAGAGAGTGGTGCACCACCGAGGTAAACCAGGCTTCGGCACGTTCCGGCTGGTCACCGAGTCGCTGTGCGACCACCTGATTCAGTTCAGTCGTGTCCAGCAGGGTCTCATTGACATCGAAAAAGAGGGTGTCACTGCAGGAATGGGGGTTGAAATTGTTAGTCATCTTGACTCCGGTTGGCTTGATGAGAGGCGTTAAGGGCGCTGATTGAAGGTAGGACACCGGGAAGGATTGCTCAAGAACGGGGGCTGCGTGAGGGTGTAATTCAGGCTGTGAAACCGCTTAAAGCGAATTGTGCCATAGTGCAACTGCCGGGCTATAATGCAACGCGGTCCTGCAGATTGGTCACGATTACTGCGTAAAATAACGTCCTGCGTTGTTAAAGCAGATATCCTGCACCATGCTTCCGGGCCGCTTCTCATCATCCGGTAATATGCCATTTATGACCCACTGACCGAGCAGGTTACACAGAATACGCCGCAAGTATTCATGACGCGGACACTGCGTGAACCGGTCAACATACCGATAAACTGGCTCAGAAGTCCTGTCTGTGCAACCCGTTCCGGCTGTCGCAGCACCCCGTACTGTTGATCGTTGAACCACCAGGCCGAGCCAAACTGGACCTTACCCGCGATGCCCGCCGTCTGAAAGTTCCCAGCCCTATCTCGCTCAGATTGGCAAACCGGGGATCTTCAGCCATTTCTCGTGGATTCAAATGGCTGTGATAATCATAAATTGGCTCATCAGTAAGTCCCGGTTTGATGGCTCCGCTGTAGTGTGGTTAAAGCTTCGATTTCAATTCGCGACTAATCGCCGTATCGCTGCTGGTTTTCGTGCGCGTTGTTCCCCAGACTTCGTCATAGGCATAACCGGTGAGTTCTTTAATCACGGCCCGGGTTGCTTCATCGCACTGCGCCGGCGTGCCGCCGAGTTTACGGCGAGCCACCTCTTTAACTAATAACTTGTGGCTGCGCTGGGTTAGTTTGAACCTGAAAGTCAGCCAGAAACTAACGGCCAGAAGACCAGCAGTGACAAACACCATCAATCCAACGATCGCCTGCACGGCACTCTCCGGTTGTGAACCGTTGCCTTTTACAAAACCACTCTCCTGCAGCACCACACCAATCATAAATATGGCGACCGCTACCGAGCTTTTTCGCGTTAATACCATGACGCCGGCAAAGATCCCTTCGCGCCGTTTACAGGTCACCATTTCATCAATATCGGGAATGAAGCTGTAAATATTCCACGGAATATAAATGAGGCCAGCACGCATAATCCCCAGGAACAGAAATACCGCGCTAAAGGCCAGCGTAGGCACCTGCCATTGCCATTGATAAATGGCATACAGAAAAATAAATACAGCCATAATACCCAGGTAAGCGATACGTAAGGCATTAGACGGCGTCATATTGAAACGGCCGAGTAACATCATAAAAATAAACGTGCCCGGAATGGACATAAACATCATATTGCTCAGTAGCAACGACGCCAGGGATGCATCCTGTTTCAGACCATAAATGACAAAGTAGGTAAATACCGCCACAAACGCGTCGATCGCGGTAAAGGAAAACAGGTAAATCAACAGATGCTGACGGAAAGCTTTAATCCGGAATGAAGAGGCCAGGTCCAGAAAAAGGTATTTAAAATGTGCCGTGAAACCACCTTTTCGCGCGGGATGCTGTGCAATATCCTGCTCAGGTTGAATATCTTTCGCTTCCCAGGTTGTCAGCCAGGTAATAAATACCGAGATGCAATAGATTACCGAGAAGATTACCCCGGTCAGGGTATAGGTGATGGCGTTATCTTTGCCGGTGTATTGCATGATTAGACCTGGCACGGAAACTGCCAGGAAACTACCAAGCGCCGAGAACATCAGGCGGACACCTGAGAGACGTGTGCGTTCGCTAAAGCGATTAGTCATTTCTGACGACAGTGTTTCCCACGGTACCAGCACCATTGCCGACAGTAATTCGATGGTGAGATAGGTACCCAGGTAATACCAGTAGCCCATATCCGTTACCCACAATGCACCGTACAACAACATTAAAGGCGAGGAGATAAGCAGAAAGAAACGGCGGCGGCCAAATTTACGCCCCAGCCGGGTATTACCAAAATTATCCGTAATGTACCCCATAATCGGGCTTAATATTGCGTCGATCACGCGGGCGATGGCAAATATCGATCCCGCTTCAAATACGGATAATCCGCAGTAGGTGGTATAGAAGAACAGCAGCCAGGTGCCGATAACGGCAAAAGCACCGCCGCCAAATAAATCTGTTAAGCCATAGCCAATGGCTACGCCATAGCCCACGCGACGTTCTGTAGGTTTAACCATCGATCCGATTCCTGTTCTGGTAGGGGTTGTATTAACGGCAAGGTGCAATGCCCTGCCGCTATTGTTATCAACAGAATTGGAACTCAACGTATTAAATAGATGCGTTATGACGCGTTAGCTAACATCTGCGCTTTGACGCAAAGTTCAGCGGCTTTAAACGCATGCGCCTGCGTCATGGCATGTTCGGTACGATTGATACAATCTTTAATTAACTGGCCGAAAAAGGGGTAACCGACTTCGCCAGAAACGGTATAGCGGAACTCTCCCTCTTTATTAACCAGATAGACCACATCCTGCTCACCACGCGTTAAATCGGTGTATTTACGGATTTCGATATAACCATCAGTACCGAGGAGTGTCATGCGTCCATCACCCCATGTGGATAAGCCATCAGGTGTGAACCAGTCACAGCGAAAATAGCCTGTAGCGCCATTTTCGCCAGCCAGCATGGCATCACCGAAGTCTTCAAATTGTGGATGCTGCGGATGATGGAAATTTCTCACCTGACTGGCAACAACAGTGGCATCACTGTTGCCGGTGTAATAGAGGAACTGTTCAATCTGGTGGCTGCCGATATCACACAGAATGCCGCCAAAATAGCGGCGCTGATAGAACCATTCGGGGCGACCGATACCTTCCCGATGCGGGCCGGTACCGAGGGTTTGCACTACCCGCCCAATGCTCCCTTTTTCTACTAACTGCCCGGCAAATACTGCGCTTTCCACGTGCAAGCGTTCACTGTAGTAAACCGCATATTTACGTCCGGTTTGGGCGCACATTGCTTTAGCATCTTCGAGCTGTTCGAGAGTGGTGAGAGGCGCTTTGTCGGTGAAATAATCCTTACCCGCAGCCATCACTTTCAGGCCTAACGCACAGCGTTGTGACGGAATTGCCGCTGCGGCAATCAGTTGAACCTGCGGGTCAGTCAGAAGAGTCTCCAGTGAGTCTGCCACCTTAACCTGAGGGAATTGCTGTACAAACTTATCCACTCTGGCCGGATCGATATCATAGACCCACTTCAGCGTCGCGCCGGCCTCCGTTAAGCCATTGCACATGGCGTAAATGTGGCCATGATCAAGGCCGGTTGCCGCTATAACAAATTCGCCAGGCTGTACCACCGGCAGTGGTTTACCTTTCGGTGCGTAGTTCATGCCATCCTGTTTGTTCATGGTTATTTTCTCACGCAAAGTTTTTACCCAGAGGGATATCATCGACGTCGGCAAAGTTTTCTACCGAACACTGTTTTTCATAGAAGTGTGGGGCGCTGGCGATTAATCCTCCGGTACGGTAGAAGGTGTCATCACGTGCAATCGGCAGTGAGACCGTGCTTCTGACGATGGCGGATTTATAGATCGCGGTGATCAGTTCCAGTGAGCGTTTACCCTGCTCGCCGTCAACCAACGGTGTGCGCTGATGCTCGATGGCGGAGAAGAAGTCATCAACCTGTCCGGCGTGCAGAGTCCAGGCGAGTGGCTGCATATCCGCCTGAAAACGTTCAAGCTCGCTTTCAAGTGATAAGTTGTTCTCTTTTTCCGGGAAACCATTTTCCGCCGCCTGCATAGCGACGACTTTCCACGGTGCTGAGAGACGCGCTTTTTCCCCCTGCAACACGATCTTCTGTTCTTCGCCGTGATGGACTACGGAGGCTGTCAGCTGTGCCAGGGCACCATTGGGATAGCGGAATATGGCGGCGCTGAGATCTTCGACTTCCGCGTTATCGTGTGACACGTTGCTGATCATGGCGACGACTTCAGTCGGCGCACCCAGTATCCATTGCATGGCATCGATATGGTGTACCGCATGGTTAAGGGTGCAGCCGCCGCCTTCTTTCTCCCACGTACCGCGCCACCACAAGTCATAGTAGGAGTGGCCACGCCACCAAAACGAATCCACCTGCGCATGGCAAATTTTGCCAGCCAGCCCGGAGTCAACGGCGGCTTTCAGACGCCAGAAGGCGTCGGTAAAGCGATTCTGGGCCACTACCGACAATATTTTCCCGCTCGCTTTTTGAGCCGCGATCATTGCATCGCACTCCTCAAGCGAGGCGGCCATCGGTTTTTCGCACAGCACGTGCTTACCTGCCTGCAATGCTGTAATGGTGTTTTCTGCGTGCACATAAGGCGGAGTGCAGACATCCACCACATCAATATCATCACCCCCGGCCAGCATCTCCCCGAGATCGCTATAAACACGAACATCATGCAAACCATAACGCTGTATTTTTTCGCGCGCTTTTTCCGGATAGACATCGGCAACTGCGACAATTTTGCCTCGCTCAGGAAATTGTAAAAACGCCTGGATATGTGAATGGGTAATATTACCCATGCCGACTATCGCAACTTTTAACATCGGGATTCTCCACCTGTTACCGTTATTAAGATGCCTGGGGCGAACATAAAAAAAGGGCAGTGAAAGGAGCAAACTCTTTTTGTGAGAATGTTCGCAGAGCAGGGCGAATACTTGGGAACCCGATGTAAAATAGTTGTAATGTCATAGCATTACGTTTGCAAAAATTTGCAAAAACTGATTGGGATAGAGATCACATTATGGCTGGCAAGCTTCGGATGGATGAAATTTCAACCCTGACCGGTTACTCAGTAAGTACAGTTTCACGCGTGTTGAGCGGCAAATCCTATACCAGCGATAAAGCACGTGAAGCGATTGTTAATTGCGCGCGTCGACTCGGCGTATTGCAGGACATGGTAAGTGGCCGCCTTCTGATTAATGACATCGTCGTCTTTGCTCCGGGACGCACATTCACTCCGCGCGGAGATCACTTCTACCTCGAAGTTACCCGTGGTATTGCTGCGGCCTGTGCATCTCACGATGTCCATATCAGTTATTGTCCTCTGGAAGAGCAACGGGCCAATGTGAAACTGTTTCTGGAAAAAGCAGGGGCGAAAAATATAAGCGCGATCATCATTATTGGCACCGACGATCAAGCTATTTTCAATCTGGCCTCGTCACTGGGTAAACCCTGCGTGCTGATCAACTCGCGTGATAAAGACATGATGCTGGACGCAGTATCACCGGATCATCGGGCAATTGGTTTTGCCGCAATGCAATATCTGTTTGAACAGGGGCATCGACGCGTGTTAACCGTGACCTGCCTGCGACGCGAAACGCTATTTTTGCGTCTGGAGGGGATCAAGCAAGCTTATCGCCACTTTCATATGCCGTTTAATGCACAGCATGACTTGATTGTGATTGAAGCTTACTCGTCACGAGACACGGAGACTGCCTTGAATCGCTGGCTGGATGATCACCCACGGGACCAGTGGCCGGATGTGATTCTGCCGGGTGGGAAGGGCATTGTCACTGGAGTTCAGAATGTGCTGCTGGCACGAGGTCTCCGGGTGCCCGAAGATATTTCGATAATGACCACTGACCTGGCGAGTCGGCTGGAAGGCTCACCGGAGATGCCTGTTACCGGCTTTGCCGTTCCTTGCCGTGAGTTAGGTTACGAAGCGATTCAGCTTATTCAGAACCGCCTTAATCGCCCACATTCACCCATTTATAATCTGTTGTTACAGGGGAAACTGGTAGATCGCGGAACCGTAGCGAATGCGACACGCCATGCTGCTCGTGAAGAAATCAATAACCAATTTGATTGAGGATGTGGTTAAAGTTTATGGAATTAAAGATGGTGTTGTTTTATGCGACTGATGTGGATATCTGCCATTTTAATATCAGTAATGAATGATGATTATTATTTATAATTTTAATTTATGAGGCGTTATTAATAATGTAAAAATACTACGCCCGCTGGCTTACCTGATCCTGAACCGTCATATCCGGACAGCTTTTGTATTTTGAGTTAACGATGCCCGCTGCCGCCGGTATAATTTTTTCACTACCATTCCATCTCAACTCCAACTTTGTTGCTTATATCTTCATCGCGAGCGGTTCGGGGCTTCTGTCATAGTTTTCACGTACCGTTATATTGATTCGCATAATGTAATTTATGTTAAATTAAGGGGCGATGATCGCTATGGATCCCTGATCTCATTGCCCGCCGTGCTGTTTTCCTCTTCTCTCATATCCCAGGATATGATTGCACTGAACATCCCCAGCCACAGACAGGCAGTTTGCGTTCTCCCTCTTCCCACCGCCTGAATGTGTCTTGTTTCTTCTGAACGACCTGTCAGGGTTTCAGAATGACTTTCGTCCAGCCATTATCACGATCATCAAAATGCTTATAGCCTTCGGCTGCGTCTGCCAGCGCGAGTCGGTGCGAGATGATCTGCGCCGGATTGGCTCTGCCCTGATGGATAAGCCTGGCGAGCTGGCGGTTATACGCTTTGACATTACACTGGCCGGTCTTGATCGACTGACCCTTGAACCAGAAATTACCAAAATCGAAAGGCACTTTACCCTCTTTGGCCAGATCGGTCGCTCCGCCGGGGTCCTGCGGAACAAAAACGCCTACCGCACCGATGCCGCCTGTGGCCTTGGTTGAGGCGACCAGGCTGTTCAGCGTGGCAGAGTTGTCCTCGTGGCCATGTTTATTGCAGCACTGATAGCCCACGCACTCGCAACCGCAATCCGTGCCGCGCCCATCGGTTAATTCGAGGATTTTATTGACGGCCTCATCACCCACGCCGTTGATGGCCACTGCGCCCATCTGCTCGGCCAGCGCCAGTCTGTCCGGATGGGTATCCACCACAAACACCTGCGAGGCGCCCTTGATCAGGGCCGAGTGTGCAGCCATCAGGCCGACCGGTCCGGCACCGTAAATGGCAACACTCTCTCCGGGGCGTAATCCTGCCAGTTCAGTGGCATGCCAGCCGGTGGGGAAGATGTCGGACAGTAGAACGTAGTCTTCCTCTTTTTCTACCGCATCAGGCGGCAGCACCAGGCAGTTAAAGTCAGCATAGGGAACGCGCAGTAACTCCGCCTGTCCGCCATCCCATTCGCCCATTTCAGCAAAGCCATAGGCGGCACCGGCCGTACCCGGGTTTGCTGTCAGACAGTAACCGGTTAACCCTTTCTCGCAATTTTCACAGAATCCGCAGCCAACGTTAAAGGGCAGGCAGACATAATCGCCGACTTTGACCCGCTCAACCGCGCCGCCGATTTCAATGACCTGGCCCAGGTTTTCATGGCCAAAGATGCGACCCTGTTCGAAGCTGGTGCGCCCTTCGTACATATGCAGGTCGGAACCGCAGATATTGGTGGTGGTAATACGGACAATGACATCGGTAGGACGAACGATTCTGGGATCCGGCACCTCTTTGACTGAAACGTCAAATGGTCCGTTATAGACAACTGCTTTCATGGTGTTCTCCTCACGTGCATGATCAGTTATGAAGGCTTCGGCTGCGTGAATGTTTGCGGTCGCCACCCTCTTCGTGATGCTGCTTTTTCAATCAAATGACGTGATTGAATGTCTAAGTGTAGAACAGCGCATGACGCAGTCTGAGGATATTAATATTATGTAACCCTATGAAATGTAAGCACCGCTTCGCTAAAACCCTCCTGTTTCTCTCCTTATCAACGCCTTTGCGTCCTGCTGCCGCTTGCCTTACGGCAGGTTAATTTTTGCTCTGAAGCCGGTGGCGGAGATTGCCCCGAAACCCCGCCCGGCTCTCCCCTACTTTTTATCCTGCGACCAGGTGGCGCTGCGGATATCGACCTTCACCGGCAGCAGACCAATCCGGGTAAAGGTATCCGCCAGCGCCTGCTGCTGGGTGAAGACCTCTGGCGTCATCCGCTCTGCGCCAAACGGCATTCTCGCCAGCGCGCGCTGCCAGACAGGCTGGGGTAGCCCGGTTGAGGTGGACATGATTCTGGCTGCCTCTTCCTGATGCTGATTGGCCCAGCTGCTGAGCGTGCCGAGTTCATCCACGACCCTGCTGGCGATCTGCGGGTACCCTTCCGCAAACTTACGACTGGCGAGGTAGAAGGTGTAATGGGGCACCAGTCCTTCTGCATTTTTGATCAGCCGCGCGTGAGCATTGGTTTCCACTTCCGCATAGTAAGGATCCCAGATGACCCAGGCGTCCACCGCGCCGCGCTGGAAAGCGGCACGCGCATCGGCAGGAGGCAGATAAACCGGCGTAATGTCTTTGTAGCTCAGCCCCGCCTGCTCCAGCGCGGTGACCAGCAGATAGTTCACGTCAGAGCCTTTGTTCAGCGCGACGCGCTTCCCCTTCAGATCCGCAACGCTTTTGATCGGCGAGTCGGCCGGAACCACAATCGCCTCGGTTTTCGGGTTGGCGGGCGAATGTGCCAGATAGACCAGATCGGCCTGGGCGGCCTGCGCAAAGGTGGGCGGCGCGTCGCCGGTCGCCGCGAGGTCGATGCTGCCGATGTTCAGCCCCTCGAGCATCTGCGGCCCGGCCGGAAACTCAATCCAGTGAACCGCGATCCCCTGCTTTTTAAATTCCTGATCCAGCGTGCCGCGATATTTCAGCAGCGCGAAGATATTGGCCTTCTGGAAACCGATATTGATCGTTTCGGGCTTCTCTGCTGCCTGGGTGCTGAATGCTAAGCCCGCCTGAGCGGCAATAATGAGTGCGCTGAGTAATACTTTTTTCATTTCTCATTCCTGAGTCTGTTGTAGTCAGCGCAACATATCAAACGCGGGTTGCCGCGCTTAGCGAGGAAAAGTTCGATGCTTAGCTGAAAAAACGCTATGGATGCCAGACTGACTCGCGAACCCGGATAGCGCGACTAAACAGCCCCAGCGCATAGAAGCGGTCTGCGATGGTCTGCTGTTCGCGGATGATGGCTAAATTCATGCGCTGGGTCTGATGACTGCACCGGGCCAGGGCATGCATCAGAGAGGAAGTAGAGATGCCGAGTTCGGTAGAGAGCAGTCCGGCCGCTTCCGCGCGGTGCGCATCAATGTAACGTCCCGTCTGCTCCAGCGCGCCAAGCAGAACCTGCAGCAGATCGCCCGAATGGGCGGCAAATCCGCGTTCGGCGAGATAGAACTGATGGTTGTTGACCCGCCCGGTGCCGTCAGCAATCACCCTGAACTGCCCGCTGTTCTCGGCATCGCTGAGCAGGGGATCCCACATCATCCAGGCATCCACCGCATTGAGATCGCTGGGCGTTAAGGGATATCGGGGCGGCGCGTAGACGATACGCACATCATCCAGGGCTAACCCCGCCTCATCCAGAATCTGCAGCAGCAGATAGTGAACGTTGGAGCCGCGGTTGACGGCGATACGCTTCCCTCTGAGATCGCTTATCTGCTGAATCGGGCTGCTGTCCGGCACCAGCAGCGCGACACTCTGCGGCGCCGCTGGCTCCCAGGCGACATAAATCATCGGGCTGTTGCTGGCCTGGGCAAACAGCGGCGGCACTTCGCCGGTGGTGCCGAAATCGATCTCCTTATTACTCAGCGCATGCAGAAGCTGCGGACCCGCCGGAAACTCGCTCCATAATACGCTGACGCCACGATCCGCCAGCTGCTGTTCCAGCGACTGACGCGCTTTCAGAATGCCGAGGTTGCCGAACTTCTGATAACCGATGCGCAGTTCCCGCTCACGCTCCGGAGCCTGGCAGGAAGGGATCTGGCGCTGACGCAGGGCGGTGCGGCGCGGTTTAATCACGCCGAGGTGTCCCAGCTGGGTTCGCAGCGTATGACGGCTGATGCCGAGCAGAGCGGCAGCCTGAAGCTGATTGCCCTGGGTCAGTTCCAGCGCATTTTTTACCAGCGCGGCAATCACGCGGGGATAGAGTGGCGTTTCGCTCTGCTGCATCTGCTGACGCAGGAACTGATCCAGCGCCTCTTCGCCAGGCGGCAGATCGTTTTCCGCCAGCGGACTCAGCCGCAGCTGCTGCGGCGTCACCACGGAGCTTTTGCTGAGCAGCACGGCGTTGTGCAGCGTGTTCTCCAGTTCGCGGATGTTGCCCGGCCAGCTGTAGGCCATCAGCGTCGCCAGCGCATCCTCGCTGAGGCGGAGCTGAGGACGGCCCAGGCGACGCGCATAGAGCTGCAGAAAGTGCGTGGCCAGCACCGGGATATCCTCGCTGCGCTGGCGCAGCGGAGGCAGCGTCACGCTGGCCACATTCAGCCGGTAGTAAAGATCTTCCCGGAATCGCCGTTCACGAATCGCTGCGGCCAGATCACGGTTCGTCGCCGCAATCACCCGCACATTGACCTTTACCGCCCGTGACGATCCGACGCGGGTGATCTCACGCTCCTGCAGCACGCGCAGCAGCTTTATCTGTAGCGACAGACTCAGTTCGCCGACTTCATCCAGCAGCAGCGTGCCGCCTTCTGCCGCTTCAAACCAGCCGCGATGCCGCTCCTGTGCGCCGGTAAACGCCCCTTTCTCATGTCCAAACAGTTCTGACTCCGCCAGACTTTCGGTCAGCGCGCCACAGTTAACCGCCAGGAACGGCTGCCGGCTGCGCGCGCTGTGGTGATGCAGATAGCGCGCCATCACCTCTTTACCGGTGCCGGTTTCGCCAATAATCAGTACGGTCGCATCGGTGGGGGCGAGCTGATCCAGCACGCTTTTAAACGCGCGCGATGCGGGGTCAATCAACTCAGGGCTGGAAATCTGCATCTCGTTTTACCGGGTTACCAGAAGAGTGATGACCATACCGCGCGTCCGCCGCATAAACGAGAGGCCAGAGGTGCCGGATTGTTGCCGACGCGACAGCCTGCCACCCTGGCTGTTGCAAATGCAGCAGCGCCAGTCGAAATGGTAAATGCCTATCTCACTGAATTAACGGGATAAAAATAGCAGCTTACTCTGGCACGCTATCTGCTAATGGCTATATAACCAAAGGAATTATCCCTATGTATTAAATTCAAATATCGTTATAAAGGAATCTGCTAATGAGCCACGCGACACAGGAAAACCTGAATCTCTTCTGGTTTCTGCCCACCCACGGTGACGGGCGCTATCTGGGGACAACCGAAGGAGGCCGGGCGGTCGATTTACCCTATTTACAGCAGGTGGCGCTGGCGGCAGACAATCTGGGCTACTACGGTGTGTTAATCCCGACCGGCAAGAGCTGCGAAGATTCATGGCTGGTCGCCTCGGCGCTGGCCCCGATCACCAAAAACCTGCGCTATCTGGTGGCCGTGCGCCCCGGCCTGCAACCGCCGAGCCTGGCGGCACGCATGGCAGCGACGCTGGATCGCCTCTCGGGCGGGCGTCTGCTGATTAACGTGGTCACCGGCGGCGACCCGGTGGAGAACAAGGGTGATGGCATCTTCCTCAGTCACGCCGAACGCTATCAGGTGACCAGAGAGTTTCTCGACGTCTACTCCCGCCTGCTGAAAGGCGAGAAGGTCGACTTCGCAGGAGAGCACATTCGCGTAGAAGGCGCGGAGATCCTCTTTCCCCCGGTGCAGGAGAACGGCCCGCCGCTCTATTTTGGCGGTTCCTCCGAGGCGGCTATCGACGTTGCCGCCAGCCAGATCGATACCTATCTGACCTGGGGAGAACCGGTCGAACAGGTGGCAGAGAAGCTGGCGGTGGTGCGTCAGCGGGCGCAGGAACAGGGCCGCACGCTCTCCTATGGCATCCGGTTACATGTCATTGTACGGGAAACGGAAGAGGAGGCCTGGGCCGCCGCCGATCGGCTGATCTCGCATCTGGATGACGAAACGATCGCTGCAGCGCAGAAGATTTTCGCCCGGATGGATTCAGCCGGTCAGGCGCGGATGAGTGCGCTGCATCAGGGGTCGCGGGAGAGTCTGCGCATCGGGCCTAATCTCTGGGCGGGCGTGGGACTGGTGCGCGGCGGCGCCGGCACCGCGCTGGTGGGCAATCCGCAGCAGGTTGCCGATCGTATTCGTGAATATCAGGCGCTGGGCATTGAGAACTTTATCTTCTCCGGCTATCCGCACCTTGAAGAGGCGCACCGCTTTGCCGATCTGGTAATGCCGCTGCTACCGCTGGCGGCAAATGCTGAAAAGAAACAGCGCAGCGTGAATACCGGGCCCTTTGGAGAAACCATTGGCGGCGACCGTCGCCCGGAAAAGCACTCCAGCGCCAGTTAACAGAAGAAAAGGCTCGTTTATGTCACAACAGCAGATTGTCATCATCGGCGGGGGATTCACCGGCACCGCACTGGCGATCCATCTCGCCCGGCTGGGCGAGGCGGGGTTGAGCGTGACGGTGATCGAACCGCGGGCGCAGCTGGCGCAGGGCGTGGCGTATGGCACGCCCGATCCGGCGCATCGTATCAATGTGCCGGCTGCCAGAATGCAGCTGGCCGGGGATGAAGCCGGCGCGTTTGACCGTGACTACCGCGCCTCGCCGCACTTCCGCGACGATCCAGACGCGCTGTGGCATGACGGCAATGTTTACCCGCAGCGCGGTGAGTTTGGCCGCTGGGTCAACGCGCAGTTTATTTATCAGCAGCAGCACTCGCCCGTGACGCTTCGCCATTTACGGGACAGCGCGGTTTCCCTGCAGGATGGCATCGTCACTACGGCTTCCGGTCAGCGCATCCGGGCCGATCAGGTGGTGCTGGCGATCAGTCATCCGCCGCCTGAACTGCCTGCGCTGCTGAAGCCGCTGCAGGCGCACCCCGCCGTCATCGCTAATCCCTGGCAGGGTGATGCGCTGGCACGGATTGCGCCAGACGAGCGGGTGGCGATCATCGGCTCAGGGCTGACCATGTCTGATGTCGTCGCCTCGCTGCACCGCCAGCGGCATCGCGGCGGGATAACCGTTTTCTCGCGTCGCGGGCTGGTGCCGCGCGCCAACCTGAGCGGCAGCGAAGAAGAGTACAGGCTGGATTACCGCCTGCCGCAGCCCGCCAGCGCGCGAGGCTGGTTACATCGGGTGCGTCAGGAGGTTAAACAGGCCGCGGCGCTGAACCTGCCCTGGCAGCTCGTGCTGGATGATATCCGCCGCAACGGGCAGCGTATCTGGCAGAGCCTGCCGCTGCATGAACAGCAACGCTTTCTGCAGCATCTTCGTCCCTGGTGGGACGTTCACCGCTACCGCATCGCCCCGCAGGTCAGCCAGGTGCTGACTCAGCTGCAGGCCAGCGGGCAGCTTTCGCTGCAGGCGGCGCGTCTGATCGCCGCCGAACCGGCGGGAGATGCGCTCCGGCTGACGCTGCGGCTGCGGGGCGCGCATCAGGAGAGCCGGCTAGTGGATCGGGTGATTGTGACGACCGGCCCGGCGCATAACGCGCTGCTCAACAGCAATGATCTGCTGCGCCAGCTACACCGCGACGGCGTGATTCAGCCCGACGCGCTGTCGCTGGGCATCAGCGTCAATGCGCTGTCGCAGACGCTGGATGCCAGGGGCGAACCCAACCCGCATCTCTATGTCGCCGGGCCTGCCGCACGCGGACGTTTTGGCGAGCTGATGGGACTGCCACAGGTGGCAGAGCATGCGGAATGGGTGGCGCACAGGCTGCTGAGCATCACGCCCTCCTCCCTCAGTGAGCGATGTCCCGGCTCCCTGACGCACTGATTCAGCCCTGAAAAAACCTCAATCTATACGCGGGCGGCAAGCGATTGCCGCATCCGCTCAGGAGTCGCTATGTCATCGCAACGTGAAATTCGTCTTAACGCTTTCGATATGAACTGTGTCGGTCATCAATCTCCCGGCCTGTGGGCGCATCCCCGCGACCGCTCCTGGCAGTATAAAGATCTGGAGTACTGGACCGACCTGGCGCGCCTGCTGGAGCGCGGTAAGTTTGACGGGCTGTTTATTGCGGACGTGCTGGGCGTCTATGATGTGCTCAACGGCAATAACCAGGCGGCCATTCGCCAGGCCACCCAGGTGCCGGTCAACGATCCGCTGGCATTAATCACGCCGATGGCGCTGGTGACGGAGCATCTGGGGTTTGGCCTCACCGCCTCGCTCTCGTTTGAACACCCCTACCCGTTTGCACGGCGCATTTCCACGCTCGATCACCTGACCAAAGGCCGCATTGGCTGGAACATTGTGACCTCCTATCTGGAGAGCGGCGCGCGCAATATCGGCCAGCAGACGCAGACCGATCATGACGCGCGCTATGACTATGCCGATGAATATCTTCAGGTGATCTACAAACTGCTTGAGGGAAGCTGGGAAGATGACGCAATCGTGCGCGATCGCGAACGCCATATTTTCAGCGATCCCGACAAAATCCATCCGATTAACCATCAGGGCACCTTCTTTCAGGTGCCGGGCATTCATCTCTGCGAACCGTCACCGCAGCGCACGCCGGTACTTTACCAGGCGGGAGCCTCCAGCCGCGGCAAGGCGTTTGCGGCGGAACATGCCGAGTGCGTGTTCGTGGCGGCGCCCTCGAAAGTGCTGCTGAAAAAAACCGTGGCGGATATTCGCCAGCGAGCCGCCGCGGCGGGACGCGATCCACGCGACATACTGATCTTCAATCTGCAGACGGTGATTGTGGGTGAAACTGACCTGGCAGCGCAGGCCAGATGGCAGGAGTACAAAAGCTATGTCAGTTACGAAGGCGCGCTGGCGCTGATCTCCGGCTGGACCGGTATCGATTTCGGCCAGTATCAGCCGGATCAGGTGCTGAAGCATCTGCACACCAATGCGATTCAGTCTGCGGTAGAGACCTTCTCCACCGCCGATCCGAACCGCCAGTGGACGGTCCAGGGCCTGGCAGACTGGGTCGGGATCGGGGGATTCGGGCCACTGCTGGTGGGCAGTGCCGAAACCGTGGCGGATGAGCTGCAGAGCTGGGTGGAGGAAACCGATGTGGATGGTTTTAACCTCGCCTACGCCGTAACGCATGAAACCTTTACCGACGTAGTGGAGCTGCTGGTGCCGGAGCTGCAAAAACGGGGTGTCTATAAACAGGATTATCAGCCGGGAACGCTGCGTGAAAAGCTGTTCGGACAGGGGCCACGGCTGGCGTTGCCGCATCCCGGGGCTGGCTATCGCCGGCGTTCTGATTCAGCGCAGCGGACGCTCAACCTGGCGGTTTAGCATCAGGCTGTTCGCACAGCCGCCTGACAACGGATTTACCTGAACGCTGCCGGATGAAATAACCCCTTCATCCGGCCTTTCGCATGCCAGTAAAAAAATCATTAACTTATTGAATTTATTATAATCCTTATCCATATTTGTTGGTTGTTTACTGCGCCGGGAATACCTATAAAAGCCTCGTTACCTGCTGAATACAATAACGAGGATACGATGAGTACACTGAATATTGACGACACCCTGACCATCCCGCCGCCCCACTCCACGCCGGTGCGTTCGGTGAGCGACGTGGCCCGGCTTATCAACAGTAAAAGTGAGAAAAACAGCTACGCCCGCTGGATCGTGTTTCTGGCGCTGGGCGGTGTGTTTCTTGATGCCTACGACCTGACGACGCTCTCTTACGGCATTGATGATGTCGTCAGGGAGTTCAGCCTGACGCCGGTGCTCACCGGGCTGGTGACCTCCTCCATCATGATCGGCACTATCGTGGGCAATCTGATCGGCGGCTGGCTGACCGATAAATATGGCCGCTACTCCGTATTTATGGCGGATATGCTCTTCTTTGTCGTCTCGGCCATCGCTGCGGGTCTGGCACCCAACGTCTGGGTGCTGATTGGAGCGCGCTTTCTGATGGGGATCGGCGTGGGGATCGATCTGCCGGTGGCTATGGCTTATCTGGCGGAGTTTTCTAAATTCTCCGGCAAAGGCAATAAAGCGTCGCGCCTCGCGGCCTGGTGCCCGATGTGGTATGCCGCCTCATCCGCCTGTTTCTTCATTATTTTTGCGCTCTATTTTCTGCTGCCTGCTGAACACATCGACTGGTTATGGCGCGCCTCGCTGCTGTTTGGTGCCGTACCGGCCCTGCTGATTATCGCGGTGCGCAGCAGATTTATGAACGAGTCTCCCCTCTGGGCGGCTAATCAGGGCGATCTGCGTGGTGCGGTGCGCATCCTGCGCGACTCTTACGGCATCGAGGCGCATGAAGTGCAGCCCGAAAGAGGCGTTACCGTGAAGGCGGCGCCGGAAGTGAGTTTCCGGGTGCTGTTTCAGAAGCCTTATCTCGAGCGCACGCTGGTCAGTGGGGTGATGAACGTCTGTATCGCCTTTGAATACACCGCCATCGCCTTCTTCCTGCCGTCGATCCTTGCGCAGTTTCTGGGGGCGGGCGTCTTCGAAACTATCTCTGCCTCGCTGGGGCTGAATGCGCTGTTTGCCTTTACCGGCGGCCTGCTGGGCATGCGGATGGCGTGGAAATTCCCCTCCCGTCATGTGGCGATTGCCGGCTTTGCGCTGCAGTTTATCGCGCTGATCTCGCTGGCACTGATTGGTCATCCGCAGGCGACGACGGGCGTGGTGGTGGCGGTGCTGATGCTCGGTCTCTGGCTGTTTGCTGAAGGTTTCGGGCCGGGTGCGCAGTTGATGATCTATCCGGCACTCTCCTACCCGACGCCTATCCGGGCCACCGGCGTCGGCTTCAGCCGCTCGCTTTCCGGCATTGGCAGTGCGCTGGCGCTGTTTATTCTGCCCATTCTGCAGGCGCGCTACGGCACCAATATGTTCTGGATTGTCTCTCTCGCCGCCCTTATTCCGATTATTTTCCTGTTGATCGTCCGGTTTGAACCGACCCGACAGGACATTGATGAACAACCCGCCACAGGAGACGATCATGTCTGAACTCAACCCGACTGAATTTGCCGCGCTGCGTGACCATTTCAGACCGCTTTTTGACCGTATTGCCAGCGAGGCGGCGGCACGGGAAACCGGCCGCACGCTGCTGCATGAGCCGATCCGCTGGCTGAAAGAGGCCCGGTTCGGCACACTGCGAATCCCGAAAGAGGACGGCGGCTTTGGTGTTTCGCTGCCCCAGCTCTTTTCGTTACTGACTGACCTGGCCGAGGCAGATTCGAACCTGCCACAGGCGCTGCGCGCGCACTTTGCCTTTATCGAGGATCGCCTGAACCAGCCTGACAGCGACGCACGCCGTCGCTGGTTCCGGCGTTTCGTCGACGGTGAGCTGGTGGGCAGCGGCTGGAGCGAGGTCGGCGCGGTGAAGCTGGGTGAGGTGATCACCCAGGTTTCCCCCGCGCCGGCGGGATGGGTGATCAGCGGTGAAAAGTTTTACAGCACCGGAACCCTCTATGCCGACTGGATCGATGTCTATGCAAAGCGGACGGACAACGGCCGTGATGTGATTGCGCTGGTGAACACGCACCAGACCGGGGTGGAGCGCGATGACGACTGGGATGGTTTCGGGCAGCGGCTGACCGGCAGTGGCACCACCCGCTTTCATCAGGCCGGGGTTGAGCAGCCCCACGTTTATGATTTCAGCGAGCGCTTCCGCTATCAGACCGCTTTTTACCAGCATGTCCTGCTCGCAACGCTGGCGGGAATTGGCCGGGCGGTGGTGCGCGATGCGGCACAGGGGGTGGCGCAGCGTAAGCGGATTTACAGCCACGGCAACGCCCCTCAGGTGAGGCAGGATGTGCAGGTGCTGCAGGTGGTGGGACAGATCAGCAGCTGGGCCTGGGCCGCCGAAGCCGCCGTTGAGCGCGCGACCCACTCACTGCAGCGGGCGTTTGAGTTACAGCTCAGCGGCGCGGATGACGCTGCCCTTCACGCGGCTAACGTGCTGGCAGAAGTGGAATCTGCTAAAGCGCAGACCGTAGCCACGGAGCTGGTGACGCGGGCCGCCACGGAGCTGTTTAATGCGCTTGGCGCGTCGGACACCCGCGTCAGCAAGGCGCTGGACCGCCACTGGCGCAACGCCCGCACGGTTTCATCACACAATCCGGTGATCTATAAAATCCGCAATGTGGGTGACTGGGAAGTGAACGGCAGCGATCCGACGTTCATCTGGCAGATAGGCAACGGCGAAGGCGCGTGAGAACGGTAAGGCCGGGGGTTCCCGGCCTTACCCGCTCAGCGATGATTCAGACGACGCGACAGCCGGTCTCCGCATAACTGAAGCAGCGTGACCAGTGTGACCAGCACCACAATGACCGTCACCATGACCTGCATGTCAAAGCGCTGGTAGCCATAGCGATAGGCCAGATCCCCTAATCCCCCGGCACCGATGGCACCCGCCATGGCTGAGGCGTTGATCATGGTGACCAGCGTAATGGTGAAACCACTGACGATGCCAGGGCGCGCCTCCGGCAGCAGGACATGCCAGATAATGTGCCAGCGATGAAAACCCATCGCCTGCGCCGCTTCGGTCAGCCCTTTATCCACTTCCCGCAGGCTGACCTCCGCAATGCGGGCAAAGAACGGGGTTGCCGCCAGGGTCAGCGGCACGACGGCCGCCCAGACGCCGTAGGTCGTCCCGACGATCCAGCGGGTAAAGGGGATTAACGCCACCATCAGAATCAGAAAGGGTATGGAGCGGAAGAGATTCACTATCCAGCCCAGCACACGATTGAGTGCCGGACTGGGAAAGAGATCGCCCCGTCCGCTGACCACCAGAATCACCGCCATCGGCAACCCCAGCGCCAGAGCCAGCGCAGAGGAGACGCCAACCATCAGCAGGGTGTCCAGTAACGCGGTCCACAAACGATCAATAGCCTGTGACATAACCCACTACCTCCAGTCGATCGGCAATGTGCGCCAGTTGAGCGGTGACGGATTGCGCCTCATGCTGTGCATCCAGCAGCACCAGCAGCTGCCCCACCGGTTTCTGTTCCACCCACTCAATCGCGCTGTGGATCAGCGTGATTTCCCCCGGCACCCGCGCGCCCAGCGCGCCGATGTCGGGCCGGGCACCCTGTCCGGTGTAGCGCAAACGCAGTAACAGCCGCGCATCCTGATGCAGCCGGTGATCACTCAGGCGGGCGGCAACGGATTCGGGCAGCGTCTGATGACCGGGATTGAGCAGCTGACGCGTGGTTTCCTGCTGCGGGTCGCTGTAGACCTGCCAGACCGGGCCGCGTTCGATGATTTCTCCCTGATCGATGACCGCCACGTTGTGGCAAAGGTCATGCACCACATCCATCTCGTGGGTGATCAGCACAATGGTGATATGACGCTGCTGATTAATCTTTTTCAGCAGCGCCAGAATCGCACGCGTGGTCTCGGGATCGAGTGCTGAGGTGGCTTCATCGCACAGCAGCAGTTCCGGGTCGTGCACCAGCGCACGGGCAATACCGACGCGCTGCTTCTGCCCCCCGGAGAGCTGTGCAGGCCAGGCGTGTTGCCGCGCTTCCAGCCCGACCAGCGCCAGCAGTTCATCCACCTTTCGCGCCCGCGCCGCCGCCGGCACGCCAGCGACCCTGAGCGGCAGCTCAATATTCTGTCTGACGGTTTTGGCGGAGAGCAGATTGAAGTGCTGAAAGATCATGCCCGTGCTGCGCCGCCATTCGACCAGCTGCCGCGCGCTCAGCGCACTGATGTCGGTGCCGTCGATGACGATGCGTCCAACGGTGGGATCTTCCAGGCGGTTCAGGCAGCGGATAAGCGTGGATTTACCTGCGCCGCTGCGGCCGATGATGCCGAAAATCTCACCGCGCTGGATCTCCAGATTGATGTGATGCAGCGCATCGGCCGTCTGACCGGGATAGCGTTTACTGACCGCTTCCAGCCTGACGTGAGCAGCAGCGTGGGTGCGGATTGCGGCGGCGGCATGGGGCAACGCCGTCGCGTCAGGAATGACCAGGCTGACCATCGTTACTGACTCCAGCCCGGCTGATAGAGTCTGCCGTAGAAGCTGTCGAGGCTGGCGCGTACCACCGGCGAATGCTGATAGATATCGACAAATTTTGCCAGGCGCGGATCGTCCTGGTGCCCCTCCCGAATCACAAACTGAATCACATATTCCGGATGTTCCAGCCCGTCGAACAGCAGCGCGTGATTCGGATCGATGGTTTTCGCCAGACGCAGATAGTGCGGATACCCCTGCGCCAGGTCGACCTCTTCCAGCGACCGTGAGAGCTGTACCGCTTCGACCTCAATGATTTTCAGCTTCTTAGGATTGCTGACGATATCATCGACCGTGGATTTCAGTCCGGCGCCCGGCTTGAGGGTAATCAGCCCCGCCTTCTGCAGCAGGAGTAATCCACGCGCGCCGTTGATTGGATCGTTGGCGATGGCGACGATGCCCCCTTCCGGCACCTGGTCAATGGCGCTGTGCTTTTTAGAGTAAAGCCCGATATTGTTGATGATAGCAGGCGCATAAGCGACCAGATGGAACCCTCCTGACTGATTAGCGTTCTCCAGAAAAGGCTTATGCTGGAACAGGTTAACGTCGATATCGCCATTCTCCACGCTGACGTTGGGCGCAGTCCAGTCGGTAAATTCAACCAGTTCAACCGCCAGCCCCTGCTTTTTCGCTTCCGCCACCGCCGTCTCCAGCGGCGGAGCAAAGGCCGCGGTCGTGCCCACTTTGAGCGGACCGGAATAGTCTGCAGCGGCGACGGCAGAGAGTGTCAGCAGCAAGCCGCCCAGCGTGGCGCGTAATCTGTTTGTTCGTGTCATGATGATTCCTTGAGGTTAAGCGGATCAACGACGGCCGGTGGCATGACGCCACTGCGCCGCCGGGTGGCGATCGGGCAGGCGATCCTGCTGAAAGAGTTTGTTGCGCAGTGATCCGGGCTGATAAGCCGTTTTGTAGCGACCGCGCTGTTGTAATTCCGGCACGACTAACTCGATAAAATCACGGTAACTTTGCGGGTTAAGAATGCGGGTCAGGTTGAAGCCGTCGATATCTCCCTCATCCATCCACTGCAGCAGCGCCTCCGCAACCTGCGCGGGATTGCCGATAATCAGGGGATAACGACTGCCCATGGCGTGCTGCTCCAGCAGGCGACGGCGAGTCCAGCCGCTGTACGCCTGACTGACCGACTCTATCGCGCGTGTTTCACCGCTGATGATCGGCTCATCGGGACCGAAAGCTGCCAGATCGAGGCCAATCGAGCTGGAAAAATGGGCGATACCCGCCTCCGGGCTGGCATATTCGAGATAGCTGCGGTGCTTCTCCTGCGCTTCCCGCTCGGTCGGAGCCACAATCACACCGACTCCCATAAAAATACGCAGGTCCTCTGCACGGCGGCCCGCTGCGGTCGCCGCTTCACGCAGCCGCTGCGTCTGCTGACGCATTGCCGCGGGTGTCGCGGCATTGACGAAGGTGCACTCGGCATGACGCGCCGCAAACTGAATACCCCGGGCAGAGGTGCCGGCCTGAAACAGCAGCGGCGTGCGCTGGGGTGACGGACTGCTGAGGTGATACCCCTCAACCTGATAAAATTCCCCCTGATGTCTGATGGGATGAATTTTGCTGGCATCTGCATAAAGACGACGCTGGCTGTCGACGACGAGGGCATCATCCTGCCAGCTGCCTTCCCAGAGCTGATAGCTGACGTCGAGAAACTCATCCGCCTGAGCGTAACGCTGGTCATGCGCCAGCAGCTGTTTGTTACCCATCGCCCGTGCGGCACTGTCCAGGTAGCCGGTGACGATGTTCCAGCCAATCCGCCCCTGC
Organism: Pantoea sp. EKM103V; assembly: GCF_011800365.1. Lineage (NCBI taxonomy): Bacteria > Pseudomonadati > Pseudomonadota > Gammaproteobacteria > Enterobacterales > Erwiniaceae > Pantoea > Pantoea sp. EKM103V. The sequence goes on along the minus strand of NZ_JAALFQ010000011.1, from coordinate 3,998 downwards.
GTAAGATGGTCGAGCGTTGAGAAACGACGGGCAAAGGGAAACGGTGCTTCATAGCTGAGGTTGGCGGTCACCGCAAAACCGAGATGCTGTGTGACGCCCGCCATGGCTGAAACCAGCATCAGCGGATCGTTGACCGGCAGCTGAATCGACTCGCTCGCCGTCAGCCCGATACCCTGCTGATAAACGTCATAGACGCCCAGGATGTCCGCAATAAACAGTCCGTCGAACAGCCCGCGCTCCAGCAGGCGTGCCAGATCGGTCCAGTAACTCAGGCTATTGAATTCGGTGGAGTGATCCTGAGGGTGTGTCCACATGCCGTGATGAATATGCCCGACACAATTCATGTTGAAGGCGTTGAGCAGAACCTGTTTCTGACTCATAGCGTGCCCCGGCGCGGCGGCTGTACGCCATTGAGCAGGAAGTTGCCTATCGCGGGATATTTCCAGCGTACCGGATCGTGCAGGGTGTGAGTCCGCGCATTGCGCCAGTGGCGGTCGAGATGATATTCACGCAGACTGGCCCGAGTGCCGCCGAGTTCAAACAGCAGGTTAGCGGCCTCCAGTGCGACCTCTGTGGTCCAGGCGCGCGCCTTCGCCACCTCAATCGAAGCCTGCGCCACCGTATCAGCGTCAGGCTGTTGTTGCGCAACGTCAATGGCTGCACCCGCCTCCGCGATGAGCGCCTCGCCGGCCCGCAACCGTGCCGCCAGACGCCCGGTGCGATCGAGTGTTAAGGGGTCCTCACAGGCGCGGGTCACGCCGCTGTCTGGCCACGGCCGGGCACGCTGACGCAGAAAGTCGAGCATGTCCTGAAACGCCGCCTGGGCAATGCCCTGATCGATCGCGGCATGCAGGATCTGCGCAAAAGGGCCCAGCGAAGTTGGCCGTTCAAATGCCGTCTGAAACGGCACCACATCGTCTGCCTCCACCCTGACGTTCTCAAACAGGACGCTGCCGCTGCCGGTGGTGCGCTGACCGAAACCACTCCAGTCATCAATAACCGTCACGCCTGCCTGATGTCGGGGCACAAATACCAGCTGCTCTTTCTCGTCTTCGTCGCGCGCCGCCGTGGGAATACGATCGGCAAACAGCGCACCGGTGGCGTAAAATTTAGTGCCGTTAAGGACATTATCGCGGATCTGTGTGGTGCGCTGATGCGCCGCGCGGGAGGCAAATTCCGCCAGTGCATTTCCCAGATGGACGCCAGCCAGTACCTCGCCATAAAAGCGTTGCTTTTGTGATTCGCTGCCGTTGAGGCGCAGGACTTCCAGCGCGTAGAAGTGATTCTGCGGAACCTGCCCTATCGCCGCATCGGCCTCACTGAGCAGGGTGATAACGGAGGCGAGCGTGGTGGTTGAAACCGCAATGCCGCCATACGCCTTTGGCACGGTGATCGCCCCCAGGCCTGACTGAAACAGTCTCTGCAAGGGGGCATAGGGCAGCTCACGTTCGCGATCCCGCTCGGCGGCACCCGCACGGAACGCCTGCGCCAGTTGCGCGGCCACGTCCAGCGCCTGTTGCTCACTGCGGATGCGGTCGGCGGGCTGTTTCGGCTGAACCTGACTCATTCTTTCTCCTTAAATCCACGCATGGCGCGCAGGGTAGATCGCATTGAGGTAGTAATTACCAATGGCGTGGGTTTTCCAGCGCACCGGGTCATGCAGCGTGTGGGTGCGGGCATTGCGCCAGTGGCGGTCGAGTCCATGCTGCAGCAGCGTCGCGCGGCTTCCACCCCATTCCAGCAGCTTTTCGCTGGCACGCAGCGCGATATCGGTGGTCAGCACCTTGGCTTCCGCCACGGCAATTGAGGCGGCGGCGCTGTTTTCCGCCGTCAGAGGCTGCGAGGCCAGCGAATCAAGCACGCGGGCCGCCCGTCGCAGCAGGGCATTCGCGGCACTCAGTTCGGTACTGATGCGCCCGATGTCAGCCAGGATATAGGGGTCATCAGCGTTGCGAGCGACGCCTGCATCCACCCAGGAACGTGAGTGATGGCGGACAAACTCCAGCGCATCGTCCAGCGCGCCCTGCGCGATACCGGCATCAATCGCTGCCTGAATCAGCTGTGACACCGCACCACGCAGGGTCGGTTTGTCTGACGATGGCAGGGGAATGATTGCGTCAGGCCCGACGATGACCCGATCAAGCCTTACCGTTCCGCTGGCGGTGGTACGCTGACCCATCCCTGACCAGTCATCCAAGATCTCCACCCCTTCGGCCGGCAGCGGGATAAAAGCCATGGCCGGCTGGTCGTCCTCCTGCAGTGCGGTCGTGACCAGGATATCCGCGAACAATGCGCCGGTTGAGTAGAATTTCTCCCCGCTCAGACGCGATGTCTGACCCTCACGCACCAGTCGGGCCTGGATGTCGCGGGTATGGCGGCTGTTCTTTTCAGGGCCACCGTTGCCCAGTCGCTTGCCACTGACCACCGCCTGCAGCCATTTTTCCTGCTGTGACGGTTCGCCTTCGCCAAGAATGAACTGGATCAGGCCAAAGTGGTTCTGCGGGATCTGGCCCAGGGAGGGATCGCTGGTCGAGATGATGCGGAAGACCTCCGCCACGGTCTGGAAATCCAGCCCGCCACCGCCAAAGCGGCGTGGCACGCTGATGCTGCCCAGTCCGAGCCGGGTAAACTGGCTGATCAGTTCACGGGGATAGAGCCGCTGCTGATCCCGGGCAACAGCACCCGGTTTCGCCTGTTCAGCCAGCGCATGCGCGGCCTGAATGGCCTGTTTTCGACAGGTTATGACAGCCACCTGAAAGGTTTCGGGTGGATCGGAAATAAGATTCATGGCGCTTCCGGTAAAAGAGCGAGACATCAAATCAGGCAGGCTGATATTGAGGGCATCACATTAATTAACGTTGAAAGCGATAATAGGCAGCTGGTCAGAACGAAGTAAATAGCGTGGTTATTACAATATACGCAAAGCTAATTCATATTACAGCTTTGCATTTTAAATGCATATATGGCTGGTACTGCAGAAGTGAAACTGTCGGTTTATATAAAATTAAAACCAGCTTCAGAGGCTGGTTTTAATTTTTATGGTAATGATGTGCAGGGATTATTTGCTTGCAGACTCCGGCATTGCCGAGGAGTGATGGGTCGAAATTTTCCAGCCTTTTCCATCCCAGACGTAAGTAAACGTATAGCGCGCGGTTACCTGCGTGTTATCTTTAAATGTAAAGGTATAAACGCCGGCATCAATCGCTTTATTACAGCCGGTTCTGATGGTGCGGGAGTTGATTTTACCGCGCGGGCCTTTTTTCAGAAAGTCTTTGAAGTAATCAATCCGTTCCTGATCGGTGAGTCTGACCTGATTGGAGATGGTGGGCAGTAATACCGCATCACTGACATAGAGTTGCGAAACTTTAGTCGCATCGCCGGTTGCCAGCGTGTCATTCCACTTGTCGAACAGGCTGGCGACATCCTGTTCAGAGGCTTTAATGCAGGTTTCTGGCTGCTGTGCCAGCGTAATGGCGGGCGCACAAAGCAGACCTGTCAGGCATAGTGATAATAATGTTTTTTTCATGAAATAGTCTCCATTAACTCATCCTGGCTTAGGGTGGCGCCCTCTCTAATCTCTGAGAAAACACCGGTAAATACGGGTTAAAATAAGGAATCGTGAATCTGAAATGTAAAGGATGTAATTATTTTCTGATGCCGTAATGAATAAAAAGCAGCCGGATTTATTTATACTTTTGTTAAGCCTGTCTGTCAGTGCTCTGCTATTATGACGTAACGTTACCTTACGCCCTGCTCTGCATGGAACTTAAATCTCTGATATGCGATTATTTAGATTTATATACTGATTTCATATTCTCCTCATCGGGTTGTTAACGGCGTTAAAGCGCATTTTTCAGGAGTAAAGCAGGGGGCGCAGATAACGTGTCCGCAGCGTTTCGGGTGATATTTAAAGCGGAGGTAAATATAGCGTCGCAGTTTTTTAATCAGCGCCAGATGGCTAATTACTTCACGACCGGACATTGACGGATCTCAGTTAA
>NZ_JAALFQ010000010.1:0-163445 GCF_011800365.1 Pantoea sp. EKM103V | reverse complement strand
GGGAGGGAGGCCGTCTGAGCCGCTGAGCGGATGAGGGATTTCAGGACGAGCGACAGGGATGTCGCGAAGAGGCAGGGTCGCGCCAGGGATGGCGCGTCCTGCCGGTCCGTGAGAAATCCGGAAGAAGCGAAGGGACCGCGAAGCGGCGGTGAGGCAGGCCGGAGCCTGGGGTCAAGGGGGCGCGGCGACTGGCGCCCCCTTGTCGGTCGCCTGCAGAGGCGAAGCTGAAACTGCCCGGTTCACCCGGCGAACGAAACCTGCTCAAAGCCCGTTCGCGCATCGAACAAACTCCCGGCGAACGAAACCTGCTCAAAGCCCGTTCACGCAGCGAACAATCCCAGCGCCCGTTCGCGCAGCGACCTCGCCGGCAACCCCCCCCTTACCCGATGGTCATCAGGCTAGCGTTACCACCTGCGGCCGCGGTATTCACACTCAGTGAGCGCTCAATCAGCAGACGCTCCAGCAGCAGATTCGTCTCGCCGCGGGCGAAGCCCTGCACCGACACAATCGCGCCTTCACGCGCGGCAATCTGTTCGCACAGGGCGCGCAGCTGATCGGCGTCGCCGTGATAGATTACCGCATCAAACTCCGCCGTCAGCGGGTCTCGCGCCAGCGTAATGCGCGCTTTCACCGCGTCCGGCAGCGAGGCACGCAGGGTGCGATGCAGCTCATCATCCTGCCACAGCGCTTTACTGCCGACGCTGGTCACGGCCGCCAGCTGAATCAACGCATCCTGCTCGTTGTCAGCCAGGCAGAGCACCTGATCGCGTGGCAACAGCGAGAAGGTATTGCGCTCACCCGTCGGGCCCGGCAGCAGCCGTACCACACCGGCCTGGGCCAGCTGGTCATAGCGATCACAGAGTTCAGCCAGCGCCGGTTTATCTTTGGCCCAGCTGCTGAGTGCCTGATGCGGAGCCAGCAGAGCGTGACGCAGCGTGCTGTCAGCCGGGCGCTCCGCATCCTGGCGATCGAAGGTCAGACGCAGCGCGCCATCCGGGCGATGTGCCAGCAGGCGGTAGAGATAGAGCGGACCGCCCGCTTTCGGACCGGTACCGGATAGGCCTTCACCCCCAAACGGCTGCACGCCAACAACGGCGCCCACCATATTGCGGTTAACGTAGAGGTTACCGACCCGGGCGCTCGCCGTGACCTGCGCAATGGTCTCATCAATACGGGTATGGACACCCAGCGTCAGGCCGTAACCGGAAGCGTTAATCTGCTCAACCAGCTGCGGCAGCGTGTTGCGGGTGAAGCGCACCACGTGCAGCACCGGTCCGAAAATCTCTTTATCCAGGTCGCTGACCTGATCCAGCTCAATCAGCGTGGGTTTGACAAAGGTGCCGCTGTTCCACTCTTTGCTGTCCTGCGGATTATCCTGCACCGCCTGATAGACCGTGAAGCCCTTGTTACGCATCGCCTGAATATGGCGGTCGATATTGGCTTTGGCTTCGGCGTCAATGACCGGGCCGATATCGGTGGAGAAGCGCTCCGGGTTACCCATGCGGCACTCTGCCATCGCACCGCGCAACATTTTCAGCGTATGGTCAGCGACATCTTCCTGGATGCAGAGCAGACGCAGGGCGGAGCAGCGCTGTCCGGCGCTGTCGAACGCCGAGGCAACGATATCAACCACCACCTGCTCGGTCAGCGCGGAGGAGTCAACGATCATCGCATTCATCCCGCCGGTTTCCGCAACCAGCGGCACTGGGCGGCCGTGCTGGTCAAGACGACCGGCGAGATTACGCTGCAGCAGGGTTGCCACGGCAGTGGAGCCGGTAAACATCACACCGCGCACCCGGTTGTCGCCGGTCAGCTGTGCGCCAACGGTTTCACCCTGGCCTGGCAGCAGCTGCAGCACGCCTGGTGGTACGCCCGCATCCAGCAGGATCTGCACCGCCTGCGCGGCAATCAGCGGCGTCTGTTCGGCAGGTTTGGCCAGCACGCTGTTGCCTGCTGCCAGTGCCGCCGCAATCTGACCGGTGAAGATCGCCAGCGGGAAGTTCCACGGACTGATGCAGACCACCGGGCCCAGCGGGCGATGGGTTTCATTATCGAAATCGTCGCGCACCATGCCGGCATAGTAATAGAGGAAATCGACCGCTTCGCGCACTTCCGCGATGGCGTTGTTGTAGGTCTTGCCCGCTTCACGCACCAGAATGCCCATCAGCTTCTGCATCTGGCCTTCCATGATCTGCGCCGCGCGCTCCAGAATCGCGGCACGCTCCTGCGGCGGGGTGGCAAACCAGATTGGCCCGCTGTTCACGGCGGCATCCAGCGCCAATGACACTTCCTGCTCTGTCGCTTCACGCACCTGACCCACGCGATCGCCAGGCACGGCCGGGTTCAGCACGTCGTGCAGCTCACCGGTGCCCGCTTCGCCATCGATCATCGGTTCGGCCAGGTAAGGGTGGGCGGCGCTGCTCAGCAGGGCGCTGGAGAGTGAGGCGAGGCGGTGTTCGTTGGCCATATCCAGACCCGCAGAGTTGACGCGGTTCTCGCCATAGAGATCACGCGGCAGCGGGATCTTCGGATGCGGCAGGCCGATCGCGCCTTCGCTGGCCCCGAGTTTTTCAACGGCGAGCACCGGATCGGCAACCAGCTCGTCAATCGGCAGTGAGGTATCCGCGATGCGGTTTACAAAGGAGGTGTTGGCTCCGTTTTCCAGCAGACGGCGCACCAGATAAGCCAGCAGGGTTTCATGCGTCCCCACCGGCGCATAGATGCGGCAGGGGCGATTCAGCTTCCCGTCCGCCACTTTGCCGACCACCTGCTCATAGAGGGGTTCACCCATGCCGTGCAGACACTGGAACTCATACTGTCCCGGATAGTAGTTGTTGCCCGCCAGCTGATAGATGGCGGCCAGGGTATGGGCATTGTGCGTGGCGAACTGCGGATAGATCAGGTTCGGCACGGAGAGCAGTTTACGGGCGCAGGCCAGATAGGAGATATCGGTGTAGACCTTGCGGGTGTAAACCGGATAGCCTTCCAGACCTTCCATTTGCGCGCGTTTGATTTCGCTATCCCAGTAAGCGCCTTTCACCAGACGGATCATCAGGCGGCGGCGACTGCGCTGAGCCAGGTCGATCAGCTCATCGATGACAAACGGGCAGCGTTTCATATACGCCTGGATGACGAAGCCGATCCCGTTCCAGCCTTCCAGCTCCGGCTCGAAACAGAGTTTCTCCAGCATATCCAGCGACAGTTCCAGCCGGTCAGCTTCTTCGGCGTCGATGTTGATGCCGATGTCATAGGAGCGCGCCAGCAGCGTCAGCGATTTCAGCAGCGGGTAGAGCTCTTCCATCACCCGCTCATACTGCGCGCGGCTGTAACGGGGATGAAGGGCTGACAGTTTGATGGAGATGCCCGGGCCTTCATAGATGCCCCGGCCATTGGAGGCTTTACCAATCGCGTGGATCGCCTGCTGATAGGAGAGCAGGTAGGCTTTGGCATCGCCTGCGGTCAGTGCCGCTTCGCCCAGCATATCATAGGAGTAGCGGAAGCCTTTCTCTTCCAGCTTACGGGCGTTTGCCAGGGCTTCGGCAATGGTTTCACCGGTCACGAACTGCTCGCCCATCAGTCGCATTGCCATATCCACACCTTTGCGGATCAGTGGCTCACCACTCTTCCCGATAATGCGGTTCAGAGAGCGCGACAGGTTTGCTTCATTATGGGTTGAGACCAGGCGGCCGGTAAACAGCAGACCCCAGGTGGCCGCGTTGACAAACAGGGACGGGCTGCGTCCAAGATGTGACTGCCAGTTCCCGTTACTGATTTTGTCGCGGATCAGCGCGTCGCGGGTTGGCTTGTCGGGAATACGCAGCAGCGCTTCGGCGAGGCACATCAGCGCCACGCCTTCATGAGACGATAATGAGAACTCCTGCAGCAGGCTTTGCACCATACCGGCGCGTCCGGTTGCACCTTTTTGGTGCCGCAGCTTGTCGGCAAGCTGATAAGCGAGCTGATGGGTTTTCTCTGCCAGCGGCGCTGGCAGGCGCGCCTGCTCCAGCAGCATCGGCACCGCATCCGTCTCCGGACGACGCCAGGCTGCGGTCACGGCGGAACGGGTCACGGACTGCGGTAAAATCTGCTCTGCGAAGTCAAGGAACGGCTGATGCAGCTCCTCTGGCTGGATGTCGTCAGACTCGGCGGCGGCCTGTGCAGTGAGAGGGATCTCCGGCACGGCATCCCCGGTTTCCAGCTGGCCCAGGTAGTTAAAAATCGCCTGTTTGATCAGCCAGTGTGGCGTGCGGTCGATGCGCTGCGCAGCCAGTTTGATGCGCTCACGTGTCGCGTCATCCAGTTTTACACCCATGGTGGTTGTACCCATGACTTCCAGGCTCCTTAATAGTGGTTCGATACGGCGTGGGCTGCACTATCACTTAAGTTGCAACTTTGTGCAACCGTGTTAAATGTGAGCCAGTTAACACCCCTGTGACATCGCCAATTGTTAAATCTGACAATTCGGCACGGATATTGCTGCAAGATCCTCGCCAGGTTGGCAGACCCGATAAAATGCGGGTTTCCGGCAGGTTACACGGTGGTGCAACCGGATAACTGTGAGCGAGTGCAACCTCTGGACACTTTTTCACAACCGGTTAGTGAAATCACTGTAACGCCTGTGTTAAATCCATTGTGCGCGCCACGCCTTTCCGGCAGGATACCGCGCCGCTGGGAAATGACTGACGCCCTGACGAAAACAATCGGCCCGTTCTGCCCCGTTCCGGCAGGCGGGTAGCTGGCGATTTCTCTGGGATATCAAATAATAAGTGGAGAGACAGATGAGTGTAAGTACACCAATGCTGGTGACCTTTGTGGTTTATATACTTGGGATGGTGTTAATCGGTTTTGTGGCCTACCGTTCGACCAAAAACTTTGATGACTACATCCTGGGTGGCCGCAGTCTGGGTAGTGTGGTCACCGCACTCTCTGCGGGTGCCTCAGATATGAGTGGCTGGCTGCTGATGGGATTGCCGGGGGCGATCTTCATCTCAGGGATCTCTGAGAGCTGGATTGCGATCGGTCTGACCATCGGTGCCTGGCTGAACTGGAAAATCGTCGCCGGCCGCCTGCGTGTTCAGACCGAACACCACAACAATGCGCTGACGCTGCCAGACTTCTTTACCAGCCGCTTTGAAGATCACAGCAAAATTCTGCGTGTGATTTCGGCCATTGTGATCCTGGTGTTCTTCACCATCTACTGCGCCTCTGGCGTGGTTGCCGGTGCGCGTCTGTTTGAAAGCACCTTTGGCATGAGCTATGAGACCGCACTGTGGGCGGGGGCGGCAGCCACTATCCTTTATACGCTGGTGGGGGGATTTCTGGCAGTGAGCTGGACGGATACCGTTCAGGCCAGCCTGATGATTTTCGCCCTGATCCTGACGCCGGTGTTTGTGATTATCGCGGTAGGCGGCTGGTCTGAATCGCTGACGGTGATCGAAGCGAAAAGCCTGGAAAATCTCGACATGCTGAAAGGGCTGAACTTCGTTGCGGTGATCTCGCTACTCGGCTGGGGCCTGGGCTACTTCGGTCAGCCGCATATTCTGGCGCGCTTTATGGCGGCGGATTCGCACCGCTCAATCCGCACCGCACGCCGCATCGGCATGGCATGGATGGTGTTCTGTCTGGCGGGGGCGGTCGCTGTTGGCTTCTTTGGTATCGCCTATTTCCAGAACAACCCGACGCTGGCGACCGGCGTTAACGACAACGCAGAGCGCGTCTTTATCGAACTGGCACGCATCCTGTTTAACCCATGGATTGCCGGTATTCTGCTGTCAGCGATTCTGGCGGCGGTGATGTCAACCCTGAGCTGTCAGCTGCTGGTCTGCTCCAGCGCCCTGACTGAAGATCTCTACAAAGGCTTCCTGCGTAAAAACGCCAGCCAGCAGGAGCTGGTGTGGGTAGGGCGTCTGATGGTGCTGCTGGTGGCGCTGATCGCGATTGCACTGGCGTCTAACCCGGAAAACCGCGTACTGGGTCTTGTCAGCTACGCCTGGGCGGGCTTCGGGGCGGCCTTTGGACCGGTCGTGCTGTTTGGCGTCTGCTGGAAGCGCATGAACCGCAACGGCGCGCTGGCCGGTATGATTGTCGGTGCGCTGACCGTGCTGGTGTGGAAGCAGTATGGCTGGCTGGGTCTGTATGAAATCATCCCAGGCTTCATCTTCGCCAGCATCGCGATTGTGCTCTTCAGCCTGATGGGACGTGAACCTTCAGCCGAAGCGCAGCAGCGCTTTGCTGCCGCTGAGGCGGAGTTCCAGACCAAATAAGCAGAGCGTCAGGAGTGAAGGCCCGTCCCGCAGGGGGCGGGCCTTTTTGTTACAAAGATAAAAGCCTCAAAAATGCAATTATCTCCATCGGCAACTTGTTTTTTTTCCAGCGATAATGATAATCGGTATCGTTTACACTTTACCTGAATTTACCGTTAATTGACGCTGCTTAACATTCAAGAGGCTGGCAATGTTCGTTCCCTTTCTCATCATGCTGCGCGAAGGACTTGAAGCCGCGCTGATTGTCAGCCTGATCGCCAGCTACCTCAAACGCACCCAGCGCACCCAGTGGTTTCCTGCCATGTGGGCAGGCGTCTTTGTCGCCGCGGCACTCTGCCTGGGGCTGGGTCTGTTTATCAATGCCACCACCGGCGAGTTCCCGCAAAAAGAGCAGGAGCTGTTCGAAGGCATTGTGGCGCTGATCGCCGTCGTGATCCTCACCTCCATGGTGTTCTGGATGCGCAGGGTGGCGCGCAATATCAAAGTTGAGCTGGAGCAGGCGGTCGACCAGGCGCTGCAGCGTTCGGGCCGGGGCGGTCTGGCGCTGGTGCTGATGGTCTTTCTTGCCGTGGCGCGTGAAGGCCTGGAGTCAGTCTTCTTCCTGCTGGCCGCTTTTACGCAGGATGTCGGTTATGCGCCGCCGATTGGCGCGGTGCTGGGGCTGGCGACGGCGGTGGTGCTGGGCATGCTGCTCTACTGGGGCGGTATCCGCCTGAACATGGCGCACTTCTTCCGCTGGACCAGCGTCTTTATTCTGTTTGTGGCGGCCGGTCTGGCCGCGGGGGCGATTCGCGCCTTCCACGAGGCGGGTCTGTGGAATCACTATCAGGATGTGGCCTTCGATCTCAGCAATACCTTATCGACCCATTCGCTGTTTGGCACCCTGCTGGAAGGCGTGCTGGGTTATCAGGAGGCCCCCAGCGTCAGTGAAGTGACCCTTTATTTCGTCTACCTGATCCCGGCCCTGATTCTGTTTTTTATGCCTGCGCGTCCTGCTGCGTCGGCCACTGTGTAATACGACCTTTAACGGGCGCATCTTACGCCCGCAACGTGATAGGGAAAAAGAGATGACAATGCGTTTCCGCCGCAAGGCACTGCTGCTTCCTCTGCTGGCGATTTCTGCTTCTGCGGCGGCAGCCGTTCCTCAGGTTACCGTAAGCGTCAACGACAGGCAGTGTGAGCCGATGAGCTTAACGGTGAAGGCCGGTAAAACTCAGTTTCTGATTAAAAATAACAGCCAGAAAGCGCTGGAGTGGGAGATCCTGAAAGGTGTGCTGGTGGTGGAAGAGCGTGAAAACATTGCGCCGGGCTTCAGCCAGAAGCTGACCGCTAATCTGGAGGCCGGGGAATATGAGATGACCTGCGGTCTGCTGAGCAATCCAAAGGGCAAACTGATTGTGCAGGCGGGGGAGAGCGCGACGCCAGGCGCAACCTCCGCGCGGATGCAGCTGGAAGGCCCGATCACGCAATACAAAGCCTGGGTGACGGAGCAGGTGAATCAGCTGGTAAGCCAGACGCAGGCCTTCACCGATGCGGTCAAAGCCGGGGAGGTCGAAAAAGCCAAAGCGCTGTTTGCCCCGACCCGCCAGTATTACGAGCGCATTGAGCCGATTGCTGAACTCTTCTCCGATCTCGATGGCAGCATTGATGCCCGTGAAGATGACTATGAAAAGAAAGCGGAGGATCCTAAGTTCACCGGCTTCCACCGTCTGGAGAAAGCACTGTTTGCGGAGAACAGCACTAAAGGGATGACGGGCTATGCCGACCAGCTCAACAAAGATGTGAAAGATTTGCAGGTGCGCATCAGTGAACTGGCCTTCCCGCCGGCCAAAGTGGTGGGCGGCGCAGCCGGTCTGATTGAAGAAGTTGCCTCCAGCAAGATCTCCGGCGAAGAAGATCGCTACAGCCGTACCGACCTGTGGGACTTCCAGGCAAATATTGATGGAGCACAGAAGATCGTTGAGCTGCTGCGCCCGCTGGTCAGCAAAGCCAATCCGCAGCTGCTGGCGAAGGTCGATGCCAACTTCAAAAAAGTGGATGCGATCCTGAGCAAATACCGCACGAAAACCGGTTTCGAATCCTACGAGAAACTGAGTACGGCTGACCGCAATGCGCTGAAAGGGCCGGTCACCGCCCTGGCGGAAGATCTCTCCTTACTTCGTGGCACGCTGGGTCTGGATTAATCATGAGTCGTAAGCCAGAGGACGCGCAGCAGCCTGCGCGTCGTCGTTTATTAAAAGGGCTGGGCCTGCTGGGAGGCGCCGCTGCCTTCTCCGGCGGTTGCCCGTTTCATGCCGCCGCCGCCGACACGTTTTCGCCGGGTACGGTGACGCCTCAGGCGCGGCAGCAAAAGCAGCCGTTTTATGGTCAGCATCAGGCGGGGATTATCACGCCACAACAGGCATCGATGATGCTGGTGGCGTTTGATCTGCTGAGCAGTGATAAAGCCGATCTGGTGCGGCTCTTCCGGCTGCTGACCCAGCGCATCGCCTTTCTTACCGCGGGTGGGCCGGCACCGGTCGTCACCAACCCGCAGCTGCCGCCAATGGATTCGGGCATTCTCGGCCCGACGATCGCACCGGATAATCTCACCATCACCGTGTCGGTCGGCAGCAGCCTGTTCGATGAGCGTTTTGGTCTGACCCCGCATAAGCCGAAAAAACTGCAGCCGATGACGCGCTTCCCTAACGATTCACTGGATGCCGCTCAGTGTCATGGCGATCTGCTGCTGCAGATCTGCGCCAACACCCAGGATACGGTGATCCATGCCCTGCGCGATATCATCAAGCACACGCCTGACCTGCTTGGGGTTCGCTGGCGACGGGAAGGCTTTATCTCTGACCACGCGGCACGCAGTCAGGGGCAGGAGACGCCGATTAACCTGCTGGGCTTTAAGGATGGCACCGCGAATCCGGATACGCACGACGCTGCCCTGATGAATCAGCTGCTGTGGGTGACGGCGGATCAGGATGAACCGGTCTGGGCACGTCATGGCAGCTATCAGGCGGTGCGTCTGATTCGCTTTCACGTGGAGATGTGGGATCGCACCCCGCTGGGCGAGCAGCAGACCATCTTTGGTCGCGATAAGCTGAGTGGCGCTCCGCTGGGGATGCAGCATGAGCATGATGTTCCTGACTATGCCCGCGATCCGGACGGTCAGGTGATTGCGCTGGATGCGCATATTCGCCTTGCTAACCCCCGCACGCCAGAGACGGCCAGCAGTCTGATGCTGCGCCGCGGCTACAGTTACTCCGCCGGGATCTCGGCGTCAGGGCAGCTGGAGATGGGCCTGCTGTTTGTCTGCTATCAGCACGATCTGGAGCGCGGATTTCTGACGGTGCAGGGGCGACTGAACGGCGAGGCGCTGGAAGAATATATCCGTCCCTTTGGCGGCGGTTATTTCTTTGCGTTGCCGGGTGTCCCGGACGCCAGCCATTATTTAGCCCAATCCCTGCTGGAAGCCTGATTAAATTTCAACCACTGCGGACGGTCCGATTTCTGGCCGTCCGACTTTTCTTTCCCGTAACCTGACTGACTGAGTTTTAACTGAGAATCATCCGGGGCTTTGCCGAATTAAAATAATACAAGTGATTGAAATTAATGGTTTTTAAGCGAAATGGTAAAATAAAGGCTTACCCGCGAATAGCAATTCCTTTGCCAGCAGTTAAAATTACTGTTGCAAAGGTTCAGCAAAATGATGCACTTTATTAAACAGGCGTAATCGGACGTGTCGATGTATCACACTGGAGTTCGCGCATGGGTCGAGTCTTTTATGGAAAGTCATTGTCAGTAAATAGATTGCGCCTGACCGCGAGGGCCATTCTGCCTCGTTATTTCTTCCTTCCTTCAACCAACTCTTTTGTCTTACCGTTTCCTTTTTTATCCGGTGTTCAGCCACGCTTCTGCGCTGCTGCATACCCACTATCCTGTCCTGTCATGGCTTAAAAGGAAGCCAACTGAAACCTCTAAAGCGTTCACGTAATCGTAACGGGCCACCGGCCTGACACGGGAAATGAAACCAACTGAAAGGTGCCACTATGGGAAGACAGAAAGCAGTGATCAAAGCGCGTCGTGAAGCGAGAAGAGTGCTTCGCAATGACTCACGGAGTCATCGTCAGCGCGAAGAAGAGTCGGTCACTTCGCTGGTGCATATGGGCGGACTGGATTCGATTGGCATGGCACGCGATGCGCGCGACCGGCTGCCGATTGAAGCCCGGAATGAGGCTCAGGCGCACTATCTTAATGCCATAGAGACGAAGCAGCTGATCTTCGCAACCGGTGAAGCCGGATGCGGTAAAACCTGGATCAGCGCCGCGAAAGCGGCTGAGGCCCTGATTCATAAGGATATCGACAGGATTATCGTTACGCGCCCGGTACTGCAGGCAGATGAGGATTTGGGATTCCTGCCCGGCGATATTTCTGAGAAATTCGCCCCTTATTTCCGTCCGGTTTATGACATTCTGGTTAAACGTCTTGGCGCATCCTTTATGCAATATTGTCTGCGTCCGGAAATTGCCAAAGTTGAGATTGCGCCTTTCGCCTATATGCGAGGCCGCACTTTTGAAAATGCTGTGGTGATTCTGGACGAGGCGCAGAACGTGACCGCCGCGCAGATGAAAATGTTCCTGACCCGACTGGGCGAAAACGTCACGGTCATTGTTAACGGCGATATTACCCAGTGCGACTTGCCCGCTGGGGTGCCTTCTGGTCTCGCAGACGCGCTGGCGCGGTTTGAAGAGGACGAGATGGTTGGCATTGTGCGCTTCGGCAAAGAGGATTGTGTGCGTTCAGCGCTGTGTCAGCGCACCCTGCACGCGTACAGCTAGTGTTCGATTGAGTAGAAGTGTAGCGCCCAAACCCGGCTCCGGCCGGGTTTTCTTATTGTGGAGGGCAGGCTCCGCTGTCCATCGGGCTGCGCCCGCTGTCGAACCCCGGCGGGGCTTCTCACCCCCTCTCCGTGCAATATGCAAAAAAAAGCCTGAACTTTCGTTCAGGCTCTTCTTCAGAATGTGGCGGTGAGAGGGGGATTGATTCGCTGCGCTCACCCTGCGGGCAGCGTCGCAGGCTCCGCTGTCCATCGGGCTGCGCCCGCTGTCGAACCCCGGCGGGGCTTCTCACCCCCTCTCCGTGCAATATGCAAAAAAAAAGCCTGAACTTTCGTTCAGGCTCTTCTTCGGAATGTGGCGGTGAGAGGGGGATTCGAACCCCCGATACGTTGCCGTATACACACTTTCCAGGCGTGCTCCTTCAGCCACTCGGACACCTCACCACATTTGTTTCGCTGACCGCGCTGGGTCAACGGGGCGGTACTATAGGGAGTCGGCTGAAAACGGTCAAGCACTATTTTTTTCTTTTGATCTATTCGCTTAAGCTCTGAACGAATTGATTTATTCCGGCCTGAAACTGGCCATTTCTCCGCCTGATTTCCCGTCCTGTCTGCTCAGTGAGACAGAGCAGGGCAGCGGGCAGGACGACATCCTGAGCAACGTCTCAAACCGGATGCCGTCCCGCGGATGGCTGAAATCAGCTCTTCACACGGTTAGCGAAGCTTTTGCGCAGCTTCTGCAGCTTCGGCGGGATGACCGCCATGCAGTAGCCGTTGCGCTGACCCGCGCCTTCCCAGTAATCCTGATGATAGGCTTCGGCAGGATACCACTCCTTCAGCGGCTCGATGGTGGTTACCACCGGCACATCATGGTCGGCCTGAGCTCGTTCAATGGCGGCACGCGCTTCCGCTTCCTGCTCAGCATTGGCCGGGAAAATGGCAGAGCGATACTGAGTGCCGATATCGTTACCCTGGCGGTTAAGCTGGGTTGGATCGTGCGTCACGAAGCTGATATCCAGCAGGTCGCCAAAACTCACCTGCTCCGGGTCAAACCCAATGCGGATCGCTTCCGCGTGGCCGGTCGCGCCGCTGCAGACCTGCTCATAGGTAGGATTCGGGCGCGCGCCGCCGGTATAGCCGCTTTCAACCGACTCTACGCCGATCACATCCTTAAAGACCGCTTCGGTACACCAGAAACAGCCACCCGCGATAACTGCGTATTCGATTGCCATAATATTTTACTCCTGTCAGGTCGAAAGAGGTGAATGGGGGCGCAGCGGAAGGCTTTCAACTAGATCAGCATCTCCGGTTTAAAATCTCCGCTCTTATCCAGCATTTTATCGCTCATCACGCTGAAGCGGCCTTCGCCGGTGTAGTGCAGGGTCGCCGGGTATTCGGGCTGTTCGGCCACATGTGCCTTAACGATCTCAAAAATAAACAGGTTGTAGTTAGCCACCATCGAGTCGTCATAGAGCTGGCACTCAAAGCTGGCAAAACATTCGGCAATCATGGGGGCGTTGACCACCTGACCCGGCTCCGGCGTCAGGCCGAACGCGGCGAACTTATCCAGCTGGTCGCCGTGGCTGTTGCCGACCGCCACCACCTCATCAATCAGTGAAGCGGCCGGGATATTGAGGACGCACTGGCCACTGTTGCGAATCAGCGCGTGGCTGTGATTCATACCGGCAATCATGCAGCCCACCAGAGAGGGCGAGAACTCCAGCACCGTATGCCAGCCGAGCGTCATGATGTCCTGCTCATTGTTGTACTGCGAACTGAGCAGCAGCACCGGACCCGGTTCGAGATATTTACGGGCTTTACTGACCGGAAAGGCATATTTGTGCATGCGTTGGCTCATGGCTTAACTCCTTTAACGGAATGTCGTCATTAAGTGTAGAGCACGCAGCGCATGCAGCAGGGGGTAAGGCAGAGGGGCGAGGGCAGGCAGCGCGGATATTTTTTCGCCCGCGCCGCGATCTTAATGTTTCCTTAATCTGCAGTCGCGATACTGGCGGTTCCTGTTGAGGAGGTTACTATGAAAACTGTGTCTGCTTCCCTGCCCGTTGCGGCTCCGCGTCCGCTGAGTGAATATGCTGCCCTGCTGATTACCGCAGCGACCCTTATTCTGTTCCTCAGTGCCTGGTTCAGCGCCTAACATTTTACCACGGCCCGGCAACCGCTTCTGTCCCGGCGGTTCTCCAGAAAAAACTGAAACCGGTGTAACTGGACGATACGGCTGACAATGCTCAGCCCAAGTCCGATGCCGCCGTAGCGGCTGTCCATGCGGATAAACGCTTTACTCAGCTCACCACTTTTACTCTCATCAATGCCCGGCCCCTGATCTTCCACCACCAGCATCGGTTGCGGAGACGCGAGCAGCTGGACAGTGATCGTACTGTTGTCCGGGCTGTAGCGATGGGCATTCTCGACCAGGTTGCGCAGCAGCATCTTCAGCAGCGTCGCATCCCCGCGCACAAACTGCTCCTCCGGCAGATCGAGCAGCAGCGTCTGCTGATGCGCCTCCAGCATGATACTCAGCTCCGCCTCCATCGGCAGAATCACATCTGCAATCAGTCCCACGTTCTGGTAGGTGCCGGAGGTAAAGGACTGGCCGGCGCGCGCCAGACTTAAAAGCTGCGAGACGCTGTGCGTCATCTGATCCAGTCGCTGCACCAGCGGCTGCACTTTCACATCGCTGTTGCGCTCGATTAACTCCAGATGCAGCCGTAAGCCGGCCAGCGGCGTGCGCAGCTCATGCGCCACATCGGCGGTAAACAGACGTTCACGCTCCAGGCTGGTGTTAAGGCGCGCCACCAGCTGATTGATTGCCAGGGTGACCGCCTCAATTTCATGAACCTGACTGTGGCAGGTGATGGGATGGAGATTATCTTCACCCCGACTTTCCAGCTCACGCTGTAGCTGATAGAGCGGCCGGGTGATCCATTTCACCGCCTGGTAGCAGAGCAGCAGCGTCAGCGTAATCATCACCAGGCTCGGCACCGCCAGGCTGGCGACCGCTTCATGGACTTCGCGCTTGACGTGGCTGTCCATGTTGCGCTTCTGCAGCTGCGCTTCCACCAGAAACTGAATCTGCTCTTTACTCTCATGCCAGAGCCAGACCACGCTGATCACCTGAAAGACCAGCAGGATCAGGCCGATGGTCAGGATCAGGCGAAAGCGCATACTGCGGTGATCGAATCGTCCTGTCATGTTGCCTCGCGCGGGGTCTCCTGCGTGACCAGCGCATAACCAAATCCGCGTACGGTGCGGATGGCGCTTTTGCCGATTTTGTCGCGCAGATTATGAATATGAACTTCCAGCGTATTGGTCGACGGCTCGGTCTCCCAGTTATAGATATCCTGGTAGAGAATTTCGCGGTGAACCGGATTGCCGGCCTTCAGCATCAGCCGTGACAGGATCGCAAACTCTTTGGGGGTGAGATCCAGCAGCTCATCGCTGAGCGTGATCTGACGGTGGGTCATATCCAGCGCCAGCGCGCCCACTCTGACCTGACTGTCGCCCTGATTGACGTGGCGGCGGATCAGCGCACGGATGCGCGCCAGCAGCTCATCCAGCGAGAACGGTTTGATCAGATAATCATCGGCACCCGCGTCCAGTCCGGCGATGCGTTCGCTGATGGTGTCGCGGGCGGTGAGGATCAGGACCGGGGTCATCTTCTTCTGCCGCCGCAGACGGATCAGGAAGTGCAGTCCATCCTCGTCCGGCAGGCCGAGATCCAGCACCACCAGACTGTAGAGGCCGCTGGCATAATGCGCTTCCGCATCCCGAACGCTGGTGACGCCATCGCAGACATAACCTTCACCTTCGAGCGCCAGTATCAGGCCCTGCAGCAGCAGGGCGTCATCTTCCACTATCAGTATCTTCATTCGTGTTGGCTCCGACACGACGTCAAAATATCATCCGCAGGCACATATTCGTGGGTTGCGGTGCCGGTTAATCCCAGCAGCGTTGAGAACAGATTATCCTGTGAGAAATCGTCTGTCGCCGCCAGTTTATTCAGGCAGGTGCGGTTAACCGCATAACGCTGCTGATAATCCGGGGAGAGCCAGATCAGCAGCGGCACATGCTTCTGCGTATCGGGCGCTATCGCATAGGGCAGGCCATGCAGGTAAGCCCCGTTTTCTCCCAGCGACTCGCCGTGGTCAGAGAGATAGACCAGGCTGGTGGTAAAGCGATCCTGATGCGCACGCAGCACGCCAATCGCCTTATCCACGATGTGATCCACATTGAGCAGCGTATTGTCATAGGTGTTGATCAACTGCTGCTGTGAACAGTCCTGAATCTGATTCGTGTCACAGGTCGGCTCAAACTGACGGAACTGTGGCGGGTAGCGATGGCTGTAGGTCGGGCCATGACTGCCTATGGTGTGCAGAACAATAATCGCGTTGCCTTTTAGCTGGCTGATGTACTCATCCAAGCCGTGGAACAGCACGTCATCATAACATTCGCCCTCAATACACATGCCGGGCAGGTTCAGGCTGGTCATATCCTGATGCGGCACCCGATCGCAGGCTCCCTTACAGCCACCGTCATTCTCATTCCACAACACGCTGACCCCGGCGCGCTGAATGACATCCAGCACCCCCTCTTCATGGGCCGCCAGCACATCATCATAGTGGGCGCGCGGCATGTTGGAAAACATGCAGGGCACGGACACCGCCGTCGCCGTTCCGCATGAGGTGGTGTGTGGGAAGTAAATCACATCATCCTTCGCCAGCAGGGGATTGGTCAGCCGGTCATATCCGCCCAGCGAGAAATTCTGCGCGCGTGAGGTTTCACCCAGCACCACAATCGTCAGGTTCGGTTTGCCCCGGCTGTGGCTGGCATCCAGATGGGCATCTTCACCGATCCGTACCAGCGGCACATTCTGCAACTCATGATGTTTATACCAGGAGAGCGTGGCGGCGATGCTGTTAGAGGGGCTCAGCGCTTTGACCAGCTCGCGGTTGTTGCGGAACAGCGAGGCGTAATCCTTATAGAAGAGCAGGGCGATCAGCGCGATCAGCGCCGCTGACAGCACAATGCTGAGCAGGCGTGCCAGCACCCCGCGCCACTGCTGCCGTTTTATCCGCGGCCAGAACATCATCAGCGCCATCAGCACGCCTGAGGTGAGCAGGGTGAGGAGCAGCTGCGGTGTCAGCAGGGCAAAAGACTCGGAGGCGGTGGTATCCATCATGTTAGTGATCATCGAGCGATCGATCACGATGTTGTAGGTATGGATAAAATACTGCGCCGACGCGGAGAGCAGAATAAAGAGCGCCGCCAGCAGGCGATCCAGCCAGAAAAATGAGGCCAGCGTAAGCACGATATTGATGACGCTGAAGGCGACCAGCGGCATGGATAAAAACACCAGCGTGGTATGCAGGCTCGTCAGCGGCATCACCGCCAGCACCTGACGGTAATAGACCAGATTAAGGAAAACCGCGATATAGATCGCCGCCAGGAGGAGCAGAGTCAGGCGGCTAATCAGCGGCCTCTTCAGTGTAAACGCCATGTGTGCAGGCACCCGAGGAAAGGAAAGTGTGCTGAGAGTGCGCTTTCAATATTAGGAATACCTTAAGAAGCTTAAGCTTCGTTTCAGGCCGCCGGATTCCCGAAGCGAAACGGCCGCAGCTCCGGCCAGCACTGGCCCTGCGGGGCAGCGGGGGAAACAGCACGCCCCCTGTTTTGGCTACTTTTCTGCTTACTTAACCGCAGCGGCTGGCATGAAAAGTGCATCTTTCTGGCATTACCCCTATTAATGACTACACTTAATCTGAAGATGTTCTCAGTGAGTCAGTATTGTCAGCAACGCGTTTGCACGTTTGAGGAGAGTGACCTATCTATTCACCCAGCTTTGCCCCTCAATCACCGCTTTATCAGAATTTCCCGCTTGCTGACCTGACTGCGTCAGGACATTCTTGTTTCAACTCAATGTTTTATTAAATCTGATTTTCAGGAGAAGTGACGTGACCCAGGTGGAAGAGACACATCCCACGTATCCGGCATTACGCAGCGGACAGTACGCCTTCTTTTTTGATGTCGACGGCACGCTGGCAGCGATACAGTCCCGTCCCGAAGCGGTATTCATTCCTCAGCAGGTCATCGCACAACTGCAACAGCTTTCTGACCATTGTCAGGGTGCCCTCGCGCTGGTTTCCGGCAGACCCATTGCACAGCTTGATGCGCTGGCCGCGCCCTGGCACGGACCCGCTGCGGGCGTCCATGGTGCAGAGCGCCGCAATGCGCAGGGTGAGCTGCATCGCATCAGCCTGCCTGCCGAGGTCGAGCAGGCGCTCAGGCAGGAACTGCAGGATGCCATGGCAGGCTGGCCTGGTACGCAGCTGGAGGTGAAAGGCATGGCCTTTGCACTCCACTATCGCCAGGCGATGCAGCATGAGCAGGATGTGATGCGTCTGGCCGAACAGTCCGTGAAGCGTTTTCCCGGACTGGCACTGCAGCCGGGGAAATGTGTCGTTGAAATTAAACCGGCAGGCATCGATAAGGGCGCAGCGATCAGCGACCTTATGCAGCAGGCCCCGTTTGCCGGACGTACCCCCGTTTTTATCGGTGACGATTTGACCGACGAGAAGGGCTTTGTGGCGGTTAACGCGCAGCAGGGCATCTCGATTAAGGTCGGTGAAGGTTCCAGTCAGGCCCATTATCGGCTTACTGATGTCGATGCGGTTTACGGCTGGCTGGAAAAAACATTATTACTATTAGAGCAAGACAACGTCGGTAAGGAGTTTAGGTTATGAGTCGTTTAGTGGTTGTATCTAACCGTGTCGCCATGCCAGATGGGTCTAAAACCAGTGCAGGCGGTTTGGCCGTCGGCATCCTCGATGCCCTGAAAAGCACGGGTGGATTGTGGTTTGGCTGGAACGGTGAAATCAGCGAGTTTTCTGGTGAAGAAGAGGAGCAGGTCAGCGTTCAGGAACATGAGGGTATTGAGTATGCCTCCTTCCCGCTCAACCAGAACGAATATGATCTCTACTATTGCCAGTTCTCCAATACCGTCATCTGGCCCGCTTTCCATTATCGTCTCGATTTGGTGCAGTTCCAGCGTGAAGCCTGGGAAGGGTATTGTGACGTAAACGATATGGTTGCGCAGCGTCTGAAACCGCTGATTAAGCCTGATGATATTGTCTGGATCCACGATTATCACTTTTTACCGTTTGCCGCCGCGCTGCGCCGCGCGGGCATTAATAACCGCATTGGTTTCTTCCTGCATATTCCGTTCCCGACCCCGGAAATATTCAATGCCCTGCCGCCGCATAAAGAGCTGCTGGAGATGCTGTGCGAGTATGATCTGCTCGGCTTCCAGACCGAATCTGACCGCGTGGCCTTCCTCGACAGCGTCAGCCAGCTAACGCAGTTGCAGAATAAGGGCGATAAAAAGCACCGCGCCTTTGGCAATACCTTTATGACTGAGGTTTACCCTATCGGGATTGAGCCGGACAGTATTAAAGAGATGGCCGAAGGACCTCTGCCGCCTAAGATGGCGGCGATGAAAAAAGAGCTGGGCGATGCGCGCAACATTATCGCCTGTGAGCGTCTCGACTATTCCAAAGGTCTGCCGGAGCGTTTTCTGGCTTATGAAGCGCTGCTGGAGAACTTCCCGCAGCATCGCGGCAAAATCCGCTACTCGCAGATTGCACCGACTTCGCGCGGCGATGTGCAGGCGTATCAGGATATCCGTCATCAGCTGGAGACCGAAGCCGGGCGTATCAACGGTAAGTACGGTACGCTGGGCTGGACCCCGCTTTACTACCTTAACCAGCATTTTGACCGTCGCCTGCTGATGAAAATCTTCCGCCTGACCGACGTCGGCCTGGTCACGCCGCTGCGTGACGGGATGAACCTGGTCGCTAAAGAGTATGTCGCCGCCCAGGACCCGGACGATCCCGGCGTTCTGGTGCTCTCCCGCTTTGCCGGGGCCGCCAACGAGCTGACCTCAGCGTTAATAGTGAACCCTTATGATCGCGATGAAGTGGCGGCGGCACTGGATAAAGCGATTACCATGCCGCGGACGGAAAGGATTTCGCGCTACAACGACATGATGGCGGTATTGCGTAAGAACGATATTACCGCCTGGCGTGAAAACTTCCTGAAAGACCTGGAAGCCATTTCCCCGCGCAGCGCTGACCACGGCACTGATAATAAGGTCGCGACCTTCCCGAAACTCGCCTGACCTCGTTAACAACGGCGGCGATATCCCTGCGATATCGCCGCCGTTTTTCGTCCCACCGCTTTTCAAACCTTTCTGCAAGCACCACAACTTGTCTGATACGCCGTTTTCGGCGCATTTCGTCTGGCAGGCCGATCAGGGCGTGAGGCTGGCCCGATAAATGCAAACCACGCAGAAATCCCGCGCTGTGGGGCTTATCCGCTTTCTTTACCTTTTTAACTCAAGTTTTAGCCCGACGTGCCGATACTCATAGTGCCATCGTATGCGTACCCCTCAACTCATTCGGCTTTCTTATGTAAACCCTTGTTACATCAGGTGCCGGTTCCTTAGCGACCCCTTGTCACTGTTAACGCCAGGTTGTCAGAAGGCCTTCTCACAGCCGTTATACCCTGACGATTTATTTATATACCCGCAGCGTTGCTCCCCTTAAGTAACTAATTTCACAGCAAATACCCGCCCTGTATTTCAGCATAAAATGCTGATTACTCATCTTTAAATGGTTCTAAATAGGGTGTTAAAACGATTAACACCCATTATTCATTCCGGACTGCGCAAACCGTCGATTAACGCTGCTTTTACCCCCTATTAAACCTTTCTCAGGACAAATTGGACTTAAAATCGCTCTTTTTTGTTCAAAAAATGACCACTCGATAAGCAATGGTAAAGGTTTGTTGAAGAAATTTGCCTTAAAAGTGTGATCTGCGTCACACTTTATCTAAAATTTCTCCTGGCTGTCGTTGTAACCCGAAATCAGACGATATAGATTTGCGTTGTTTTCGGAATAGTCCTAAAAAAAGTAAGAAGGCGTCACGGAAGATGTCCGGAACTCGAAAATAAAATGGCATGGATTTTCGACCTTCGGTGGGTCTGAAACTCACAAAAAACAGAAGGCGAAAAACAGTGACATCAAATTTATGTGAAATTTTTTTGCCATCTTTTGATTTATCAAACAGCAGCTCGAACCGCAGATCTTATTCTGCGATACAGTTACGTCGCATCTCTCAGGATGGAAAATAATGGGCACCTCTGAAGTACTGAAACATATTTACGATCTCAACTTGTCTTATTTACTGCTTGCGCAGCGTTTAATTAACCAGGATAAAGCTTCTGCAATGTTTCGCCTCGGCATTGACGAAAAAATGGCGAATGCATTATCAGAATTAACATTGCCTGAAATGGTAAAAATGGCGGAAACCAATCAGCTGGTTTGCCAGTTTCGTTTTACCGACAGCAGCACGATTAATCGCCTGACGCAGGAATCCCGCGTGGATGATTTACAGCAGATTCATACCGGCATTTTATTATCCAGCCGTTTACTGCGTAATGCGTCTAAAGAAGATCTGCCTGCTAAAAAGAGAGCAATGTCATGAGTGAGAAAAGTATTGTTCAGGAAGCGCGTGACATTCAGCTCGCAATGGAGTTGATCTCGTTAGGTGCACGCTTACAGATGTTAGAGAGCGAAACCCAGCTGAGCCGGGGTCGCCTGATCAAGCTCTATAAAGAACTGCGTGGCAGCCCGCCGCCAAAAGGCATGCTGCCGTTCTCCACGGACTGGTTCATGACCTGGGAGCAGAACATCCACGCTTCCATGTTCTGTAACGCCTGGAAATTTTTGCTGAAAACCGGCCTGTGCAGTGGCGTCGATGCCGTCATCAAAGCCTACCGGTTATACCTTGAGCAGTGTCCGCAATCGGACGAGGGCCCGCTGTTGGCGCTGACCCGCGCCTGGACCCTGGTCCGATTTGTTGAAAGTGGCATGCTGGAACTGGCTGACTGCAAATGCTGCAATGGCAGCTTTATTAACCATGCACATCAGCCGGTTGGTAGCTTTACCTGCAGCCTGTGCCAGCCACCATCACGTGCCGTAAAAAGACGTAAACTTTCTGCAGAATCTGCCGATATGTTTCCACAACTGCTGGATGAACAGGTTAAACACGCCGTTTAAGTTTGTTCGCACTGTGGAAGCCATCCAGCAGCGGTTAATACCGCTGCTTTTTTTTTGCTTCCGGTTTGAGAATAACGCCTGCGGCTCTCTGGCTTAACTTCCACCAACACGTTACGGACGTAAGGATTTTTTGTGCTGATAATTATAGGTTACCTGGTTGTTTTAGGCTCCGTGTTGGGCGGATATGCACTGGTCGGTGGCCATCTGGGCGCGCTTTATCAGCCAGCCGAATTATTAATGATCGGCGGCGCGGGTGCCGGTGCTTTTTTAGTCGGCAACAACGGCAAGTCGATTAAAAAGACCATGAAAGCGCTGCCGTTGTTATTTCGCGGCTCAAAGTACAACAAAGCGGTTTACATGGATCTGATGGCGCTGCTTTATCGTCTGATGGCCAAATCGCGTCAGCAGGGCATGTTATCGCTGGAACGCGATATCGAAGATCCCAGCCAGAGTGAAATTTTTGCTAATTATCCGCGCATTCTTGCCGATAAACAGTTAGTCGATTTCATTACTGACTATCTGCGTCTGATGGTCAGCGGCAACATGAACGCCTTTGAAATTGAGGCGTTAATGGATGAAGAGATTGAGACTTACGAACATGAGTGTGACGTACCAGCGCAGAGTATAGCGGCGGTGGGTGACGGACTGCCGGCATTCGGCATCGTGGCAGCGGTCATGGGCGTGGTGCACGCACTGGCGTCAGCCGACCGTCCGGCGGCGGAACTGGGTGCACTGGTGGCCCATGCGATGGTGGGAACCTTCCTGGGCATTTTGCTGGCCTACGGATTTATCTCTCCGCTGTCATCCGTTCTGCGTCAGAAGTGTGCGGAAACCACCAAGATGATGCAGTGCATCAAGGTGACGCTGCTGTCGAGCCTGAACGGTTATGCCCCGCAGATTGCGGTGGAGTTTGGTCGTAAAACGCTCTATTCCGCCGAGCGCCCGTCGTTCAGCGAACTGGAAGAGCATGTGCGTAACGCTAAGAACCCGGCTAAACAGACTTCGGACGAGGCTTCATGAAACACGGCAATCGCCCAATTGTGCTGATCAAAAAGCGCAAACATAAAGGCCATGAAGGCAGCCACGGTTCGTGGAAGATTGCCTACGCCGACTTTATGACGGCGATGATGGCCTTTTTTATGGTGATGTGGCTGCTGTCGATCGCAAACCCGCAGCAGCTGGTGCAGATAGCAGACTACTTTAAAACGCCACTGAAGGTGGCGATCACCGGCGGGCAGCGCAGCAGCGACAGCGAAAGCCCGATCCCCGGCGGCGGGGATGATCCGACGAAAAAGATCGGCGAAGTGAACAAAAAGGTCGATATGGATGCGCAGAAACGTCAGCTGGATGAGATCCGTCTCAACCGGCTGCGGGAGAAGCTCGATCAGATGATTGAGGCCGATCCGCGTCTGAAAACGCTGCGTCCGCATCTGATTATTAACATGGTGGAAGAGGGGCTGCGTATTCAGATTATCGACAGCCAGAATCGCCCGATGTTTAAGACCGGCAGTGCCGAGGTGGAGCCTTATATGCGCGACATTCTGCGTGCGATAGCGCCGATCCTCAATGACATCCCGAACCGCATCAGCCTGGCCGGACATACCGATGACTTCCAGTATGCCGGCGGCGACAAAGGCTACAGCAACTGGGAACTCTCGACCGACCGCGCTAACGCCTCCCGCCGTGAACTGGTGATGGGTGGCCTGGACAGCGGCAAAGTTTTGCGGGTGTTGGGTATGGCCGACACCATGCGCCTGAAAAATCGCGGCGGGAATGATGCAGTGAACCGCCGCATCAGCCTGCTGGTGTTGAACCATGACACCGAAGCGGCAATAGAAAAAGAGAACGCAGAAAGTGATGCCGTCCAGATCAGCGATCCGGCGGCCATTGAAAAAATTACCGCACCGCCAGCACCCCAGGGCAGCGCGGTGAATACAGCAGCCCCCTCACAGCCGAGGTGATTCCCGTGAGTATGGACATCAGCGATTTTTACCAGACGTTTTTTGATGAAGCCGATGAGCTATTAGCGGATATGGAACAACACCTGCTGGGCCTTGACCCGCAGGAGCCAGATTCTGAACAGCTCAACGCCATCTTCCGTGCCGCTCACTCCATAAAGGGTGGGGCCGGAACCTTTGGTTTTACGGTATTACAGGAAACGACTCACATCCTGGAAAACATTCTGGATGGTGCTCGTCGCGGCGAGATGCAGCTCAGCACCGACATCATCAACCTGTTTTTGGAAACCAAAGATATTATGCAGGAACAGCTCGATGCATATAAAACCGCGCAGGAGCCGAACGCGGAAAGCTTCAAATATATTTGTGAAGCACTGCGCCAGCTGGCGCTGGAGGCTAAAGGTCTGCCGGCAGAACTGCCGGTCAGCGTGGTGCCTGTCAGTGAAGAACCTGTCAGCACCAGCAGCAGTGGCCTGCGTGTTCAGCTGATCGACCTCAAAGAGAAAGAAGTCGATCTGATGCTGGAAGAGATGGGCAACCTCGGCACCCTGACCAACGTGCAGAAAGGCAGCACCACGCTGGATGTCTGCATCGATGGCGTGGGCAAAGATGACATCGTGGCGGTGCTCTGCTTCGTCATCGACGAAGCACAGATCCGCTTCCCGGAGGCGGACGACGCCGTTGCCGCACCGGTGGCGGCGGTTGCCGCGCCCGTGGTGGAAGAAGTCCACACGGCCAGCGTCACCGAACTGCCGGTGGCACCAGCGAAGCGTGAAAGCAAGCGCGCCGCGGCCCCGGCCAAATCAAGCGAATCCACCAGTATCCGCGTGGCGGTAGAGAAGGTTGATCAGCTGATCAACCTGGTGGGGGAGCTGGTGATCACCCAGTCCATGCTGGCGCAGCGTTCCGGCGAGCTGGACCCGGTCGCGCATGGCGACCTGCTGAACAGCATGGGTCAGCTGGAGCGTAATGCCCGCGATCTGCAGGAATCGGTGATGTCGATTCGTATGATGCCAATGGAATATGTCTTCAGCCGCTTCCCGCGTCTGGTGCGTGACCTGGCCAGCAAGCTCGGCAAAGAGGTTGAACTGACCCTGCTGGGCAGCTCGACCGAACTCGATAAGAGCCTGATTGAGCGCATCATCGACCCGTTAACGCACCTGGTGCGTAACAGCCTGGACCACGGTATCGAAACGCCTGAGAAACGCGTGGCGGCTGGCAAGGTTGCGACCGGTAACCTGACGCTCTCCGCGGAACACCAGGGCGGCAACATCTGTATCGAAGTCTCCGACGATGGTGCCGGCCTTAACCGTGAACGTATTCTGGCTAAAGCGCTCTCATCCGGCCTGCCGGTCAGCGAGAACATGAGTGATGAAGAGGTCGGCATGCTGATCTTTGCGCCAGGCTTCTCCACCGCAGAGCAGGTGACAGATGTTTCCGGACGCGGCGTCGGTATGGACGTGGTGAAACGAAATATTCAGGAGATGGGCGGTCACGTCGAAATCGCCTCGAAGCAGGGCAAAGGCACCACCATTCGCATCCTGCTGCCTCTGACGCTGGCCATCCTCGACGGCATGTCCGTTCGTGTGGCTGACGAAGTCTTCATTCTGCCGCTGAATGCGGTGATGGAGTCGCTGCAACCACGCGCCGAAGAGCTGAAGCCGCTGGCGGGTGGCGAGTGCGTTCTGGAAGTGCGTGGCGAATATCTGCCGCTGGTTGAACTGTGGAACGTCTTTGATGTGCAGGGCGCGAAAACGGAAGCCACGCAGGGCATCGTCGTGATCCTGCAGAGCGCGGGCAAACGCTATGCGCTGCTGGTCGATCAGCTGATTGGTCAGCATCAGGTGGTGGTGAAGAACCTGGAGAGCAACTATCGCAAGGTGCCGGGCATCTCTGCCGCGACCATTCTGGGTGACGGTAGCGTCGCGCTGATTGTCGATGTCTCCGCCCTGCAATCTCTGAACCGTGAAAAACGTGTGGCCGGCGCTGCCGCCTGATTGAAAACGAAAAGGTAAATAACATGAATGGAATGGCAACCGTGACAAAAATTGCTGGCGAAACCGTAGGTCAGGAGTTCCTGGTTTTCACGCTGGGCGACGAAGAGTACGGCATCGATATCCTTAAAGTGCAGGAGATCCGCGGTTACGATCAGGTTACCCGTATCGCAAACACCCCTGACTTTATCCGTGGTGTAACCAACCTGCGCGGCGTTATCGTGCCGATCATCGATCTGCGCGTGAAGTTTGCACAGCCCGATGTGGAGTACAATGACAACACCGTGGTCATCGTGCTGAATCTGGAAAACCGCGTGGTCGGCATTGTGGTTGACGGCGTCTCTGATGTGCTGTCGCTGACTCAGGATCAGATCCGTCCTTCCCCGGAGTTCGCGGTCACCATGTCTACCGAATACCTGACC
The DNA here is from genome assembly GCF_011800365.1 of Pantoea sp. EKM103V. Taxonomy (NCBI): domain Bacteria; kingdom Pseudomonadati; phylum Pseudomonadota; class Gammaproteobacteria; order Enterobacterales; family Erwiniaceae; genus Pantoea; species Pantoea sp. EKM103V. The sequence goes on along the minus strand of NZ_JAALFQ010000010.1, from coordinate 137,850 downwards.
GGTCTGGGTGCGCTCGGCGAGCGTATGCTGATTCTGGTCGACATCGAGAAGCTGCTGAGCAGCGACGAGATGGCGCTGGTCGATAACCTGCGCGCGTAATGTCTTTATCACGGGCCGGTCTTAACCGGCCCGTGATCATTCTCACCGGTAATTATCCCTTTCTGTTCAGATAATAAACACGTCTCCCCCTCTGATTTTTTGCCTCCTCCTGCCGATACTTCAGACGTCACCTCAAATCACTTACTTTTTTCAGGGTTAATCATGTTAACGAAAATCCGTGTTGTCACCAGTCTGTTGCTGGTGTTGCTGGTGTTTGGGCTTTTACAGGCCATCTCCGGTTCTGTTTTCTACTCCGCGCTGAGCCACGACAAGCAGAGTTTCGCGGTCTCCCAGCTGGCGGCCAAAAATACTGAGGCACTGAACGACGCCTATCTCAGCCTGAATCAGAGCCGGGTCCTGCTGACGCGTGTTCAGTTACGTTTCGCCACCAGCAAACTGGAGGGCAAAACTGCCGACGTCGCGGGGCTGTTTGAAGAGAGCAAAGGATTCCAGCAGTCGGCAGAGGGCTTTTACCGGCTGTTCAAAGAGATACCGGACACCCCGGGACAGAATCAGCAACTTAACAGCCAGCTCGACCAGCGCTACGCGGATTATGCCGGGGCGCTGGGTGCCATGCAGACGGCGCTGCAGGCGGGCGATCTCACCGCCGCCGGTAAAATTCCGGTCGCCCCCAGTCAGAGTGCCTTTTTAACCCTCTATCGTGAGTGGCGTGCCGATCAGAATCGCCTGGCTTCGCTGGGCGCAGAGGCGAACAGCACGGCCTACAGTCGGATGATGTGGATCCTGGGCACGATTCTGGTCGCCGTGCTGGCGGTGATTCTGCTCTGCTGGTCCGGACTGCGTAAAATCGTTCTGACGCCGCTGAACGAGAGCATCGATCACATCCGGCATATCGCCCGGGGTGATTTAACCCATACCATCGTCGTGGAAGGGCGCAACGAGATGACGCAGCTTGCCGCCAGTCTGCATGAGATGCAGCAGTCGCTGGTGCGTACCGTCAGCCAGGTGCGCGATGGCTCAGATGCGATTTTCACCGGTGCCAGTGAGATCTCCGCCGGGAATAATGATCTATCCGCCCGGACGGAACAGCAGGCCGCCTCACTGGAGCAGACCGCAGCCAGCATGGAGCAGCTGACCGCCACCGTGAAACAGAACGCCGAAAACGCCCGTCAGGCGTCACAGCTGGCGCTCAGTGCCTCGCAAACCGCAGAAAAAGGCGGCAGCGTGGTGGATGGCGTGGTGAAAACCATGAGTGAAATCGCCGGCAGCTCGAAGAAGATTGCCGACATCACCAGCGTGATTGATGGCATCGCTTTCCAGACCAACATTCTGGCGCTGAACGCCGCCGTGGAAGCGGCCCGCGCCGGTGAACAGGGACGCGGATTTGCGGTGGTGGCAGGGGAAGTGCGCAACCTGGCGCAGCGCAGCGCCCAGGCGGCCAAAGAGATCAAAGGGCTGATCGACGACTCGGTCAACCGGGTCAGCATTGGCTCACAGCTGGTCGGCACCGCCGGTGAAACCATGAACGATATCGTCAGTGCGGTGACCCGCGTCACCGACATCATGGGCGAAATCGCCTCGGCCTCTGATGAGCAGAGTCGGGGAATTGATCAGGTGGGGGAGGCGGTCACCGAAATGGATCGTGTCACCCAGCAGAACGCCTCGCTGGTAGAGGAGTCTGCGGCCGCGGCGGCCTCGCTGGAAGATCAGGCCAGCCGGTTAAGCCAGTCCGTATCGCTGTTTAAAATCAGACGCGACGCTGCCCCACAGACCCTGACGAAGCATGTGCCGATCGCCGCCCCCGTGACCGCGCTGCCGGTCTCACGCAAAGCCCTGACGGCACCGGTCAGTGACACCCACTGGGAAACCTTCTGACCGCTGACAGAACGCCACACGCCAGTGAAACGCACTGGCGATCCGTGCGATTTAACGCTGCGCATCCTGCGGGCTGCGCAGCGCCCTCCATGATTTTTCTGACTAAAGTCAAACTGATAGCCCCGCGCTGATAAAAATAATTACAAAAGCCATTTTCGGTCTTCAGGTGCCGAAAAGCGTTAATTAATCCCGCAATCACGCCGATATAGCCGCTGCACCTTAATCAACCTGCAGGGGAACGAGATGTTAAAAAAAATAAAAGTGGTGACCAGTTTAATCGCCGTACTGGTTATCTTTGGCGCGCTCCAGTTAATTTCTGGCAGCCTTTTCTGGTCCGCTCTGAACAATGACAAAGCGGCTTTTGCACTGTCGCAGGTCTCTAACCGCAACGTCACCTCGATGACGGATGCCTATATCTCTCTGAACAACAGCCGCACCACGCTCAACCGTGCGATGCTGCGGTTGCAGACCAGCATGGCGGCGCAGATGAACGGCGGTCAGCTGGATGATCTGATGAACCGCGCTAACAGTCAGTTAGCGGAAGCCGATCGCCATTTTAAAATCTATTACCATCTGCCGACCACGCCGGGTCTGGATGAGGCGATGAGCGACAAGCTTGAAGCCGATTATGCCAGTTACGAAAACGGCCTGAAAGCGATGGTAAAAAGTCTGCAGGCCCATGATCTGGAAGGGATGTTTAAACAGAACATCGAACAGAAACAGGTCACCATGCAAGATAGCTATGATAAATGGCGTGAACGTCAGACTGAGCTTTCCGATCAGGGCATGGCGCAGAACCAGCGTGCCTTCACCCAGATGATGTGGCTGCTGGGCACGATTGGCGTTACGGTCATTGCCGTGATCGTCGCCTGCTGGTTTGGCCTGCGTCAGGTGCTGATTCAGCCGCTGCACCAACTGCTGACCCAGATTCGTGCTATCGCGTCTGGCGATCTGACACAGCCGATTGTGGTTGATGGCCGCAACGAGATGAGCCAGCTGGCCGCAGGCATCCATGAGATGCAGCAGTCACTGGTGATGACGGTCGGCAATGTGCGCGACGGCTCTGATGCCATCTTTACCGGCGCCAGCGAAATCGCGGCCGGTAATAACGATCTGTCGGCCCGCACCGAAGAGCAGGCCGCCTCGCTGGAGCAGACCGCAGCCAGCATGGAACAGCTGACCGCCACCGTGAAGCAGAATGCGGACAACGCCCGCCAGGCCTCTCAGCTGGCGCTGACCGCCTCGGAAACCGCGCAGCAGGGCGGAAAAGTGGTCGATGGTGTCGTCAGCACCATGAAAGAGATCGCGGGCAGCTCGAAGAAAATTGCTGACATCATCAGCGTGATCGATGGCATCGCCTTCCAGACGAACATCCTGGCGCTGAACGCCGCCGTGGAAGCGGCGCGAGCCGGTGAACAGGGGCGCGGTTTTGCGGTCGTGGCCGGTGAAGTTCGCAGCCTGGCGCAGCGCAGCGCACAGGCCGCCAAAGAGATTAAAGGCCTGATCGAAGATTCCGTGACGCGCGTCAACAGTGGTTCACTGCAGGTGGAAAGCGCCGGTAGCACCATGAGCGAGATCGTCGGGGCGGTCACCCGCGTCACCGACATCATGGGCGAAATCGCCTCGGCATCGGATGAGCAGAGCCGTGGTATTGAGCAGGTCGGACAGGCGGTGACCGAGATGGATCGCGTCACGCAGCAGAACGCCTCCCTGGTTGAGGAGTCGGCCGCCGCGGCCGCCGCACTGGAGCAGCAGGCCAGCGTACTGATGCAGGCGGTCTCCGTTTTCAAAATCTCCCGCGCCTGATTTTCCTTCCTTTGACTCTGGTGACGGCGTAAAGCCGTCGCCATCCATAAAGTTCCCTCACGTTGCGCCGATAAACAAAACGAATCGCAACCAATGAGGTGTTTATGTTTAGTCGAGTACGCGTTGTTTCCGGCCTGCTGTGTGTGCTGGCGCTGTTTGCGCTGCTGCAGCTGTTTTCCGGCGGAATGTTCTTCAAAACTGTCAGTTCAGATAAAGATAACTTTGCCTACAACCAGCGTCTGAATACGCTGCAGCAGGCTATGGGCACCTCATGGGTTTCGCTTGTTCAGGCGCGCAACACCCTCAACCGCGCCGGAATTCGTTTTCTGCAGGATGCGCAGATGGCGGGATCGGGTGCCAGCGTGAAAGAGCTGGTGGCACTGGCGGGTGAAGAGCTGAAACAGGCGGAAATCAACTATCAGATCTTCAACGATAACCTGTCGGAAAAGGGCAAAACGGCCGAAAACGTCCTGGCACTGCAGGCGAACTACAAGGCCTATCACGATGCGCTGGCGGAGCTGATGGTCTTCTTCACCACCGGCAACTTCAAGGGTTTTGTTGATCAGCCAACCCAGAGCTATCAGGACAAGTTCCAGAAAGATTACACCGCCTGGCTTGAGTACAACCAGGTCCTGGCGAAGCAGGGTGTCGAAGCTAACCAGCAGGCCTATACCCGCTCAATCACCATCGTGGTGGCCACGCTGGCAGTCACGCTGCTGATGATTATCCTGGTCTGGAATGTGATGCGCTCGGTGCTGATCCGTCCGCTGCGTCAGAGCATGGAACATATCCAGCACATTGCGCGTGGCGATCTGACTCAGCCGATCGAGATTAGCGTGCGAAACGAAATCGGTGAGTTGCTGACCTCTCTGCAGCACATGCAGCAGGAGCTGGTGCGTACCGTACGTACCGTGCGTGATGGCTCTGACGCCATCTACACCGGTGCCAGCGAAATCGCTATCGGCAACAACGATCTCTCTTCGCGTACGGAAGAGCAGGCGGCCTCTCTGGAGCAGACCGCGGCCAGTATGGAGCAGCTGACGGCCACCGTGAAGCAGAACGCCGAAAACGCCCGTCAGGCGTCCAAGCTGGCGCTGACCGCCTCGGAAACCGCGCAGCAGGGCGGCAAAGTGGTGGATGGCGTGGTCACCACCATGAAAGAGATTGCGGGCAGCTCGAAGAAAATTGCCGATATCACCAGCGTCATCGACGGTATCGCCTTCCAGACCAACATTCTGGCGCTGAACGCGGCGGTTGAAGCCGCCCGTGCGGGTGAACAGGGACGCGGTTTTGCCGTGGTGGCTGGTGAAGTGCGTAGCCTGGCGCAGCGCAGCGCCCAGGCCGCAAGAGAGATCAAAGGCCTGATTGAAGATTCCGTGAGTCGCGTGAACACCGGCTCGGTGCTGGTAGAAAGCGCCGGTGACACCATGAGCAACATCGTCAGCGCGGTGACCCGCGTGACCGACATCATGGGTGAAATCGCCTCTGCGTCAGACGAGCAGAGCCGCGGTATCGACCAGGTTGGCCTGGCGGTTACCGAGATGGATCGCGTGACCCAGCAGAACGCCTCACTGGTCGAAGAGTCAGCGGCAGCCGCTGCGGCGCTCGAAGATCAGGCAAGTCACTTAAAACAGGCGGTTTCAGTGTTCAATATTGGTAAAGAATTTGTCGCTCAGGCCGTTAACAAGACAACGGCGACAAAAACCCTACAGCTTGATGCGCCGTTAGCCGTTGGCCGTCAGTCTGCTGCGCGCAGTGACGACAACTGGGAAACCTTTTAATCGCCCGTCGTCCGGCCGCCGTTTCGCGGCCGGACATCGCAGCAGAGTTAATGTATTCAGTTCGGGCCAGGTGCAGAGATGAAAAAATCGACGATATTAGATCAAAATGAGACGACAACGCTGCTGTCACAGATGGTGCAGCGCCTGCCGCTCTCCGATGCGCATTTTCGCCGTATCAGCCAGCTGATCTATCAGCGTGCCGGTATCGTACTGGCCGATCACAAGCGTGAGATGGTTTACAACCGTCTGGTTCGTCGTCTGCGCACGCTGAACATCGACGATTTTGGTCGCTACCTGGCGCTGCTGGAGTCCGACCCGAACAGTGCCGAGTGGCAGGCGTTTATTAACGCCCTGACGACTAACCTGACCGCGTTCTTCCGTGAAGCGCATCACTTCCCGATTCTGGCGGAGCATGCACGTAAGCGTCAGGGCAACTTCAGCGTCTGGAGCACCGCGGCGTCAACCGGCGAAGAACCCTATTCGATCGCCATGACGCTGGCCGAAACGCTGGGGACCGGACCCGGCAAATTTCAGGTTCACGCCAGCGATATCGACACCCAGGTACTGGAAAAAGCGGTCTCCGGCGTCTATCGCCAGGAGGAGCTGCGCACGCTGTCACCGGCGCAGATGCAGCGCTTCTTCCTGCGCGGAACCGGGCCGCATGCAGGCATGGTGCGGGCGCGCCCTGAGCTCAGTGGCCTGGTCACGTTCGCCCAGCTTAACCTGCTGGCTAACGAGTGGGCGCTGCCGGGGCCGTTTGACGCCATATTCTGTCGCAATGTGATGATCTATTTCGATAAAGAGACGCAGGAGAAGATTCTGCGTCGGTTTGTCCCGCTGCTGAAGCCGGGCGGCATTCTGTTCGCCGGTCACTCAGAGAACTTCAGTCAGATCAGTAAAGAGTTCTGGCTGCGCGGACAAACCGTCTATGGACTGACGAAGGAAAGATGATGAGCAAAATCACCGTGATGTGCGTAGATGACTCTGCGCTGATGCGGCAACTGATGACGGAAATCATCAACAGTCATCCGGATATGGAGATGGTCGCTACGGCGCCGGATCCGCTGGTCGCCCGCGATTTGATTAAGCAGTTCAATCCGCAGGTGCTGACGCTGGATGTGGAAATGCCGCGCATGGATGGTCTCGATTTCCTGGAAAAACTGATGCGGTTACGCCCGATGCCGGTCGTGATGGTCTCCTCGCTGACCGGAAAAGGCTCCGAGATTACGCTGCGGGCGCTGGAACTGGGGGCGGTCGATTTCGTCACCAAGCCCCAGCTCGGCATCCGCGAAGGGATGCTGGCTTACAGCCAGATGATTGGCGACAAGATCCGCGCCGCGGCCCGTGCCCGTCTGCATAACCGCGCCGCGATGCCGGCCCCGGTGACGCTGAAAGCAGGGCCGCTGCTGAGTAGTGAGAAACTGATTGCGATTGGCTCCTCTACCGGCGGCACCGAGGCGATCCGTCATGTGCTGCAGCCGTTACCGGCGACCAGCCCGGCGCTGCTGATTACCCAGCACATGCCACCAGGCTTTACCCGCTCCTTTGCCGAGCGTCTGAACAAGCTGTGTCAGATCACGGTGAAAGAGGCGGAAGATGGCGAGCGTATTCTGCCGGGTCACGCCTATATCGCGCCAGGCGCGATGCATATGGAGCTGGCCCGAAGCGGTGCCAACTATGTCGTGAAACTTAATGACGGCCCGCCGGTTAACCGGCACAAACCGTCGGTGGATGTGCTGTTCAAATCGGTGGCGATCAACGCCGGACGAAATGCGGTGGGGGTGATCCTCACCGGTATGGGCAACGACGGCGCCGCCGGGATGCTGGAGATGAACCGGGCGGGAGCCTGGACCATCGCGCAGAGCGAGGCCAGCTGTGTGGTATTTGGCATGCCGCGTGAGGCAATTGCCACAGGCGGTGTGAATGAAGTCGTGGATTTAAGCAACATCAGCCAGCACATGCTGGCGAAAATTAGCGCCGGACAGGCATTGCGTATTTAACAGGCCCGTCCTGCCGGGCGAGACAACTCAGGAGTAGATATGGCTGATAAAAACATGCGCTTTTTGGTAGTAGACGACTTCAATACGATGCGTCGTATTGTCCGTAACCTGCTGAAAGAGCTGGGCTTCAATAACGTAGAAGAAGCAGAAGATGGTGTGGATGCCCTTGGCAAACTGAAAGCAGGCGGTTTCGACTTCGTCATTTCTGACTGGAACATGCCAAACATGGATGGCCTGCAGCTGCTGCAGACCATTCGTGCCGACGCGGCGATGAGCACGCTGCCGGTGTTGATGGTGACCGCAGAAGCGAAGAAAGAGAACATTATCGCTGCTGCTCAGGCAGGCGCCAGCGGATATGTGGTGAAGCCTTTCACCGCCGCTACCCTGGAAGAGAAGCTGGGTAAAATTTTTGAAAAACTGGGCATGTAAGGAGATGTGATGAGCGACCTTCCGAAACCAACTATGGATGCCTCGGCACACGACATCATCAGTCGCATCGGGTCTCTGACCCGCATGCTGCGCGACAGCCTGCGCGAGCTGGGGCTGGATAAAGCCATCGCCGATGCTGCTGAAGCCATTCCTGATGCCCGCGACCGTCTGGATTACGTGGTGCAGATGACGGCGCAGGCCGCCGACCGTGCGCTGAACTGTGTTGAAGCAGCTCAGCCACATCAGGATAAAATGGAAGCCGGGGCAACTCAGCTGAAAGGGCGTTGGGATGAGTGGTTTGAGAACCCGATTGAACTGGGTGATGCGCGGGAGTTGGTGACGGATACGCGCGCATTCCTCGACGCTGTGCCAGAGCATACCTCCTTCACCAACAAACAGCTGCTGGCCATCATGATGGCGCAGGATTTCCAGGATCTGACCGGTCAGGTGATCAAGCGCATGATGGATGTGATCCAGGAGATTGAGCGCCAGCTGTTGATGGTGCTGCTGGAGAACATGCCGGAAGTCAGCGCAGAGAAGCGCCAGGAGGGCACCAGCCTGCTGAACGGGCCGCAGATCCACGCCGATGCACCGGGCGTGGTGGCGAACCAGGATCAGGTTGATGACCTGCTGGACAGCTTAGGGTTCTGACCCGATGTTGTCCGCCTGCGGGCGGGCAACAGCGCTGTACTGCCGCAAAACAGGGTCACCCTCCGGTGGCCCCGTTCCCCATTGCCAGATTCATCCCCGAAAGAACGCCCTTTTTCCCCATCTTATCTCCGCTTTGACTTAAGCCAGATTTGGCATCCTATGCTCAGAATTCCTGCCAGCTGAGGTTTGTCGTGGCTGAAGAAAGCGACGAAGACAAAACAGAATCGCCCACGGCCCACCGACTTGAGAAAGCGCGTGAAGAGGGCCAGATTCCGCGTTCGCGCGAACTGACGTCATTACTGATGCTGCTGGCCGGCATCATGATCCTGTGGATAGGCGGCAACATGATGGCGCACCGGCTGGCCGCGATGGTGGCCACCGGCCTCCGCTTTGATCATGGCATGGTCAGAGATGACAAAATCATTGTCAGCCACATCGGCGGACTGATCACGCAGGCGCTGATGGCGCTGCTGCCCCTGATGGGCGGGCTGGTGCTGGTGGCGATTGCCGCCCCTATGTTGCTGGGCGGTATCGTGTTCAGCGGCAAATCGATCAAGTTCGACCTGAAAAAACTGAGTCCGATGGCCGGTTTCAAGCGGATGTTTGCCGCTCAGGCCTGGACCGAACTGTTTAAAGGCGTGCTCAAAACCATTCTCGTCGGTGCCGTGGGCTGGTGGTACATCTGGAGCCACTGGCCGGAGATGCTGCGGCTGATCAGCGAAGCCCCGATTAACGCGCTGATCCACGGCATGGAGATGATCGCCGTCTGCTGTTCGCTGGTGATGCTGGGGCTGGTGCCGATGGTGGGATATGACGTCTTCTGGCAGCTTTACAGCCACTTCAAAAAGCTGAAGATGTCGATGCAGGAGATCCGCGACGAGCATAAGCAGCAGGAGGGTGACCCGCACGTTAAGGGGCGTATCCGCCAGCAGATGCGCGCCGCCGCGCGCCGCCGCATGATGGCGGATGTGCCGAAAGCAGACGTTATCGTCACCAACCCGACGCACTACTCGGTGGCGCTGCAGTACAACGAGAAGAAGATGAGTGCGCCAAAAGTCGTCGCCAAAGGCGCAGGCGAGATAGCCCTGAGAATTCGTGAACTGGGCGCGGAGCACCGTATCCCGGTTCTGGAAGCACCGCCGCTGGCGCGTGCCTTGTATCGACACACTGAGATTGGTCAGCACATCCCCGGCGCGCTTTATGCTGCCGTGGCAGAGGTACTGGCATGGGTCTGGCAGTCACGCCGCTGGAAGCGTGAAGGCGGCCTGATCCCAGCCAAACCAAAAAACCTGCCGGTTCCGGCAGAGATGGACTTTGCAGGAGAGAGCAAAAACGATGGCTAACAACCTGGCCGCAAAACTACGTTTACCGGGCAACTTTAAAGAGATGCAGTGGCAGGTGCTGGCAGGTCCGGTGCTGATCCTGATGATCCTGTCGATGATGGTGCTGCCTTTACCGCCATTCATCCTCGATCTGCTGTTTACCTTTAACATTGCGCTGTCAATCATGATCCTGCTGGTGTCGATGTTCACCCAGCGGACCCTGGAGTTTGCGGCATTCCCGACCATCCTGCTCTTCTCTACGCTGCTGCGCCTGGCGCTCAACGTCGCGTCGACCCGTATCATCCTGATGGAAGGACACACGGGTGCCGCGGCGGCGGGGCAGGTGGTGGAAGCGTTCGGCCACTTCCTGGTGGGCGGAAACTTCGCCATCGGTATTGTGGTGTTTATCATCCTCGTCATCATCAACTTCATGGTTATCACCAAGGGTGCCGGGCGTATCGCGGAAGTTGGCGCGCGCTTTGTGCTGGACGGGATGCCCGGTAAGCAGATGGCAATCGATGCCGACCTCAACGCCGGTCTGATCGGCGAAGATGAGGCCAAGCGTCGCCGTGCAGAGGTGACCCAGGAAGCGGACTTTTATGGCTCGATGGACGGTGCCAGTAAGTTCGTTCGCGGGGATGCCATCGCAGGCATCATGATCATGGTGATTAACGTCATCGGCGGCCTGCTGGTCGGCGTGGTGCAGCACGGTATGGATGTGGGTCATGCCGCAGAAACCTATACCCTGCTGACCATCGGTGATGGTCTTGTCGCCCAGATCCCGGCGCTGGTTATCTCCACCGCGGCCGGTGTTATCGTGACGCGCGTCGCCACCGATCAGGATGTGGGCGAGCAGATGGTCACCCAGCTGTTCAAAGATCCGCGCGTGCTGATGCTCAGCGCCGGGGTAATCGGTCTGCTGGGCCTGGTGCCGGGCATGCCTAACTTTGTCTTCCTGCTGTTTACCGCGGCCTTACTGGGTCTGGCCTGGTGGCTGCGCGGCCGCGAAATGCAGCCGAAGAAGAAAGTGGACAGTGCAGGCAGCATCAGTAACAAAGCGGCGGCGGACACGCCTGCCACCACGGAAGCCTCCTGGACCGATGTGCAGCTGGAAGACACGCTGGGCATGGAAGTGGGCTACCGCCTGATTCCGATGGTCGATCATCAGCAAAATGGCGAGCTGCTGGGGCGTATCCGCAGTATCCGTAAGAAGGTCGCTCAGGATGTGGGTTTCCTGCCGCCGGTCGTTCACATTCGCGACAATATGGAGCTGCCGCCTGCACGCTACCGCATTCTGATGAAAGGGGTGGAGATTGGCAGCGGGGATGCGTACCCTGGTCGCTGGATGGCGATCAACCCAGGCACGGCGGCTGGCTCGCTGCCGGGTGAAGCCACGGTTGATCCCGCCTTTGGCCTGGCGGCGGTCTGGATTGACAGCGCGCTGAAAGAGCAGGCGCAGATTCAGGGCTTTACCGTAGTGGAAGCCAGTACCGTCGTCGCGACCCACCTGAATCACCTGATTGGTCAGTACGCCAGCGAGCTGTTTGGTCGTCAGGAAGCGCAGCAGTTGCTGGATCGGGTGACGCAGGAGATGCCGAAGCTGACCGAGGATCTGGTGCCGGGTGTGATCACGCTGACGACGCTGCATAAAGTGTTGCAGAACCTGCTGGTTGAGCGGGTGTCGATTCGCGATATGCGAACCATCATTGAAACGCTGGCGGAGCATGCGCCGGTGCAGAGCGATCCGCAGGAGCTGACCAGCGTCGTTCGTGTAGCGCTGGGCCGTGCGATTACCCAGCAGTGGTTCCCGGGTAATGATGAGGTGCAGGTGATCGGGCTGGACTCGACGCTGGAACGGCTGTTGCTGCAGGCCCTGCAGGGCGGCGGCGGGCTGGAGCCGGGGCTGGCCGATCGGCTGTTAAGCCAGGCACAGGCGGCGTTGCAGCGTCAGGAGATGCTGGGCGCACCACCGGTGCTGCTGGTCAATCATCCGCTGCGTGCGCTGCTGGCGCGTTTCCTGCGCCGCAACCTGCCACAGCTGGTGGTAATTTCAAATCTGGAGCTGAGCGACAACCGTCAGATCCGCATGACCGCCACCATCGGAGGCAAATAATGCGCTGGCCAATTGCTCTGTTGCTGCTGCTTCCGCTGATGGCACAGGCGGCCGGCGGGGCCTGGAGTGGCAGTGTCAGCGGGCCACCGCTGGCAAACCGGGGCAGCTGGATGCGGTCGCAGCCGCTGACGCCCCCCACCGGTGTCGGCGGTGAGGTCAGCGTAATAAGCTGGCGTTATGAGCTGAGCCGGCCGGCGCCTTCCGGTCTGGAGGTGCGGCTCTGCGGCGTGCAGCGCTGCGCAACGCTGGAGGGGGCCAGCGGTGTGACGCGCGGGCTGGCCCATCTGAGTGCCGATGAACCGCTGCATATGGTGTTTGGTTTTGCCGGAAGCGGGGCGCTGCCGCCAGGTTTGCGGGTGGTCAGCAGCGAAGTGATGGTCAACTACGAGTAGGGCTACGGCCGCGAGTCAGACTGCGGCTGGATAATCCAAAAGCCCTCATTTTCAGCACTTGCGCACCGTTGCAAAGTGCGCAAGTACTAATCAGGGTCAGCCATTTACCCCCTTCATTCCCTCCTCAGAGTAGCGGCCACCTTTGACTTCGATCTGCTGATGCAGGCCATTCAGCAGCCGGACATCGGCCTCTTCCAGTTCAATCTCTGCGGCCCCGGCATTTTCATGAAGCCAGACGAGCTGCTTCGTGCCCGGGATCGGCACCACTTTTTCATACTGAGCCAGTAACCACGCCAGCGCAATCTGCCCGCTGGTGGCGTGATATTTCTCAGCCAGCGGCGCGATCGCGTGAAGAAGGCTGAGATTGTGGTCGAGATTTTGTTGCTGGAAGCGGTCATTATTTTTGCGGAAGTCGCCTTCAGTAAAATCGCTGTTGTTACGGTATTTACCGGTAAGAAAACCTCTGCCCAGCGGCGAGTAGGGCACCAGTCCGATGCCGAGCTGTTTCACCATTGGCAGGATCGCCGCCTCAATGTCCCGCGTCCAGAGTGAATACTCCGTCTGTAATGCCGCCAGAGGATGCACGGCATGCGCCCGCTTCAGCGTGGCGGCGGAGGCTTCGCACAATCCAATCTGTGCAATCTTGCCCTGCTGCACCAGACTGCTGAGGCACGCCATGCTCTCCTCAATCGGTGTCGCCGGACTGATACGATGCAGATAGAACAGGTCAATGCGCTCAACGCCCAGCCGTTTCAGCGACGCATGGCAGCTGCGGATAATGTAGTCCGGCTCATTATTGATGGTGCGGGCATAGGCCTCATCCGCTGGCCGGGCGATGCCACATTTGGTGGCGACGGTAAATGTCTGCCGGTCGGCCTGGCTCAGCCCGGCAAGAAACTGACCGATCAACTGCTCGTTGTGGCCGCGGCCATAAAGATCGGCGGTGTCGATAAAGGTGATGCCGGTTTCGCGTAGCTGGTTAAGCAGCTGCAGTGAGTGGCGGTCGTCGGTCTGACCATAAAATTCGCTCAGCCCCATTGCACCATAACCGATCGCGCTGACCTCCAGCCCCTGAGATAACGTGCGTGTTTTCATTGTCTCTCCTCGTGAGTGAGCCGCCATTGTTTCACTCATGCCGACAGCCATGAATTGCTGTTCTGGCAATACCAGAAAGGTATCAGGCAGGTGAATGATTAACCGGAGCGGTGGGGAAGGCGATTAATTGCACAATAGAAAAGGGCGGGAATGGCAAATTAACGCTTCATTTGGGGACGGCGTAAATATATTTTCGCCGATGAAGTGCAGCTGTTTTTAAGGGATGGCTTACTTTTGAGGGGATAATTTTTCCAGCGCTGCGAGAACCGCCTCGTTTTTTTCATCGGCACGGATAGCGGCATAAACATCAATTGCCAGGTGCCGGGCCGCGCGTTCGCTCAGCGGCCGGTAGCAGAGTCCGGCCTGATTGAAGGTACATTTTGACCGGGGCATCAGGGCGAAACCCTTGCCTCTGGCGATATGGGACAGCATCAGCAGTGAATCTTCCGGCTCCCGCTGCCGTTTCAGCGCTACGCGAAGCGTGGCGAAGTAGCGCTCACATTTGTCATAGAACAGCGGATTGGCACTGCGCGCGAACCAGAACAGGGGCAGGTCAGCCACGGCCTCAGGCGAAACCTGTTCCGCCCGTGCGGCAGGATGAGAGGCGGGCAGGACGACCAGCAGCGGCTCGCGGTAAACCCAGGCGTAGTGGACAGCCTCATCAGCCTCCGCGCCTTTTTCTCCGGTGAGGATTAAATCGAGCGTGTTACGGGCCAGGTTCTGCAGCAGCTGCGCGGAGGTCAGGCTGGGCATCTCCATCTCTTCACTGGCATGAAGTGCCACGAGCTGCTGGTTAAGCGGCGAGATAGCTTCAAAGTTCAGCGTTCGGGTTACGCCGATACGCAGGCGCGACGCAACAGGGCCCGCATCCTGGGTTAAGGCTTCGAGGGCGATGAGGATCGCTTCGGCTTTAGCAACCAGGGCCTGCCCGGCTTCGGTGAGCGTCACCTCATGGGGCGTCCGGCTGAAGAGGGGCTGCCCCAGCAGATCTTCCAGACTCTGAATCTGGCGGGTCAGGGGAGGCTGCGTCATTCTCAGGCGTTCGGCGGCCCGGCGAAAGTTGAGCTCATGCGCGACCGCCAGAAAGCATTGCAACTGCTTTACCGCAGGAAGGTGACGGCTAATGAGATGCGCTGCTACAGACATGAGGTCGTTCTGCCACTCAGAGAAGGGGGAATAGGGCAGGCGGGGTCAGCGACGGAGAGGGAAGGCCCTCTCCGTCGCGACGATTACATGCGCTCGACGGTGTCGATGCCCAGCGTATCCAGACCCTGCTTCAGCGTCTTCGCGGTCAGCGCAGCCAGCTGCAGCCGGCTCAGGCGGGTTGACTCTGACTCTGCCGTCAGGATCGGGCAGTGCTCGTAGAAGCCGGAGAAAAGACCGGCCAGATCGTAGAGATAGGCACACATCACATGGGGAGTGCCGTCACGGGCAACCTGAGTGATGATCTCTTCGAACTGCAGCAGGCGGGTCGCCAGCTGGGCTTCGCGCTCTTCGCTGATGACAATCTCAGCATCCAGCGAATCGGCATCAATACCCGCCTTGCGGAACACCGAGAGTACGCGGGTGTAGGCATACTGCATGTAAGGCGCCGTGTTACCCTCGAAGGCCAGCATGTTGTCCCAGTCGAAGATGTAGTCGGTGGTGCGGCTCTTGGAAAGGTCAGCATATTTCACCGCGCTGATCCCGACCACTTCCGCCAGCGTTTTGACTTCCGCTTCGCTCATCTCCGGGTTCTTCTCACGCACCAGCGTGTAAGCACGCTGATAAGCTTCATCCAGAAGGTCGGAAAGCTTGATGGTGCCACCGCTGCGGGTTTTGAACGGACGGCCATCTTTGCCCAGCATCATGCCAAAGGCATGGTGTTCGAGCGGCACCGACTCCGGAACATAACCGGCTTTACGCACGATAGTCCAGGCCTGCACCAGGTGCTGATGCTGACGAGAGTCAATGTAGTAAAGCACACGGTCAGCTTTCAGGGTCTCATAACGATATTTCGCACAGGCGATATCGGTCGTGGTGTAGAGGTAGCCACCATCCTTCTTCTGGATGATGACGCCCATCGGCTCACCTTCTTTGTTCTGGAACTCATCCAGGAATACCACGGTCGCGCCTTCACTCTCGACGGCTAACCCTTTCTGCTTCAGGTCAGCCACAATGCCAGGCAGCATATCGTTGTAAAGACTCTCACCCATCACATCGTCGCGGGTCAGGGTGACGTTCATGCGGTCATAAATCTTCTGGTTCTGACTCATCGTGATGTCGACCAGCTTCTTCCACATCTCACGGCAGTAAGGATCGCCACCCTGTAATTTCACCACGTAGCTGCGTGCACGCTCGGCAAACTCAGGATCTTCGTCATAGGTGCGCTTGGCTTCACGGTAGAAGGCTTCGAGATCGGCCAGCGCCATCTCTGCGTGGTTCTCGTTCTGCTGCTTTTCCAGGAACGCGATCAGCATGCCGAACTGAGTGCCCCAGTCCCCGACGTGGTTCGCACGGATCACCCGATGGCCGAGAAACTCCAGCGTACGAACGGCGGCATCACCAATGATGGTGGAACGGACGTGGCCCACGTGCATCTCTTTGGCGACGTTAGGCGCAGAGTAGTCGACCACGATCGTCTGAGGCTCAGCCAGCTGCACGCCCAGACGCGGCAGACTCAGGGCTTCACGGGCATGCTTCGCCAGCCAGGCGTGATCAAGGAAAATATTGATGAAGCCCGGTCCGGCGATTTCGACTTTGCTGGCGATGCCGGTCAGGTCGAGATGCTGGATCACCGCTTCCGCTAATTGTCGCGGAGCCTGTCCCAGCTTTTTCGCCACGGCCATAATACCGTTGGCCTGATAGTCTCCAAACTGGACCCTGGCGGACTGACGAACCTGCGGTTCGCAATCGGCGGGTGCGCCGGCTAAAACCATTGCCTGACTGACTTTTGCGGAAAGAAGTGCCTGAATATTCACCGAGTTACCTTCATAAGCTGAACAACGCCCGAGCCTGCTAAGCCGGACTGTCATCATCTTGCCTGACAGCATCGCGTCACGGACGGGCAGAAACGGATGAGGCAGACAAAACGGAAAAAAATGAGGGGGAAAGTATACGTGAAATGTCAGTGGGCGTCAGTAGCTGGATGAAGCGGGGAAACAGAGCCAAAGAAGATGTTTCCCGGAGGCATTAACGACGTCTCAGATGACGGCGGGGGTTCTTAACGCTTTTATCTTCACGCACCTTCCAGTGGCGGGAAATTGCAAATCCCATCAGTGCGATCAGGACAGCGACAACGATGAGCATAGACATAGAGCCATTCCTTTTGGTTGTGTTAGGTCAAATTTATAGGAAGGCAGGGAGAGCTGCAATTGATTGAGGTTGAAATGAGAGTTATCTTATTGTAATAAAGAAGTCTAATTTAATCATATATTTAATATAACTTCATCAAGGAACTCATGGTCCTAAACAGGAGATAAATCCGAAATGAAAGATGTTATTATGCGGTTTTGCGTTAAATTTCCGGTCAAATAAGATGAATCTTATCATTTATTACGCTTAACTCCCGGCGCACAATAAAGCAGACTGGTCACAAAAGTTAAATAAAGAGAGAGGAATAAGGGTTGTGAAGCATACTTTTCCGGCAGAATTGGATGATTTAAAGTCAGATTTAGAGCGTTTTGAAGAATCGTTGCAAAACTTTGCGCAGCGCCTGGGTTTGTCTCTTTGCGATCACGAAATCGACCATATTGCGGTGCGCTGTCATCAGGACACCACGGCGGCACGCTGGCAGAAGGGTCTGCAGCAGATGGGCACAGAATTTTCCTCCGCCGTCATCAACGGGCGACCGATTTGTCTGTTTAAGCTCGATCAACCCTTAACCGTGGCAGGGTGTCAGATTGATGTGGTGGAACTGCCGTGGCCGGGTGAAAAGCGCTATCGCCATGAAGGCTGGGAACACGTTGAGGTCGTGTTACGCGGCGATCCGGAGTCGCTGGGCATGCGCGCAATGGCCTTACTCTCTGACGCGGCACTGACGCAGCCGGGCATTTCGTTTAAAACCAGCGCGCCGAAGGGAGAGAATGAGCGTCTGCCCAATCCGACGCTGGCGGTGACGGATGGACAGACGACAATCAAGTTTCATCCGTGGCGACTGGAAGAGATTGTCGCCAGCGAGCAGAACTAAATCCGGGCGGCGACCGCGCGTTTCAGGCGGGCGACCGCCTCGTCAAGCAGCGCGCGCGTGCAGCCGAAATTGAGCCGGACAAACTGGTCATTGCCAAATTCCCGGCCTGCGGTTAAACCCAGACCGTGTTTTTCGAAGTAGAGCGCCGGGCTGGCGACGCCCAGTTCGCTGGCGTCGATCCAGGCCAGGTAGGTGGCTTCCGGTGCGGCGAGTGACAGGCCGGTCATTTTATTGACCTGCGACACCAGCCAGTCGCGGTTGCTGCGCAGGTAGAGGTTCTGCGCGTCCAGCCAGGATTCACCCTCGCGCCACGCCGCCGCCGCTGCCGTAATCGCCAGAATATCGACGTCAGGCACAATGCCGCGCCGCAACCGCGTAAAGCGCGCGCGTAGTTCGGGATTCGGAATAATGGCGATGGATGCGCCAAGCCCGGCAATATTAAAGGTTTTGGACGGCGACATCAGGGTTACGCTGCGCTGCGCAGCGTCTTCGCTCAGGCTGGCAAACGGGATGTGCTGAACACCCGGCTCCAGCAGCAGATCGCTGTGGATCTCGTCAGAGCAGACAATCAAATCGTGCTTCTGCGCAAAGGCGAGCTGCGCCAGCAGTTCATCCCGGCGATAGACGGTGCCGCCCGGATTCTGCGGATTGCAGAGCATTAACAGCCGCTCGCTGCCCGTCATCTCACCCTCAGCTGCCGTCAGATCGAGCAGCCAGCGTCCCGCGTTCAGGTTCAGCGGCAGATTCAGCTGAGTGCGCTCCGCCAGCTTTGACGCCCCGCGAAAAGGGGGATAAATCGGGGTCGGCGCTACCGTGCGTTCGTCTGAGGCCGTAAAGGCACGGACAGCCAGGTTCAGCCCGCTCACCACGCCGGGCAGTACCACAATCCACTCCGGATTTACGTGCCACTGATAGCGTGAGGCAAGCCAGGCGATCGCGCTGTCGATAAACTCAACGGGCGTGTCGCCGTAACCAAAAATCCCATGTTCGGCACGGGCTTTTATCGCGTTAATGATGCAATCCGGCGATCGGAAATCGGTATCCGCGACCCACAACGGCAGAATGTCCTGGTCCGCATATTTGTTCCATTTGAGACTATCGCTGTGACGGCGGTCTATCCGTTGGTCGAAATTGAATGCCATAGTTAACTTTCCCGGTAAACTCATTCCAGCAGCCAGACTAACTGATGAATCTGCCTTGAACCAGAGTCATGTAAAGGAGAAGAGAATGACCACACTGGAAATTTGCTGCTATGGCGTGGACTGCGCCGTGACCGCACAACAGGCGGGTGCCGATCGGGTTGAACTCTGTGCCGCCCCGCGCGAAGGCGGTCTGACCCCGTCTGCGGGGATGCTGAAGGCGGCCCGTCAGGCGGTTTCGATTCCGGTTCATCCTATTGTCCGGCCACGCGGGGGCGATTTTTGTTACACCGCACGTGAATTTGAAGCGATGAAATCGGACGTGGCGCTAATCCGTGAACTCGGTTTCCCGGGACTGGTGATTGGTATGCTGGATGAAGATGCCCACATCCATCAGGGTCAGATGCGTCAGATTATGGCGCTGTGTGATGGCCTGAGCGTCACCTTTCATCGGGCCTTCGATCTCTGTCACAGCCCTAAGCGCGCCCTGGAAACATTAACCGATCTGGGGGTGGCACGGATTCTGACCTCCGGGCAGCAGCAGAGCGCCGAAAACGGAATTGCATTACTCCGGGAACTTAATGAGACCAGCACGGGTCCTACTATTATGGCGGGTGCCGGGGTACGTCTCAGCAACCTGCAAAAGTTTCTCGATATGGACATTCGCGAAGTTCACAGCTCGGCCAGTCGCCTGATGGCCTCGCCGATGCGCTACCGCAAAGCGGGTGTTTCCATGTGTTCAGAAGCCGAAACCGACGAGTTCAGCCGCTACTGCGTCGACGGCGATGTGGTTGAGGCGATGAAAAGCGTGATGCAGATGAGCAGCGTCCGGGTTGCCTGAGCTACAACAGATTTTGCCGCGCAGCACGCCGATCATTGACGTGGTGTTTGCAAGTACCAAACCCCAGTATGCTTGCTGGGGTTCTTTTTGTCTGAAATTAAGGTTTAGGATCAAATCAGCATCGGCTCAGGTTTTGTAAAAGCCTGAGGTTTTTTTAAAACGCACTCCCTGTCTCTGACTGGATAGTCTGTACAAGTAAGGCCAGGACTATGTATTACGCGTACGAATTTCTGGCTCTCTTTGCGTCTGATAAAGGCGGGTTTCAAAATTGTGTGATGATAGCTTTCACTAAAGAAATTATTAAAAAAATGGCATACAAAAACAGCGATGAAAGTGAAAGGTAATAGTAATTATCAATCCATCCAGTGAGGTTGTAGTTCATGCCTTTCAGATGCTCGGTAATAGCAACGTGTTGTCTGGGCTGAAAAATGACCTTTTTTCCTTTTCTGAGTCTTGAGAAGAAATAGGACATGCCAAACGACCCCAAAAAACCCATAGACCCATAAAACCTGTAAAGGGGTGGTAATTCAAACCTGGCATCATGGTAAAAAGATAACAAAGAATCATATTTCTCTTTGTTAATGGAAAAGATCACGAACTGTATAATGGTAATAAAGAAAGGCACAAGGGCACAGCCCATAGCGAGATAAAAAAGCCTATTTTCCATGTTTTTTTAACCACATATCCATAAAATAATCGTTTGCTGCACTTGCAGCGGCCCCGCCGACTAGCGAACCCACCGCAGCACAGGCAACGCCCCCGGACCCAGAAGTATTCACAACACAATATCCGGGGGCAATATTACGCGCCATGATTCCTTTCTCCGTTCGTTATAAACCCGACATGATGAGTAATACAGACAGACGGCAGTACCGGTATGGATAAAAAGCTGGAGTAAATATAAATAATTCCGTTAAGCAATGCAAAAGTGTTGAGCCCTGCCAGAGGCCATTCTAGCGACAGCCTGAAAATAACTGTCTGACGGTTTTCAGCCCAATACTTGCTATCCAGCTTGATACGGAGTGGCTCCCTCGCTTTCCCTGCTGAATCCGGACGAGGAAAATACGTGCCGCCGCTTCAGCGTGTTTTCATATCCCTTACAGCCGATCAGCCGGGTAGACCACCCGCACAATGCGCAGCCGTCGTTCAGATAAATTATTCACTGCCATCCGGGACTTTTACCGCAGAGAGCCACGCAAACCGCCGCGCTATCCGTTACGCTTACATCACCGCACCGCTTGAGGCATAACTCCGGGCGGCAGCTTCAATTCGTCACCGGTTGCCGCTCTTTTTCACGGCAGGGTTTACACTTACAGCAACGTTGCCCGGAACTGACCCTATGAATCGCAATCAGAGTGCCGCTCTCATCCTGTTGCTGACTGCGCTGTGCAGTGGCAGCGTGGCGGCCAGCGCATGCCGGCCGCAGAGCACAACCATCACCAACAGCAATAACCTGATTCTGCTCGGCGGCAATGCCAAAGGCGCAGTGAAGCAGGTGATTGCGGGGGAATTTGGCAAGGATGTGAATTCTCAAAAGCGGGTGCTGGGCCAGTTTGACGCCTGCGGCGACCTGACCGTGGCTGACGTCAGCTATGACAAAAATGAGCGCAACGTTATCCTCAGTATGGAGCAGCACATTGCCAGAGTGCAGGGCGGCTGGGTGGCGGAATATGCCTGGCTGGTGAAAGTGCTGAAAGAGGGCAAGGAAGTCGTGGTCGACAACCGACAGGGCACGATTAACTGGCAGAAAGGGGAGCATGGCAATATCACCAGCGCCTCTGACAAATTTATCAGCATGGGAAAAAGCGGTTTTACCGACACGACCTATCGCTATGATCGCCAGTTGCGCCTGGAGAAGAGCGTGGCGCGCGGCAGCGACCCGACGACCAACGGCGAGTTTCACTATCACTGGAATCCAAAGGGACTGGTGACACGCACCACTTCCGCCCGCAGCACGGACAACTACACCTACGATCCGCAATGGCGTGAAGTGCGTCTGAACGGCACGGCCACCACGCCGCTGAGCACCATCCGCTCGGTGGACGAGTGCCAGTCATGGGATGAGGTCGGTAACTGCACCCTGAGCTACCTGCATGAGACCGAAATCTTCACGCGCGGCACCATCGAACGCCACCTCAGTTCTGCCTATAAATATGAGTACTGGGATCAGCCTGCGGCGGAGGAGTAACGGGCGATCGGTACATCGCCCGTTGGCGGCTTATTTCACTGTCTGGCTGAAGGCATCCAGCGCCAGCAGGGCGTTGGCAATATCTTCCGGTGACAGATGAGGATTCAGGTTTTTTAGCGTATCCCCCTCACTGTTGGCCAGAGCGCCCACTTTCACCAGATTCTCCCAGCTTTCATTTTCAAGATGCATCTCGCGGAGCGTGGTCGGCATGTTGATAGAGCGATAGAAACGGATGTAGCGCGCAATTTCCTCGTCCGGACGCTGCTCAAGCACCATCTGCGTCAGTGTGCCATAGGCAACTTTTTCGCCGTGGGTCAGATGATGAATGTCACCATCAATGGCGGTAAAACCATTGTGAATGGCGTGAGCGGCTGCCAGCCCGCCGTTTTCAAAGCCCAGTCCTGAGAGCAGCGTATTCGCCTCAACCACCGCTTCCACGGCGGGCGTGACCCGTTTTTCGCTCACGGCGATATAGGCGCTGTAACCCCACTTGAGCAGTGTTTCTTCGCAGGCACGGGCAATCGCCAGTCCGGCAAGGGTCGGATCGCCGTTGACCATGGATTTCGCATGGGAACGCGCCACGGCCTGCGCTTCAACCCAGGTGGCCAGCCCATCGGCAATGCCAGAGGCAAAGAGTCGCGCAGGCGCACTGGCGCAGACAGCCGTATCCACCAGCACCAAATCAGGGTTTTTGCTGTAGAAGCGATAGCTCTCAAATACGCCACTGTCAGAGTAGATGACTGACAGAGCGCTGCAGGGGGCATCGGTAGAGGCAATGGTCGGCACGATGGCTACCGGCTGCTGAAGTTCGTCCGCTACCGCCTTAACCGTGTCCAGCGTTTTGCCGCCGCCCAGTCCGACAATCACGTTACAACCCTGGCGCTTCGCCAGCGCACTGAGACGGGTGATCTCATTGCTGGAGGCCTCGCCGTTAAATTGCTGCCAGCTGAATTTCACTCCCGCGGACTGCAACGTCTGTTGCGTCCGTTCACCAATCAGCTTCCAGACAACCTCATCCGCCACCAGAAAAGCCTGATCGCCCAGTTCAGTCAGCAACGTTCCCAGCTCGTCCAGTACACCTGCGCCCTGCACATATTTACGGGGTGATGAAAAAATAAATTTACTCATAATCACGTCTCCTTAATATGAATAGCCCGACCCGATCCAGCCTGGCACAATCCGCCCGGCATGGCAGGTGATCCCGCGCATTACGCTGTCAGGGCTGTTAAGCTGCCTGAACACCCCTTACCGGGTGAAACAACGGAGAATCATTATGAGCGCCACGCTCTTTTCATTTCTGTTTGCGATAACCATTCTGACGCTCACGCCTGGGTTTGACACCGCGCTGGTGCTGCGAACGGCCATTGCGCAGGGCTGGCAGCGCGCCTGGGCGACAGCGCTGGGTGTGACGCTGGGTTGTCTGCTCTGGGGGATCGCCGTCGGGCTGGGGCTGGGGGCGCTGCTGATGGCGTCTGAGATTGCCTATAACCTGCTGAAATGGCTCGGCGCGGCCTGGCTCTGCTATCTGGGCGTCAGGTTGCTGGTCACCCCGCGCCAGCAGTCGCCTGCTGTAGCTCAGCCCGCGGTTCGCCAGCAGGGCTATCTGGCCTGCTTCAGTCGGGGATTGATGGGCAACCTGCTGAATCCAAAAGTGGGGATCTTTTACGTCACCTTTCTGCCTCAGTTCATTCCGTCCGGAGCGTCAGTGCCGCTCTGGTGCAGCCTGATGGCGCTGGCTCACATGCTGCTGGGGCTGGTCTGGAATGCGGTGCTGATTGGCGGCAGCCACTTTTTCGCCGGTCATCTGCAAAAACCTGCGGTGCTGAAGGTGATGGATCGTTTGACCGGCTGCGTGTTTATTGGATTTGCGGCGAAACTGGCCTTGTCCCGCCGCTGAGACGTCAGGGTTTGGTGGCGACCAGCACGGCACGCAGGGGAGCGGGGTAGCCCTCAATCGTTTTGCTGGCGTCATCGGGGTCGAGAAACTCTGCCAGGGATTCGCTGGTCATCCAGTCGGTCCGGCGCTGCTCTTCCGTGGTGGTGCGGGCAAAATCAACGATCCGCACATCCACAAACCCGCTTTTTTCCAGCCAGCTCTTCAGGGCCTCGGCTGACGGAATAAAGAAGACGTTGCGCATCTGGGCATAGCGCTCGCCGGGCACCAGAACCTGATTCACATCGCCCTCAATCACCAGCGTTTCCAGCACCAGCTCGCCGCCGCTGACCAGCTGGTTTTTGAGCTGTAACAGGTGATCCAGCGGGGAGCGACGATGATAGAGCACCCCCATAGAGAAGACGGTATCAAACGCCTGCAGTGCCGGTAACTGCTCGATCCCCAGCGGCAGCATGTGCGCCCGGCGATCGTCATTGAGCAGCTTGCGCACGGCTTCAAACTGCACCAGGAAGAGCTGCATCGGATCGATGCCGACCACCAGATGCGCACCGGCACCGATCATGCGCCACATGTGATAGCCGCTGCCACAGCCCACATCAAGCACGGTGCGGCCCGCCAGGGGGGAGATATGTGGCAACACGCGCTCCCACTTCCAGTCAGATCGCCACTCGGTGTTGATGTGCGTGCCATAGAGGGAGTAAGGCCCTTTGCGCCACGGCATCAGGTTACGCAGTAATTTCTCAATGCCCTGACGATGGCGATCGCTGATGTCATCACGGTCGGCGGTGACGCTGTGCAGCAGGTCCAGCTTCTGGGGCGCGAGCAGCGGCAGATACTCCAGCGACTTGTACCAGTCCCGGAAGTGGCCGTGCAGGTTTTCCCGCTGCCATTCGCTGATTTGAGCCGGTAATACTTCCAGCCACTTCGCCAGCGGGCCTACCGCAATTTGCTGATAAAAACGGCCAAAGTCGATCATTTCAACGCCACCAGTGAACCAAAATTAAAGCACTGGAACCAGAGTTCGGCGTGCGGGAAACCGGCCTGCTTCAGGCGGGCTTTGTGGGCTTCAACGCTGTCGGTCAGCATCACGTTTTCCAGCATGCTGCGCTTCTGGCTGATTTCCAGTTCGCTGTACCCGTTGGCGCGCTTGAAGTCATGATGCATGTTAAATAACAGCTCACCGACTTCCGCATCTTCAAAACTGAACTTCTCAGACAGCACCAGCGCGCCACCCGGTTTCAGTCCCTGCCAGATTTTCGTCAGCAGCGCCAGGCGTGCAGGCGGCTCCAGAAACTGTAACGTGAAGTTGAGCACCACCAGCGAGGCGTTCTCAATCTCAATATCGCGGATATCCGCTTCCAGCACCGTCACCGGCGTATCGGCGCGGAAGGCATCCAGATGACGACGGCAGCGCTCCACCATCGCGGGCGAGTTATCCACCGCGATGATCTCACAACCCGGCACATGAATATTGCGCCGCACCGACAGGGTGGCTGCGCCCAGTGAGCAGCCCAGGTCATACACCCGGCTCTGCGGGGTAACAAAACGTTCTGCCAGCATGCCAATCATCGAAATGATGTTGGAGTAGCCAGGCACCGAGCGCTGAATCATGTCAGGAAAGACTTCAGCCACGCGCTCGTCAAAAGTCCAGTCGCCCAGTTTTGCAATGGGCGCTGAGAAGAGTTGATCGCGGTCAGACATATCGAAAATCCGAAGAGACGACGGAAAGGGCGCTATTCTGGCAGAAAGTGGGGCAGGCTGCACCCCTTAACCCCGCCCCGCTTAATGGAGCGACAGCACCAGATCCCAGGGGAGATAGATCAGGTTAAAAATAACCATGCCGCAGAGGGAAAACAGCGTCAGCATCATGCCATATTTGCGACCGGTCATTGCGCTGTTGCGTAATCCCCAGGCGTGCAGAAACCGGCCGATGAAAAACAGCAGCGCGGTGAGGTGCACCATCCAGATATCCGCGCCGTTCATCTCCATCACGACCAGCAGCAGCAGCGCCAGGGGAATGGTTTCGATGGCGTTACCGTGAATGCGAATCGCCATTTTCAGGTCGTGATAGCCGCCGTCGCCATACGCCACGCGATAAAAACGGCGGAAACGCACGACGTCCAGCGTGAATTTCATGATCAGTAAGGCACCCAGTACCACGTATAACGCGCTTATCATTGTCACTCCGGTACGCATTCAGAAGAGGGACTATTCTATCCAGCGTTCGGCACGCTGTCCCGTATGGCGTTCAAAACAGTGATGCCTGCTGCGGCCAGTCTGGCCCGTCACCGATGGCCGGATCGATCTCTTGCAGCTGCGGCCACAGCGCCTGCACCAGTGGAAAAACCTGGCCCATATCGGGCGTGTGCAGAAACAGCATGGCGTCACCCTGCTGCTGCCACTCGGCCAGTTTGCTGCGCCAGATCTGAAACAGCGGCACGCTCTCTTCCACACTGTCGCTGCCGATAAAGCGCACCATCGGCTGTGAACCGGTGCGCAGCGCGTGGGGCGGCACCCGCGGTTTCTGCGCGCGGGCGGCCAGCGCGGCCGGACTCTGTGACGTGGAAGCATGCACCGGACGGCTGTCGAGCATCACGCGATTGATGCCGCGTGCCAGCAGGCCGCGGTTCAGCGCCCGCTCCGCCTCGCCTTTAGCAAAGAACGCGGGATGGCGCACCTCCACCCCGTAGTGAAAACGGCGTGGCAGGCTGTCGAGAAAACGCCACAGGTCATCGAGCTGCGGCGGGGAGAAGCTGGCAGGCAGCTGCAGCCAGTACTGACCGATGCGATCGGCCAGCGGCTCCATCAGGCGCAGAAAATCGGTCAGCAGATCGTCGCTGTGCTGCAGCGCCGCCTGATGGCTGATGGTGTTGGGAAACTTAAAGCAGAAGCGAAATGCCTCATGCGTCATGTCGCGCCAGCGCATCACCGTTTCGGCATTTGGCAGCGCATACAGCGTGGTGTTTCCCTCCACACAATGGAAATAGCGTGCATAGTCCGCCAGGCTTTCAATGCCCCAGCGTTTCCAGTGTGAGTGCTGCCACTGGGGCAGGCCAATACGCAGTGTCACGCGCGCTCCTCGCGGCCGGTTAAGATACCCTATTATCTGTCAGGCTCAGGCAGGGGGGCAAATGCACAGAGGAAATCGGTGCTTTGGCGCGGATATGTTTATCCTGCCTGGCTTTTTCCATTATAATGGCCGCCATTTTTGCGACAGCATCGCATCAGGTAACGCGGCCGGATGCTGTCAGCTGCAGCGGCGAAGTTAAAAGGATAGTGTTATGCGTACAGAATATTGCGGACAGCTCAATCTGTCTCATGTGGGTCAGCAAGTCACGCTTTGCGGCTGGGTAAACCGCCGTCGCGATCTGGGCAGTCTGATTTTTATCGACATGCGCGACCGTGAAGGCATCGTACAGGTGTTCTTCGATCCCGATCGTCAGGACGCATTTAAGCTGGCTTCTGAACTGCGTAACGAATTCTGCATCCAGATTACCGGTACCGTGCGTGCGCGTGATGAGAAGAACAAAAACAGCGACATGGCAACCGGTGAAGTGGAAGTGTTCGCCCAGGAACTGACCATCATCAACCGCTCTGAACCCCTGCCGCTGGACTCTAATCAGACCAACAGCGAAGAAGCGCGCCTGAAGTATCGCTATCTGGATCTGCGTCGCCCGGAGATGGTGGCTCGTCTGAAAACCCGCGCCCGCATCACCAGCTTTGTGCGTCGCTTTATGGATGACGAAGGCTTCCTGGATATTGAAACCCCGATGCTGACCAAAGCGACACCGGAAGGTGCGCGTGATTATCTGGTGCCAAGCCGGGTTCACAAAGGTAAATTCTATGCGCTGCCGCAGTCACCTCAGCTGTTCAAACAGCTGCTGATGATGTCCGGTTTTGATCGCTACTATCAGATCGTGAAATGCTTCCGCGATGAAGATTTACGTGCCGATCGTCAGCCTGAATTTACCCAGATCGATGTTGAAACCTCATTCATGACCGCGCCACAGGTGCGTGAAACCATGGAGCGTCTGATTCGCAACCTGTGGCTGGACGTCAAGGGTGTGGATCTCGGTGAGTTTCCGCAGATGACTTTTGCGGAAGCGATGCACCGCTACGGCTCCGACAAGCCGGACCTGCGTAACCCGATGGAGCTGGTGGACGTAGGCGACCTGCTGAAAAACGTCGAATTCCAGGTCTTCTCTGGCCCGGCCAACGATGAAAAAGGCCGCGTCGCCGCGCTGCGCGTGCCGACCGGTGCACAGCTGAGCCGTAAGCAGATTGATGAGTATGGCAAGTTTGTCGAAATATACGGCGCGAAAGGCCTGGCGTGGATGAAGGTCAATGTCCGTGCCGATGGACTGGAGGGCGTGCAGAGCCCGGTTGCCAAATTCCTGAATGCGGAGATCGTTGAGGGCATCCTGAGCCGTACCGGCGCGCAGGATGGCGACATCATCTTCTTTGGTGCTGACCGCGCCAGAGTGGTGGCTGACGCACTGGGTGCCCTGCGCCTGAAGGTAGGTCGCGAGCTGAACCTCACCGACGAGAACGCCTGGGCACCGCTGTGGGTAATCGACTTCCCGATGTTCGAAGAGGACGAAGAGGGCGGTCTGGCCGCAATGCACCATCCATTCACGGCGCCAAAAGAGATGAGCGCCGAAGAGCTGGCGACCGATCCGACCCGTGCCGTGGCGAACGCCTACGACATGGTGATCAACGGTTACGAAGTGGGCGGCGGTTCTGTGCGTATCCACAACGGCAACATGCAGCAGACGGTGTTCAGCATTCTGGGTATTGAAGAGCACGAGCAGCGTGAGAAATTTGGCTTCCTGCTGGACGCGCTGAAGTTCGGTACGCCGCCGCATGCGGGCCTGGCGTTTGGTCTGGACCGTCTGACCATGCTGCTGACCGGCACCGACAACATCCGTGACGTGATCGCCTTCCCGAAAACCACGGCAGCCGCCTGTATGATGACCGAAGCGCCAAGCGAAGCGAACCCGGCTTCCCTGCTGGAGCTGGGCATTCAGGTGGTTAAAAAAGAAAAGCCTGAGAATAAATAATGGGCTATAAACACCCGGTTTCAGTGCTGGTAGTGATTTCGGCGCGTGATACTGGCCGGGTGTTGATGCTGCAGCGGCGTGACGATCCCGCGTTCTGGCAGTCGGTCACCGGCAGCCTGGAGCCGGGTGAGTCTCCGCTGGCGACCGCCTGTCGCGAAGTGAATGAAGAGGTCGGTATTGATGTGCTGGCTGAGCGTCTGGAGATGGAAGATTGTCAGCGTCAAATCGACTTTGAAATCTTTCCTCATTTCCGCCATCGCTATGCACCGGATGTCACCCATAATCACGAGCACTGGTTTCGCCTGCAACTGCCAGCGGAGCGCGATGTGAGGCTGACCGAACATCTGGCCTTTCGCTGGCTGACAGCGGCGGAGGCGGCAGCATTGACCCGTTCATGGAGTAACCGCCAGGCAATCGAAGAGTTCGCCTGAAAACCTGTCGCCGCCCGCTATTCCGGCGACGGAGAGATGATAAGTTGAATCGGGTGAGTGTTAACACAACGACACCACACTATTAAACAGTCGGGCGTCATCGCCGCCGCGACAATGTTCCCCGCCAGCAAGAGGGCACCCGCGGCAGGTTGACCGCGAGGATGACGCGCAGGCTCGCCCGTCACGGGCTGACAGGTTACGACCTGTCTGAGCTACGCCGGAGGACAGGATCGCAGCCAGATCGCCCGCACCCTGTAAAAGATCGGAGAGAAGAGAAAATGGCAGGACACAGTAAGTGGGCTAACACCAAACACCGTAAGGCGGCGCAGGACGCGAAGCGCGGCAAAATCTTCACCAAAATCATTCGTGAACTGGTGACGGCAGCCAAGCTGGGCGGCGGCGATCCGGGGTCTAACCCCCGTCTGCGTGCGGCGATGGATAAAGCACTGTCTAACAACATGACGCGTGACACCATGGATCGCGCCATCGCGCGCGGTGTGGGCGGCGATGACAACGCCAACATGGAAACCATCATCTATGAAGGTTACGGTCCGGGTGGCTCCGCCATTATGATTGAATGCCTCAGTGACAACCGCAACCGTACCGTTGGCGAAGTGCGTCACGCCTTCACCAAAACCGGCGGCAACCTGGGAACTGACGGCTCCGTGGCCTACCTGTTTAACAAAAAAGGCGTCATCTCCTATGCGCCAGGCCAGGATGAAGATGCGGTCATGGAAGCGGCGCTGGAAGCGGGTGCTGAAGATGTGGTCAGCTACGACGATGGCGCGATTGATGTCTTCACCGCATGGGAAGAGATGGGCAGCGTGCGTGATGCACTGGAAGCCGTCGGCCTGAAAGCGGATACCGCAGAAGTGTCGATGATCCCGACCACCAAAGCGGAAATGGATGCGGAAACCGCACCGAAACTGCTGCGTCTGATCGACATGCTGGAAGACTGCGACGATGTGCAGGAGGTTTATCACAACGGTGAAATCTCCGACGAGGTGGCGGAAACGCTGTAATGGCGTTGACCATCACCGCTTCAACCGGAGAGGCGTAATGTCGATTATCCTGGGTATCGATCCCGGCTCACGCATCACCGGTTATGGGGTTATTCGTCAGACTGGCCGCCAGCTCACCTACCTGGGCAGCGGCTGTATCCGCACCAACACCGCCGAGCTTCCCGCCCGCCTGAAGCTGATTTATGCGGGCGTCTGCGAAATCATCACGCAGTTCGCACCCGATTACTTCGCCATTGAACAGGTGTTTATGGCAAAGAATGCTGACTCGGCGCTGAAGCTGGGTCAGGCTCGCGGTGCGGCGATTGTTGCTGCGGTCAACCACGACCTGCCGGTGTTTGAATATGCTGCCCGTCAGGTTAAGCAGACGGTGGTAGGCATCGGCAGCGCCGAGAAAAGCCAGGTGCAGCACATGGTGCGGACCCTGCTGAAGTTACCGGCAAACCCGCAGGCGGATGCCGCGGATGCCCTGGCCATTGCGATTACGCACTGTCACGTGGCACAGAATGCGACGCGGATGAGTGACAGCAAGCTGGTACTCACGCGCGGACGATTGCGATCCGGTTAAGGGTCGCGGCACCGTCTCACTCTCAGGCTGGATATTCATCCAGCCTTTTTTATGTTATAAAATCCGCCACATTCGTAAGTTAAGGAAGCATTCAGGTGATAGGTCGTTTACGGGGCAACATTCTGGAAAAGCAGCCGCCACTGGTGCTGCTTGAGGCACACGGCGTCGGCTATGAAATTTACATGCCTATGACCTGTTTTTATGAGCTGCCTGAACTTCAGCACGAAGCGGTGATTTTTACCCACTTTGTGGTGCGCGAAGATGCCCAGCTGCTGTTTGGTTTTAACAGCAAGCAGGAGCGCACGCTGTTCCGCGAACTGATCAAAGTGAATGGCGTCGGGCCAAAACTGGCGCTGGCGATCCTCTCCGGCATGTCGGCGCAGCAGTTTGTGACCGCGGTGGAAAAAGAGGAGATCGCGTCGCTGGTGAAACTGCCCGGCGTGGGTAAAAAGACCGCCGAGCGTCTGGTGGTGGAGATGAAGGACCGCTTTAAAGGGATGCACGGCGACCTGTTTGGCGGTGATTCAGCCTTTACACTCACCACGCCAGGGCCGGAAGCGGAAACTAACGATGCGGAAGCGGAAGCGGTTGCAGCGCTGGTATCACTGGGTTATAAACCGCAGGAAGCGAGCCGTATGATCAGTAAAGTCGGTCGACCGGATGCGGATTGTGAAACCCTGATCCGCGAAGCGCTACGCGCCGCCATTTGAGGTAAGTGATGATAGAAGCCGACCGTCTGGTCTCCGCTGCCAGCGTTAACGAAGAAGAGATTATCGATCGCGCCATCCGGCCAAAGCTGCTGAATGAGTATGTCGGACAGCCACAGGTGCGTGAGCAGATGGAGATTTTCATCAAGGCCGCGCAGCTGCGCGGTGATGCGCTTGATCATCTGCTGATCTTCGGTCCGCCGGGGCTGGGTAAAACCACCCTGGCGAACATCGTCGCTAACGAGATGGGCGTTAACCTGCGCACCACCTCGGGCCCGGTACTGGAAAAAGCCGGGGATCTGGCGGCGATGCTGACCAACCTTGAGCCGCACGACGTGCTGTTCATTGATGAAATCCACCGCCTCTCGCCGGTCGTGGAAGAGGTGCTCTATCCGGCGATGGAAGATTATCAGCTGGATATCATGATTGGTGAAGGCCCGGCAGCCCGTTCGATTAAGCTCGACCTGCCGCCGTTTACCCTGATTGGTGCCACCACCCGTGCCGGCTCACTGACTTCGCCACTGCGCGACCGCTTTGGCATTGTGCAGCGGCTGGAGTTCTATCAGGTTAAGGATCTGCAGCACATCGTGGGCCGCAGCGCCGCCTGTCTCGGTCTGGCGCTGAGTGACGACGGTGCGTTAGAGATCGCCCGCCGCGCCCGCGGCACGCCGCGTATCGCCAACCGTCTGCTGCGCCGGGTTCGTGACTTCGCCGAAGTCCGGGCCAACGGTGAGATGAGCGGTGAAGTCTCCTGCAGTGCGCTTGATATGCTCAATGTGGACAGTGAAGGCTTCGACTATATGGACCGCAAGCTGCTGCTGGCCATTATCGATAAGTTTATGGGTGGGCCGGTCGGACTGGACAACCTGGCGGCGGCCATCGGTGAAGAGCGCGAAACCATCGAAGATGTGATTGAACCCTTCCTGATTCAGCAGGGCTTCATTCAGCGCACACCGCGTGGCCGTCTCGCCACGCAGCATGCTTATCGTCACTTCGGCATTACGCGCGAAGATTAAACGGCGGGCTTGCGCACCATGCTGAAGATAAACAGGATGGCGGCGCACAGCA
This sequence comes from Pantoea sp. EKM103V, assembly GCF_011800365.1. NCBI lineage: Bacteria > Pseudomonadati > Pseudomonadota > Gammaproteobacteria > Enterobacterales > Erwiniaceae > Pantoea > Pantoea sp. EKM103V. Next base: position 105,243 of record NZ_JAALFQ010000010.1, on the reverse strand, counting down.
CCACTGACGGGCCGGCTGGCGTATCATAGAACGCGGAGAAGGTCAGCCCGCCGGTTACAGCGATGACCCCGATCACTACCGCGACGGCTGCCATGCCTTCCGGCGAACGAACAAAACGCCGGGCGGTCGCCGCCGGTATGATCAGCAGCGACGTGATAATCAGCGCCCCCACGAACTTCATCGCGACACCGATGGTCAGTGCGGTGATCAGCATCAGGATCAGCCGGGTGCGCTGAATATTGACGCCATCCACCTGCGCCAGCTCCGGGCTGATGGTCATCGACAGCAGCGATCGCCACTGCCATGCCATCACCAGCAGCACGACCACCACGCCACCGCCCATCATCCAGAGATCGTCAGGCGTCACCGCCAGCAGATCGCCGAACAGATAGGCCATCAGATCGACGCGCACATTCTTCATCAGGCTGACGACCACCAGACCCAGTGACAGCGCGCTGTGCGCCATGATCCCCAGCAACGTGTCGATTGCCAGATGGGGGCGCCGTTCCAGCCAGACCAGACCCAGCGCCAGGCAGACCGTCACCAGAATGACCGCATAGTAAGGATTAACGTTAAACAGCAGGCCAAACGCCACGCCGAGCAGGGAGGCGTGTGCCAGAGTGTCACCGAAGTAGGACATCTTGCGCCAGACGACAAACGATCCCAGTGGGCCGGCAGCCAGCGCTAACATCACGCCGCCTATCCAGCCCGGTAATAACAACTCAATCATGATGAACCCTGTCCTTTGCGTAAAACGATACGTCCCTGAAGGTCGTGACGGTGATTATGATGGTGACGGTATATCGCCAGCTCCTGCGCACCGCGCGGACCAAACATGGCGATAAATTCAGGATGCTGTGACACCGCTTCGGGGGTACCGGAACAGCAGATGTGGTGATTCAGGCAGAGCACTTCATCCGTTTTGGCCATCACCAGGTGGAGGTCGTGAGAGACCATCATCACGCCGCAGTTCAGTTCAACGCGCAGCTGATTGATCAGATCATAGAGGGCGACCTGACCGTTGACATCCACCCCCTGCGTCGGCTCGTCCAGCACCAGCAGCTGAGGCTGGTTGAGCAGGGCGCGCGCCAGCAGCACACGCTGCGTTTCGCCGCCCGAGAGTTTTTGCAGCGGCGCGTTGAGTAAGTGGCCCGCCTGCACGCGTTTCAGGGCGGGGAGGATCTCCGCCTGTTTACTGCCGCGGGTCAGACGCATAAAGCGTTCGACGGTCACCGGCAGCGTTGGATCGATATGCAGTTTCTGTGGCACATAGCCTATACGCAGATCGGCATGGCGCTGAACCGTGCCGCTGGTGGGGGCGAGCAAACCCAGCACCACACGGACGAGCGTAGACTTACCGGCGCCGTTAGGCCCGAGCAGGGTGAGAATACGGCCAGGCTGCAACGCCAGGCTGACGCCCGATAAGACGTTGCGCTGGTTAAATTTTATCGAAACGTTATCAAGTGTGACAAGTGAGGTCATAGTATTTACAGGTTGCACAGAATTTCGAATGTTATAATATCACACTCCACTTCATGGTCACGATGGAATGACGCAATATGTTACATAATAAAAAAGGCGCAATTTTCGCCTTATCGGCCCTCGCTGTTTCAGCTTCGTTAACCCTTCCTGCAGAGGCAAACGTCGTCGCCTCATTAAAACCGGTCGGTTTTATCGCCGCAGCCATTGCCGATGGTGTTACCCCGGTTGATGTTCTGCTGCCAGATGGTGCCTCTGAACACGATTATGCCCTGCGCCCCTCTGATGCAAAACGCTTAAAAAACGCGGACTTAGTCGTCTGGGTTGGCCCTGAAATGGAAGCGTTTATGGCGAAGTCTGCATCTGAACTTCCGGCCAAAAAAAATCTCGCTATGGTCGACATCGACGGCGTAAAACCGTTATTGATTAGCGGCGGTGAAGATGAAGATGAACACGCAGCGGAAAATTCTGAAGAACAGGATGCCGATGCACATCACCATCATCACGGTGAGTTTAATATGCACCTCTGGTTGTCGCCAGAGATCGCGCGCAAGACCGCGGTTGCAATCCATGGAAAATTATTGGAACTTATGCCGCAAGATAAAGCCAAACTTGACGCCAACCTCCAGCAGTTTGAGGTAGCGTTGGCAGACACGGACAAACGCGTTAGCGCACAACTTGCTCCGGTCAGAAATAAAGGATATTTCGTTTTTCACGACGCTTACACGTACTTTGAAAAGCACTACGGTCTCTCGCCTGCCGGGCATTTTACCGTGAATCCTGAAATTCAGCCGGGCGCACAGCGTTTACACCAGATACGAACACAGTTGGTTGAGCAAAAGGCGGTCTGCGTCTTTGCTGAGCCACAATTCAGGCCAGCAGTCATCGATGCTGTTGCCCGCGGAACGCAGGTGCATAAAGGCACGCTCGACCCGCTGGGGACAGACATCAGTCTGGCAAAAGACAGCTATGTGAAATTCCTCTCACAGCTGTCGGGCCAGTATGAAAGCTGCCTGAAAGGAGCATGAGGAATAGGTAAAAGTGCAGCAGATAGCCCGCTCTGTCGCCCTCGCATTTAATAATTTGCCGCGCCCCCACCGCGTAATGCTGGGTTCTTTAACTGTAGTCACTCTGGCCGTCGCTGTCTGGCGGCCTTATGTTTACCATCCCACCGATGACGTGACGCCTATCGTCAAAACGATCGAGCTGGACAAAAGTGAACTTCGTACGCTGCTGCCAGAAGCGAGTGAGCCTATCGATCAGAGCACACCGGAACCGGACGAAGAGCTGTCTGCAGACGATGTCGACACCGACGTGCCGGATACGGCAGGCGTGCATGACTACACCGTCTCTTCCGGCGATACGCTGAGCAGCGCCCTGAATCAGTATGGCATCGATATCGCTGACATCAATGCGCTGGTGGTGAGCGACCGCGACCTGCGAAATCTGCAGGTGGGTCAGCAGCTGAGCTGGACGCTGGATGATGATGGCGGTCTGAAAACCCTGAGCTGGGAAATCTCCCGTCGTGAAACCCGCACCTATGAGCGCACCCCGAAGGGTGGCTTTAAGATGGAAGCGGAGATGCAGAAGGGCGAATGGCGCAACAGTGTCATGCAGGGCGAAGTGCGTGGCAGTTTTGCTGCCAGTGCCATGCGGGCCGGACTGAGCGGCGCTGAAGCAAGCGCCGTCATTAAAGCGATGCAGTGGCAGATGGACTTCCGCAAGCTGCGTGCCGGTGATCAGTTCAGCGTTCTCATGTCGCGCGAAATGCTGGACGGTAAAAGTGCACAGAGCCAGTTGCTGGGCGTGCGCCTGCGCAGCGGGGGCAAAGACTATTACGCGTTCCGTGCCGAAGATGGCAAGTTCTACGATCGCAGCGGCTCCGGCCTGGCGCGCGGCTTTATGCGCTTCCCGACGGTTAAGCAGTATCGTGTCTCCTCCAACTTTAATCCGCGCCGTCTGAACCCTGTGACGGGACGTATTGCGCCGCACAAGGGCGTCGACTTTGCACTGCCGATCGGCACGCCGGTACTGGCTGTCGGAGATGGCGAGATCGTCGTGGCGAAAAATGGCGGTGCCGCCGGTAACTATGTTGCCATTCGTCATGGCCGTCAGTATATGACGCGCTATATGCACATGAAGAAAGTGCTGGTGAAGCCGGGTCAGAAAGTGAAGCGCGGTGACCGTATCGGCTTGTCCGGTAATACCGGACGTTCAACCGGGCCGCACCTGCATTTTGAAATCTGGATCAATAATCAGGCGGTCAATCCATTAACGGCGAAACTGCCGCGCATGGAAGGCCTGACCGGTAAAGAGCGCAGCGAGTACCTGGCGCAGGTGAAATCCTGGCTGCCGCAGCTGGGCCTTAAGTAAGCGATTTTCATCAGGTTGCACAAAAACCGACGGTTTCCCCGTCGGTTTTTTGTTATCCGGACCGTGATGATTGCAAATTTGTTTGCCGCCACTATCATTAGCCGGTCATTGCTTGAGGCGAGTGCATGGAAACCCGTAAAAAAAATAACACTGAATTCATTCCCGTTTTTGAACGATCTTTTCTCAAACCGAAATACTGGGGCAGCTGGCTGGCGATTGGCGCACTGGCCGGCCTGGCTTATTTACCGCCAAAGGTGCGCGATCCGCTGTTAAGCCGCTTAGGCCGGTTCGCCGGTAAGCTGGCAAAGGGTGCGCGTCGTCGTGCGCTGATTAACCTCTATTACTGCCTGCCGGAACTCAGCGAAGCGCAACGCGCCACGCTGGTGGACGAAATGTTTGCGACAGCACCGCAGGCAATGACGATGATGACCGAGCTGGTGCTGCGCGATCCGGCCCGCATTCGTCAGCGTGTCGAATGGCATGGTCGTGAAATCATCGACCAGATGAAAGCCGCGCAGGAGAATGTAATTTTCCTGGTGCCGCACGGCTGGGCGGTGGATATTCCGGCCATGCTGCTGGCGTCAGAAGGGCAGAAGATGGCGGCGATGTTCCATAATCAGAGCGATCCGCTGCTCGATTATGCCTGGAACACCGCGCGTCGTCGTTTCGGTGGCCGGATGCATGCCCGAAATGATGGCATTAAGCCGTTTATCAGTTCGGTGCGCCAGGGCTACTGGGGCTACTATCTGCCCGATCAGGACCATGGTGCAGAGCACAGCGAGTTTGTTGACTTCTTCGCGACTTACAAAGCAACGCTGCCCGCAGTCGGGCGGCTGATGAAAGTGTGTCGGGCCCGCGTGGTGCCGCTGTTCCCGGTCTATAACAGTGAGCGGCATATTCTTGAAATCTATGTGCGTCCGCCGATGGATGATCTGCTTGAAGCGGATGATCATCAGCTGGCTCGCCGGATGAATGAAGAGGTGGAAATTTTTGTCCGCCCGCATCCTGAGCAGTACACGTGGATCCTCAAGCTGCTGAAGACCCGCAAAGAGGGTGACATCGAACCCTACTCGCGCAAAGAGCTCTATCCACGCAAATAGTCTGAAGGCCGCGCAAGCGGCCTTTTTTTATAACGCTTCCAGTTTGCTGCGACGCTTTCGCTCGCGCATAAACAGGATCACCAGACCAAACCACAGTACGCCACTGATAAAGTTGATCAGGCAGAACCAGAGTGTGCCACCGCTGAAGTAGCCACTCTTCGCCAGCTCAATCCCCACCGCCAGTGTCAGAATACTAATCATCCCCAGCATCGCTGCCACGCTGCCTTTACCCTCATTGCTGGCGTACAGCGTCAGGCGGTAGAGCCCGGCGTTCACCATGCCTGCACCAAAAGCGTAGAGGCTGAGACCGGCCGTAATCAGCAGATAGCCATGGCTGTTCAGCAGGCTCGCCACCAGCGCCAGGCTCAGACCGATCAGAATCGGCCAGGCAGCAAACTTTACCGGCTGCTCAATCGGCACGCGTCCCGCCAGCTTACTCAGCGTCAGGTTACCGGCGATCATCGCCAAAAAGACCGGAAGCTGCAGCAGGGCATACTGCATCCGCGACAGGCCTTCGTCATGCATCAGGATCACCGGCGAGAGGGCAACCCAGGTGAGGATCGGGATAAAGACCATGCCGATGGCAAAAGAGCCGGACATCACCAGCCGATCCTTCATCAGCCGGCCATAGTTGCGCGCCAGACTGGGCAGGGCGACAGAGTGACTGCGGTCGCCCGCGGTTTCGGGCATGACCCGCCACAGCACCGCAAACGCCACCAGGCTGCAGGCGGCAAACAGCCAGAACATGCTGCGCCAGCTGCCGACGGTCAGCCAGGCTGCACCGGCCAGCGGGCCGGCCAGGGGAGCCAGCAGCGCCACGTTGGCCATCAGCGCCATCATGCGCACCGCCAGCGCCTCATCAAAAGCTTCCTGAATCGCGGCATAACCCACTGCGCCAATAAAGCAGAGGCTGATGCCCTGAATAAAGCGCAGGCTTACAAATTCCTCAATGGAGCTGACCCAGTTGGTCAGGATACAGGCGATGGCAAAAAACAGGATGCCGGCGAGCATCACCGGGCGGCGGCCAAACTTATCAGAGAGCGGGCCAAGCAGCCATTGCAGTACCACGCCGCCAATCAGGTAGGCGGTCAGTGAGGTGGAGACCCACTCCGGGCCGACAGCAAATTCGCTGGTGACGATCAGCATGCCCGGCTGGATCATGTCGTGAGCAATATAGGTGGCAAACTCAAACAGCACTAATGCCAGAGGGAAAAGCAGAATCCGGCCGGTCAGCTGGCTGATGGGGTGAAAACGGGCCATCTGGCCTCCTTGTCAGAAAAGAAAACGCGACTGGCTGGCAGTCGCGTTACTGATTCTACACTGACAATGTCAATCCGGGCTTAATTAATCCACGCGCAGCACGCGGCTGGTATTGGTCGTGCCGGTGGCACCCATCACATCACCCTGCGTCACGATGACCAGATCGCCTGATACCAGGAAACCTTTGTCACGCAGCAGATTGACGGCATCGTGTGCCGCAGCCACACCGTCGTTGTTGCTGTCGAAGTAGACCGGGGTGACGCCGCGATAGAGCGCGGTGAGGTTCAGCGTGCGCTCATGGCGCGACATGGCAAAAATCGGCAGGCCTGAGGTGATGCGCGAGGTCATCAGCGGCGTACGGCCCGACTCGGTCATAGTGATGATCGCGGTAACGCCCTGCAGATGGTTCGCGGCGTACATGGATGACATCGCAATCGCTTCTTCGATGTTATCGAACTGCACGTCCAGACGGTGTTTGGAGACGTTAACGCTCGGGATCTTTTCCGCGCCCAGGCAGACTTTCGCCATCGCCGAGACGGTTTCAGCCGGATACTGGCCTGCGGCGGTCTCCGCGGAGAGCATCACGGCGTCGGTGCCATCCAGTACGGCGTTCGCCACGTCCATGACTTCGGCACGGGTCGGCATCGGATTGGTGATCATCGACTCCATCATCTGTGTCGCGGTGATGATGGTGCGGTTAAGCTGGCGGGCGCGGCGAATCAACGCCTTCTGAATGCCGACCAGTTCCGGGTCGCCAATTTCGACGCCCAGGTCGCCACGGGCCACCATCACCACGTCAGAGGCGAGAATGATGTCATCCATCGCTTCCTGGCTGGCGACCGCCTCAGCACGCTCCACCTTCGCGACCAGACGGGCATCACAACCCGCTTCACGCGCCAGACGACGCGCCAGGTTCATATCCTCGCCACAGCGCGGGAAGGAGACGGCCAGATAATCGACCTTGATTCTGGCGGCGGTAATAATGTCCGCCTTATCTTTTTCAGTCAGGGCTTCCGCCGACAGGCCGCCGCCCAGCTTGTTGATGCCTTTATTGTTCGACAGCGGGCCACCCACGGTGACTTCAGTGAAGACTTTCATGCCCTGAACTTCCAGCACTTTGAGCTGCACGCGGCCATCATCCAGCAGCAGGATATCGCCTGGCACCACATCTTCCGGCAGGCCTTTATAGTCGATGCCCACCCGCTCTTTGTCGCCTTCGCCTTTACCCAGGGTGGCATCCAGCAGGAAGCGGTCGCCGATATTCAGGAAAACTTTGCCTTCTTTGAAGGTCGAAACACGAATTTTTGGCCCCTGGAGGTCGCCAAGGATCGCAACATGGCGGCCCAGTTTAGCGGCAATCTCACGCACTTTATCCGCACGAAGCTGGTGATCTTCTGGCGTGCCGTGAGAGAAATTGAGTCGTACAACGTTCGCGCCCGCCGCGATGATTTTTTCAAGATTGTTGTCGCGATCGGTGGCCGGACCGAGGGTAGTAACGATTTTGGTTCTTCTGAGACGTCTTGACATCGGGGACTCCGTAAACATTTAAGCGTGTCCGGATCAGTGGACACAGCATGGTTATCTATTCTATATGATCGACAGCGTGTGATACGACTCACATTGTAAATGTGATGTTAATTTTTTTGCGGTGCATCCTCTTTCCCTGGAGACTGCTTTTCGTAACGCGACGCTTTCAGCGCCTCTTTCACGCGCTTCAGGTTTTCGCGGAACGGCGCACCCCGTTCAAGGGTAAAGCCGGTCGCTAACACATCGATCACGGTCAACTGCGCCAGGCGCGACACCATCGGCAAATAGACATCAGTATCTTCCGGGACATCAAGCACTAAAGCGATGGCGGCTTCATCGGCAAGGGGTGAATCGGGAGAGGTGATGGCAATAACGGTGGAACCGTTTACACGGGCCAGGCGAGCCAGTTCTACCATATTTTTTGTGCGCCCAGTATGTGAAATGAGAACAAAAACGTCACCGGCTCGACTATTTATGCAACTCATGCGCTGGATCACAATATCGTCAGACCAGATGACAGGAATATTAAAGCGCATGAATTTGGTAAAGGCGTCATGGGCCACCACGGCGGAGGCGCCCAGACCGAAGAAAGCGACTTTATCGGCCTTCGCAAGCTGAGTGACCGCCTGCTGCAGCCGCGGACTCTCCAACTGATCCCGAACCCGCTGCAGACCTGCCAGCGCGGAGTCAAAGATTTTGTGGCTGTAGTTCTCCACACTGTCATCCTCCTCCACACCCCGGCTCACCCAGTTGCTGCCCTGCACCAGGCTTTGCGCCAGCTGCAGTTTAAAGTCGGGAAAACCGCGTGCGCCTAAACGGTGGCAGAAGCGGTTTACCGTGGGCTCACTGACGCAGGCTTCGCGTGCCAGAGTGGCAATGCTGGCGTGCATCGCCGCCTGCGGCGCCGCCAGAATCTGCCGGGCGACTTTCTGTTCCGCTTTACTCAGCGAAGCGAGCTGCACCTCAATTTTTTCCAGCATGTTCATAAGCTGATGACCATTATCATTTTTAGCAATTTCAGAAATCCCTGTCGTCAGAGCTGATTAACAGAGACTATATCGCGTCAGCGGGGGGCGGGCGCAGTGACGGACAAGCCGATTTGCGTTTTTTTTGGGATACTTTGACCCCGGGCAAATTTCACTGACACCCCCGGATACAGAAAAAACCGACAATCCGCACGCGTCATCACACCGGTTTTGCTTATCCGGTACAGAGTTAATGCGGTTAGCCCGGCGAGTCGGTTTACCTGGCGCAGGGAAAAAAGTACATTGTGCGGAAAGAAAATAATAACCTGGACCCGGTGGCAGAGGATGCATCACCACCGGACTATCCTGCAACGAGGAGAGGAAAATGGCGGTAACACAAACAGCCCAGGCATGCGATCTGGTGATTTTCGGTGCCAAAGGCGATCTTGCACGCCGTAAACTGTTGCCTTCACTGTACCAGTTAGAGAAAGCGGGTCAGATCCATGAGGAAACCCGCATTATTGGTGTCGGACGTGCTGAGTGGGACAAAGCTGAATACACCAAAGTGGTACGTGAAGCGCTGGAAACCTTCATGAAGGAGAAAGTTGACGAAGCGCTGTGGGATAAACTCAGCAACCGTCTCGATTTCTGCAACCTCGATGTCAACGACACCACGCACTTCCCTAAACTGGGCAAGATGCTCGATCAGAAAAACCGCACCACCATCAACTATTTCGCCATGCCGCCAAGCACCTTCGGTGCCATCTGTCAGGGACTGGGCACGGCGAAACTGAACGCCAAACCGGCGCGTGTTGTGATGGAGAAGCCGCTCGGCACCTCACTGGAAACCTCACAGGAGATCAACGACAGCGTTGGCGAATACTTCGATGAGAGCCAGGTGTTCCGTATTGACCACTATCTGGGCAAAGAGACGGTGCTTAACCTGCTGGCGCTGCGCTTCGCGAACTCCATCTTCGTGAACAACTGGGACAATCGCACCATTGACCACGTGCAGATCACCGTGGCCGAAGAAGTGGGTATTGAAGGTCGCTGGGGTTACTTCGACAAAGCGGGCCAGATGCGTGACATGATCCAGAACCATCTGTTGCAGATCCTGACCATGATCGCTATGTCGCCGCCGTCCGATCTCAGCGCAGACAGCATCCGCGATGAGAAAGTTAAAGTGCTGCGCTCGCTGCGCCGCATCGACCAGACCAACGTGCGTGAGAAAACCGTGCGCGGTCAGTACACCTCCGGCTTTGTACAGGGTAAAAAAGTCCCCGGCTATCTGGAGGAAGAGGGTGCCAACAAATCGAGCGCGACCGAGACTTTCGTGGCGATTCGCGTCGATATCGACAACTGGCGCTGGGCGGGTGTTCCGTTCTACCTGCGAACCGGTAAGCGTCTGCCAACCAAATGTTCTGAAGTCGTGGTCTATTTCAAAAACCCTGAGATGAACCTGTTTAAAGACTCTTACTCAGAGCTGCCGCAGAACAAGCTGACTATTCGTCTGCAGCCGGACGAAGGGGTGGATATCGAAATCCTGAACAAAGTGCCAGGTCTCGACCACAAGCATAAGCTGCAGACCACCAAGCTGGATCTGAGCTACTCTGAGACGTTTAACCAGTCGCACCTGGCCGATGCTTATGAGCGTCTGCTGCTGGAGAGCATGCGCGGGATTCAGGCGCTGTTTGTGCGTCGCGATGAAGTTGAAGCGGCATGGACCTATGTCGACTCCATCATCAACGCCTGGGCTGCGGATGGTGACTCGTCTAAACCGTATCAGGCTGGCACCTGGGGGCCGGTGGCCTCCGTCGCGATGATCACCCGCGATGGCCGTTCCTGGAACGAGTTCGAGTAACGGTAGTGATGAAGAAGCCCGCAACGCGGGCTTTTTTTTTGCCCGTCATCCGACTGGCGCAGGCAGATAAAACTGAACTGCTGTTTCAAAATGAGAGCAGGGTAATGGACGCTTCGGAAGCCGATCATGTATGGTAGTGTCATCATTACAGGGCAGGAGCCGAGGCTCCGTGACCGGGCTGCTATCCCGGTGTTATTAATCAAGGGGAACTGATGAAAAACTGGAAGATGAGTGCTGAACAGATTCTGACCACCGGGCCTGTGGTGCCGGTCATCGTCGTGAATAAGCTGGAACATGCCGTGCCGATGGCAAAAGCGCTGGTGGCGGGCGGTGTCCGGGTGCTGGAAGTGACTCTGCGCACGCCCGTCGCGATGGAGGCGTTGCGTGCGATGATCAAAGAGGTGCCGGAGGCGATTGTGGGGGCGGGAACCGTCATCAATCCGCAGCAGCTTCAGCAGGTGACCGATGCCGGCGCGCAGTTTGTTATCAGTCCGGGGATTACGGAATCACTGCTGAAGGCCGCGGTGGAAGGGCCGGTTCCCCTGATTCCGGGTATCAGCACCGTCTCTGAACTCATGACCGGAATGGACTACGGTCTGCGCGAATTTAAGTTTTTCCCGGCCGAGGCGAATGGCGGTGTCAAAGCGCTGCAGGCCATTGGCGGGCCTTTCCCGCAGGTCCGTTTCTGCCCGACTGGCGGGATCTCTCCGGCAAACTACCGTGACTATCTGGCGCTGAAAAGCGTGCTCTGCATCGGCGGTTCCTGGCTGGTGCCGAATGATGCGCTGGAAGCGGGCGACTGGGATCGCATCACCCGCCTGGCGCGTGAAGCCGTTGAAGGCGCGAAGTAAGCTGAAGCGGTGAGCGTCTGCTCACCGCACGCTGTTACCCCTGAACGGTCACCGCTGCTGCGCTGGCAACGGCACGCGCAATGGCCTCATCCGTCGTCTCACCGCTCGCCAGCGCCACACCTAAACGACGCTGACCACTAATCTCCGGCTTACCGAACAGGCGCAGTTGCAGACCGGCACCCAGCGCCGCTTCGACGTTGACGAACTGCACATTCTGGCTGGTCAGTTGCGGCAGGATAACGGCCGACGCGGACGGACCATACTGACGAATTGCGCCAACCGGCAGACCCAGGAACGCCCGCACGTGCAGCGCAAACTCTGACAGATCCTGCGAAATCAGCGTGACCATGCCGGTATCATGGGGACGCGGTGACACTTCACTGAACACCACCTCATCGCCACAGACAAACAGCTCGACGCCGAACAGACCATAGCCACCCAGCGCCTTGACCACCTGCGCGGCGACATCCTGGGCCCGCTGCAGCGCCACATCACTCATCTGCTGCGGCTGCCAGGATTCACGGTAGTCGCCATCTTCCTGACGATGACCAATCGGCGCACAGAAATGGATGCCGTCAACGGCACTGATGGTGAGCAGGGTGATTTCAAAGTCGAAGTTAACCACGCCCTCTACGATGACGCGACCGGCTCCGGCGCGGCCACCCTGCTGCGCATAGTCCCAGGCGCTGTCGAGCTGGCTGGCGTCACGGATAAAGCTCTGGCCTTTGCCGGAGGAGCTCATGACCGGTTTTACGATGCACGGAAAGCCAATCTCTGCGGCGGCTTCGTCAAAGCGTGCTTTGCTGTCGGCAAAGCGATAGCGTGAGGTCGGCAGGGATAACTCTTCCGCAGCGAGGCGACGAATCCCTTCACGGTTCATGGTCAGCCGTGCGGCACGGGCTGTCGGGACCACGCGCTGGCCCTGCTGCTCCAGCTCAACCAGGGTATCCGTGGCGATAGCCTCAATTTCCGGCACCACAAAGTCAGGTTTCTCCTGCGCGATTAACGCAGCCAGGGCCGCACCATCCAGCATGTTGATCACATGGCTGCGATGCGCCACGTGCATGGCCGGGGCATCCGGGTAGCGATCGACCGCAATCACTTCCACACCCAGACGCTGACACTCCAGCGCCACCTCTTTACCCAGTTCACCCGAACCCAAAAGCATCACACGTGTTGCCGCCGGACGCAGCGCCGTTCCGAGAGTTGTCATACATTCACCTAAGCAGTCAAAATTCGCGCGCAAGTATAAACGAAAACGTTTGCGTTCTCACCCTTCGTCCGTATAACGCCGCCATTTGCCTTACTTTTCCCGCTCTGACGTTTCCTGACAACCCTTTCGCCAGGATAGCAGGCTGACATCGTGAACAGGAGCGGATGATGAACAACTGGTTGCAACAGATTCAGTCGGTACTGGCGAAGAAGGGCGGTGACGGTAAATCGGGCGGAGGCCTGAGCGATATGCTGGCACCGGGCGCGCTGGGGGGGCTGGCCGCAATGCTGATCAGCAGTAAGTCTTCCCGCAAACTGCTGACGAAATATGGCGGCCAGGCGCTGATTATCGGCGGCGGGGCGGCGGCGGGTGCGGTACTGTGGAACAAATATAAACAGCGGGTCAGCGACGCGCATCAGAGCGAACCGGACTTCGGCGTATCGCAGACACCGGTCGATCTGCGCGCTGAGCGTCTGGTCACGGCGCTGGTGTTTGCCGCCAAAAGCGACGGACACATCGACGATCAGGAACGTGCCGCTATTGAGCAGAATATTCATCAGTCCGGCTACGGTCAGGATGCGGAAAAGCTAATCCAGAAAGCGATGAATCGCCCGCTGGACCCGCAGTGGCTGGCCGCTGACGTGAAGAACGAGGAAGAGGCGCTGGAGCTCTATTTCCTCAGCTGCGCCGCCATTGATGTCGATCATTTCATGGAACGCAGCTACCTCTCTGCGCTGGGTGACGCGCTGAAAATCCCTCAGGATGTCCGCGACGGCATTCAGCAGGATATCCAGGCCGAAAAAGCCCGTCTTCCGGCCAGTTAACTTCTCCTGGCGGGCCTCAGAAGAGGCCCCGCCTGCCGCCGCTTCCTCGCTGCCCCCTGGCTTCCCGCCACTTAAGTGTTACGCTTACAGATCATGACGTTCACGGAGACGGATGGATGAAAGCTCCCATTGCAAAAAAAATTCCTCATGAAATGGCGCTGCATGGCGAGACGCGCGTCGACAACTATTACTGGCTGCGCGACGATAAGCGCGAAAACAGCGAAGTGCTTGATTACCTGCGTGCCGAAAATAATTACGGCAAAAAAGTCATGTCGTCGCAGCAGCCGCTGCAGGACCGGGTATTAAAAGAGATCATCGACCGGCTGCCACCGGAAGATCACTCAGTGCCCTATGTCAAAAACGGCTACCGCTATCAGAGTCGCTATCAGAGCGGCAATGAGTATCCGGCCTATTACCGTCAGCCTGCGGCGAGCGAGGAGTCGGCGGAGTGGACCCTGCTGCTGGATGCCAACCAGCGCGCGTCACACAGCGACTTTTACACCATGGGCGCGCTGCATATCAGCCCCGACAACCGCGTGATGGCGCTGGCCGAGGACTTTCTCTCGCGCCGCCAGTATGGCATCCGCTTCCGCAACCTTGAGAGCGGCAGCTGGTATCCTGAAGTGCTGAGCAACGCCTCCTCCAGCTTCGCCTGGGGTAACGACTCCCGCACGCTCTACTACGTGCGGAAACACCCGCAGACGCTGCTCTCTTATCAGGTCTGGCGACACGAGCTGGGATCGCCGCAGTCTGATGATCAGCTGGTTTATGAAGAGCAGGATGACACCTATCATCTGAGCGTCCACAAGACCACCTCAAAGCAGTTCATCATGATTGCGCTCTACAGCACTAACACCAGCGAGATTCAGCTGATCGATGCTGATTTCCCCGATGCGCAGCCGCATGTGTTTCTGCCGCGCCGCCGCGATCATGAATACAGCATCGATCACTACGAGCATCAGTTCTTTATCCGGTCTAACCGGGAAGGCGAAAACTTCGGGCTCTATCGCAGCCGTTATCTGGATGAATCCCGCTGGGAGACCCTCATCCCGGCGCGTGAAAACGTAGTGATGGAAGATTTCCAGCTGTTCCGCGACTGGCTGGTGGTTGAAGAGCGGCAGCGCGGCCTGACCAGCCTGCGCCAGATTAACTGGGCCAGCGGCGAAACCAGTGGCATCGCCTTTGACGATCCCACTTACGTCACCTGGCTGGCTTACAATCCGACGCCGCGCACCAGCAAACTGCGCTACGGCTACTCCTCAATGACCACACCAACCACGCTGTTTGAGCTGGATATGGACACGGGCGAGCGCCGTATCCTGAAGCAGAGTGCGGTGAAAGGGTTCAACGCCGATGATTACAAAAGCGAGCACCACTGGATAAAAGTCAGTGATGGCACCGAAGTGCCGGTGTCGCTGGTCTATCATCGCAGACACTATCAGCCCGGCCAGAATCCAATGCTGGTCTATGGCTACGGCGCCTATGGCAGCAGCATGGATGCCGATTTCAGCGTCAGCCGTCTGAGCCTGCTGGATCGCGGCTTTGTTTTTGCCCTGATTCAGGTGCGCGGCGGCGGGGAGCTGGGGCAGCAGTGGTATGACGGCGGTCGCCTGCTGAACAAAATGAACAGCTTCACGGATTTCATCGACGTGACCAATGCGCTGGTGGCGCGCGGGATAGGGCATCCGGAACGTCTCTACGCCATGGGCGGCAGCGCAGGCGGCTTACTGATGGGCGGGGTGATCAACATGGCACCGCAGCGCTTCCATGGCGTTGTGGCGCAGGTTCCTTTTGTAGATGTTGTCACCACCATGCTCGATGAGTCGATCCCGCTGACGACCGGCGAATATGATGAGTGGGGCAATCCCGGCGATCCGGAGTACTACCGCTACATCCGCCAGTACAGCCCCTATGACAACATTGAGGCAAAAGCCTATCCGCATCTGCTGGTCACCACCGGCCTGCACGATTCGCAGGTTCAGTACTGGGAACCGGCCAAATGGGTAGCGAAACTGAGGTCGATGAAAACCGATAATAATCTGCTGCTGCTCTGCACCGATATGGATGCCGGACACGGCGGCAAATCGGGGCGCTTTAAAGCCTATGAAGGGATCGCGATGGAGTATGCCTTCCTGCTGGGGCTGGCGCAGGGCACCCTGCCCCCGGCAGAGGATTACTGAGGCTCGGTCAGGTATTTACGCAGCGCCTGCCGCAGTGGCGGGCGCAGATCGCTGACGTTATCCAGCATCCACTTCAGATAGCCCGGATCCTTGCGCGCCACCACCGCAATCGCCTGACCACGGTATTTGCCGAACGGCAGAATGTCGTCGCGCTGGGCCGCCGGTTGTGAGCGCACAATCATCTCGGAGGCGTTCCAGCCCGAAGTCTCCATAATGCGGATCAGCAGGGCCGCCGTCACATAGCAGTCATAGAGCGCGCGGTGCGCATGCAGATCGGCTGGCGGGGTAACATCCAGCTTCAGGGAATGACGCAGGGCCTGGTTGCCATATTTGATGCCCGGCCAGAGCTGACGCGCCAGCTGCATGGTGCAGATCCATTCGCCAAACATCTCCGGCAGCATCCGGCGGTCAAAGCTGGCGTTATGTGCCACATAGAATGCACTGCCGTAGTAGCGCGGGATCGCCTCTTCGATGGTCGGTTTTCCGGCGACCATCGCTTCGGTGATGCGGTGCACGGCCATCGCCTGACGGCTGATGGGGCGGTCAGGCAGGATGAGATCGCTCATCGGATTCACAATCTGACCATCAACCACATCGACTGAGGCCACTTCCACCACGCCACCCTGCAGGCCGCAGGTTTCGGTATCAATTACGCGAAACATCATTGCTTCATCTTCGGTTCATAAGGGAGGCGTGACAGGCTCAGTGACGCCTGGCGGTAATGCATCAGACGCTGACGAAACCAGTCACGCAGCGCTTCGGGCTGCTCCTGGGCCACCATCTCGGCAACCACCGGCATGTTATAGCGCTCTTTAAACGCCACGCCTGCAGCCGCTAAATCGACGTTTAACTTATCTTTCTCGTCCTGGGACAGCAGGGCAAGGTTATGGCTCATAATATTCTCCTGATGACAGGGGGCAAAAGTAATGTTTTCGCCGGTCTGAATCAAGGATTAAGGATCGCATTGCTGGCCTCGACAGTGCAAATGCAGCAGCGTATCCTTTTGCCTCGTTTATCGCCCTGGCGGCGGCTAAAAGGATGATCTGATGCAGAAAAAACACATTTCCCGCATGGTTATTACGCTGGTGGCAGCCGGTGCAATGGCATTCAGCTCGCTGGCTGCTGCGCATGCCCATCTCCGCGCATCCACGCCGGCGGCCAAAGCAGAAGTAACGACCGCTACCGATGCGCTGACGCTGACTTTCACTGAAGAGATTGAACCTGCGTTCAGCGGCGTTATGCTGCTTGACGATCATCAGAAGCCTGTTGCGACGGAGAAGGCGCGCGTAGCGTCCGGCCACAAAGATCGGCTGATTGTCAGCCTGCCTCAGCCACTGAAAGCGGGGCGCTATAAGGTTAACTGGCATGTCCTGTCGGTGGATGGACATAAAACCGCAGGAAGCTACCGCTTCAGCGTGAAGTAAGCGTCGTGATGACCCTCTGGCCAGCGCTGCGTGCGCTCCATTTTGCTGCCGTGATGCTGCTGACCGCCAGCGCCTGCTACAGCGCGCTGCTGGCACCAGAACGTTATCGTCCACAACTGGCGCGGCGACTTAATCCGCTGGTAAACGGAAGTGCGTGGCTGGCCCTGCTCAGCGCGCTGGCGATGCTGGCCTGCCAGAATGTGCTGATGAGTGGCGACAGCGCCAATCTGCTTCAGCCTGACATCTGGCTGGCGGTGCTGGGCACCCATTTCGGTGCGGTGTGGCAGTGGGAAATCGTGTTCAGCGTGCTCGCCGTGTCGGCGTTATTACTGGCCGCGCAACTACGCCAGCAGGCCTTACTGCTGGCAGGCGTGCTGCAACTGGCCTGTATGGCCCTGACGGGGCATGCCGCGATGCGGGAAGGCTGGCCTGGCCTGCTGCATCAGATCAACCATGCGCTGCACCTGATTGCGGCAGCGTTCTGGGTGGGGGGACTTGTTCCGCTTCTGCTGCTGATGCGTGAAGCGCGCCAGATCGATCGCCGCACCGATGCGATCCGCACCATGATGCGCTTTTCGCGCTACGGTCATCTGGCGGTCGCGTTAACGCTGCTGACCGGCGGGGTGAACAGCCTGATGATCCTGGGCTGGCCGCTGACATGGCACGCATCCCGCTATAGTCTGTTGTTGCTGGGGAAAGTACTGCTGGTGGCCCTGATGGTGGGAGTGGCGCTGATTAACCGTTACTGGCTGGTGCCGCGTTTCCGCGTCGCGGGTAGCGGCACCCAGCAAAAATTTATCCGCATGACACAGCTCGAACTGCTGCTGGCGTGTGGCGTGGTTGGGCTGGTCAGCGTGTTTGCCACGCTGTCGCCAGCCTGAATGTGATTTAAGAGAGAAAAGGGCAGTTATGTTGCTGAAGAAAGTGGTCCCCGCAATCCTGTTATTATCTGTATGCGGCCAGGCGCTGGCGGCACAAATCATTACCGTCAGCCGCTTTGAGATCGGTAAAGATAAGTGGCCGTTTAATCGTGAAGAGGTGATGCTGACCTGCGAGAAAGACGGTGCCATGTTTGCCATCAACCCGAGCACGCTGATGCAATACCCGCTGAACGACAAAGCGGATGCGCTGTTTAAAAGCAACCAGGTGAAAGCGCAGCCGATCAGCGTGATCCAGAGCGAGGATAAAGCGCATCCGGGCCAGATGATGAGCCTGCAGCCGATTGTTGAGCGCACTCAGGCGCTGTGCGGTAAGTAAGCCTGCCGGGTGCAGCATCACGCTGCGCCCGACTGTTTTTTGCCGTTGCGATCACAAACTGATCCTGTTTATGGCCCTGTGCCGTGCCTCAGCTGGCAATTCCTCCGCGCTGTTCTAATCTTAAGTTGCAAGGCGTTATCGCCTTCATAAATGCCAACTTTTAGCGCACGGCTCCTTGAGAGCCATTTCCCTGGACCGAATATAGGAATCGTATTCGGTCTTTTTTTGGTGTGTTGGTTTGTATGGTATTTTTGTTGGTGGTAACGAAATTTCCCGAAAAATTCCCTAAATCACCATATCCAATCTAAACCATCACATATTCCTGACCGCGTAAATCGAGATACTTTTTAGTCATTGAAAGGTTTTTATGATCGAGAAACCGTTGCGCAAAATCCTCTCCATTTTCCAATTCATAAAGTCGGCTGGCAAGGCTTCTGATTTCATGCAATGTCGGCGGGTCAGGGCCAAATTTAATTCCGCTTATTTCACGCGATTCTGCAAATGCACCGGTGAGCGCATCTGGTGAAACCGCTCCTGGCTTTCTGCCACCGCGACGGACTGATGAGTAAATCAGGCTGTCTGATGGGTTACCCTTCCGGCACTCTTCTATTACTGCTTCAAGCGTTAGCCCCGGTTCTTTCAGCTCAAGGCTAAGTGGAACCGCCAGCTTATAATGTTACGGAAGCAAGAAATTCTCGCCTCATAAAATTCATTTGGCAAACCTTCTAACATGCAACCACTGGCCCACTGCAAAAGCTGTTCATCTGAATACTCTGGCTCGACGGTCAGCGCCGTCTGCTGATTGCTTATGAGCCGCTTGAATGTGTTGAGAAAGGAAAACATACCACCTCCTTGGTTTTGCCAAGGTAAACATAGTATTGCCATCACCATGGACTGTATTATTTGATAGCAATATATCCGAGGGGATAAAGAGGCTCTCAATGTCAGACAACTACCGCATCACCGTCACCACCAAATCCGGTGAAACGCATTAAGGCCTGATGAGCCGGTCTCAGCCGGAGATGGTGAATAGCTTTATCGGTATTGCTCAGGAAAATAGGGCTTGGGTATACCTCGCGCCGGATGACGTGCTCAAGATAGAGTACGTTCCAGAGCAAAAAGAGTAAGATGAACTCCACCACATAGGAGTAGGTCGCAATGAAGTTAAGGACAAGATTTGAGGATTACACGGAAGTCGAGTTTACAGCGTTAGTAGCGGAAATTTTCAGTGCCCAAGGTGGTGAAAAGTACCAAGACGAATTGCTGGAGAATTTTATCGCTGTCAGTGAGCATCCAGAGGGTTCAGACCTGATTTACTACAATTTTGACGACGACCTGAATCCCGAGAAGGTTGTTACGACAGTGAGAGAGTGGCGCAAAGGTCAGGGACTGGCCGATTTCAAGGCGTAGTCATCACAAGGCGCATTTGCGAGTGCGCCTGATGATGTATTGCCAAATTGTGGGAATCGTTCAATGATAGTTATTTGCGCTACCTTGAGGCTCTTATGTCTAATCGATATTTTGCAAAGAGTGAAAACATCCCTACTGAATAAGAAAGAGAGTTACACGCACATTTCAGACACCATTTGAATCATGATGTGAAAGCATCTTACATGCCAGGAAAGAATGGAAACTATGTAATCGTTGCTGATAAGGTTGGCGAGTCAATCACACAAATATTTGGTGGTACAGACGAGAAATTTATCGATCTTTACCACATAGATGAGTACAGCACGTTTTAGCAAGCCGCCTACGGGCGATTTTTTATTGGAGTAAATATGGCGATACCAGATTGGTGGGCCATTAAGTTGGCTTACCGTGCTTTGATAACTCACTGAGCTGGGTTATGATTTGTAAGTCAGGTGCGCGAGATGGCCGAGCGAAAGCTCTGACGGGACAAAGCGTGACATGAGCTACATCAGGCAGTGGTGCACGTGGCCGATACTGCATGAACGTGGGTTCGAATCCCACCCTGACAAATGACCGCCCACGGGCGGTTTTTTCTTGGAGTGGGCATAGTAAAATCGCGGTGTGTTAATCAACGGAGAGCAGGTCACCTGGATTAAAACCAAAAAGTTAAACGCCATCCTGTTTTATTCTCTTCTACTCAGCTGCACTCTGTGTCGCCATTTTTTGCCATTAACGCCAGCGGATTGCAGCGAATTGCATCTTCAAGATGGTCGTGCGCAAAGTGCGTATAACGAATCGTCACTCTGATGCCGGAATGCCCGGGAATACGTTACAACACGATGGTATTTCCTCAGGCAATCCGAACGCCGTAATGGTAATCCTATGCCATGAAGCGGTTCTCCTTTGAGGGGGCAGCTACAGTCAGGTGCCTGGGAAGGAAATCACGCCGCTGTCACTGTGTGGACTCTGACGCAACGAGCAAATCTGCTGCCCGCTGGCAGGGACTAAAAAAGCCAGCGCCCGGCAGCGGCCGACTCCATAAACATGCGTATCGTCAGCGGGGATTTATCCTGCTCTACCGGTGCGCGGGAGAAAAAAGGACGGGTTTTCCAGGGGAAATAAGCGGCGGGCGTAAAACCAGCTGGCTGAATATTAAAAACGCGAAAAAACGATTCTGCCATATCTGCTATATCGTCTGCTTCAAACAGTTCCTGCAGAATGTCGTCGTCACCAATTTGAATATTTTTTAAGAAGAGCGTTGTCACCAGCGGCAGCTCTCGCAGAATGTATTCACGCACCGCATCAGGAGTTGATGTAATATTATTCACCAGATTTTATCCTCCTGCCTCACAATCAGGTTATAGCGATGGACGGTGCGGAAACTGATTTGTGCCACATCATTTGCCAGAATCAGCCATCCCACAACTGGCACGGCCCTGCCTATAAATGTTCCGAGGTTATTCACTCAAAAAATCTTCAGCCCGCTTTTCAACTGCTGGAGCCGGATATTAACCGGAAGCTGTACGACATGCCAGAATATCTCAGCGCGCTTAACTCTGCCTGGCAATATGAGGCGGCGACGCTGTTCCGCTGCAAGTATTATCAGAACTGCGCGCATGCCGGTTACATCATCTACATGACCTCAGCGGCGCAGAGCAGCAGCGATGTCGACCGGATGCGTCAGGCGATGCGCGATACTAAAAGGCTGGGTAACATCCGCAACCTGTTCATGTACGCACCCAACGGCATCAAGATTCTGCCGCTTAGTGAAGTCGCAACGAGAAACGATTTCTTTAACATCAGGAAAACCAGCCGCGACGACCTGTTGAGTGAGCACCGCGTGCCGCCTCAGATGATGGGAGTTATTCCGGACAACTCAGGTGGATTCAGGGATGCAGTGAAGGCGGCGCAGGTGTTTATGAACCACTGCAGAAACGAATGAAGGAAATTAATAACTGGCCGGGAGAAGAGGTGTTCACGTTTCGCCCTTATTCGCTGGAAGCGGCAGCAACAAACTAAAGATATAACGCCTGCATATGCAGGCGTTAATTATTTACCTAACCATCTTCCGGCCTGTGCAGACTCAACTAGCAGGCGGATAGTAAGCGGATCATGTGGTGCGGTGAAATCTTCCGGAAAATAGTTGGTAAAAGTGATGGTGCCGGGGTCAATGCTAAAACTGTCAGCATATCGCTCAAGCAATTCATAAGCGTCAATGGGATCCATGCGAAAGTCATTGTTCAGATCAGTGTCGAGTTCAAGCTTATAACGTCTTAATGTGAACAAACTTCTGCCGTTATAATCTTCAACCAGCGCAAACACAGCCTTCTCTATATCCTCACCTACCATATCCTGTCGTCCTTATGAGCAATAAGGTTGTATTTTACCGTAGTTTTCCAGCCTATCTCTGCTACATCAGCGGCCATAATAACCCATCCCAAAACCGGAATTGTGCGACCGACGAACGTACCCAATTTGTGAGTCATTAACATTCTAATTTGAAGAGGTTTTTTTGGATTTTGTATCCATGTGGGTAATCTGAAAGGAAGACGGTAATCGCGTAACAGTTTACGCGAATAGACCGAAGCATAAGAGGTGCCTTTCCACGCCCCTTTTAGCTTCCCTGATACGTCAATCGTATTTTGTCCCGAGTAAATGGCAGCTATCGCGATGATATCTTTTGCACCGATGAAGTGCTCGGCGGTCATATCAATCATAATCCAGAAATAAAGCTCTCCGGGGGAAAGGTTGGTAAGCCCGCCATAGAAGTAAGTCCCGTTTAACTGCTCAGTTGTATCCATATTATTCCCTTACATGGTTAACCGTACTGGTCAAAACTTTACCATATTGCCATACATCATCTGCTGCTCTAAGACCCATTTTACGAAGTTCTTAAGCCCTGCTGTGTTGATACCTCACTAAACAACTGCACGCGTGGGTAGGCCGCTGACACGGCCTCCGAATACATGTTTGTACCCATCGCGCGTAATGCTATCCCCGCCACGCCTGCCAGCGTTGCACAATGTTTGTAATCCATGTGGTCAGAGGCCTCGGAAGGGCATCAAAGCGGGTGCCGCTGAGAAGAGGACCAGATGCTGCAAAAAAATGTTGGTATGTGGCGGACGGGTTTTAGGTCATTTACGATAGTCGATCTGAATTACGGCGTAGCTAATCCTGTCCTGTCGATCTTTTTAAGCAATCAGCTCTCTCCATATCATCCTCTGCAAAAGTAATCGCGCTGATCAGAAGGTTACGCTAGTCAGTCTGCCTGTCATGCGTTTTTTCCAGCCAGCCCCGTCCTGCTGCACGTGGATTTCAGTTTTCAATGTGCGCACGGCAGACCAGAAACACCGTTAACTCACAGGCATTACCGCTGTTAAAATCACCAACTTTCAGAATAATGATATTTTCAGCCTGCTCGCAGAATCATAAAATGCTGCTTTAACAGGGAGATATACCATGAAGAATGTTGTGCTAAGTATGCTTGCCAAGATTTCACAAATAGATGCAAGCACCAAACAACTCACCGCGCGCGTTGAGGCGCAGTCTCTGTTGATCAGTGCGCTGGTGCTCGCGGTAAGTAAGCAGGGCGGCGTAACGGAGATGATCGAGGGCGCGAACAAGGCGATTAACACGGTTATTGACTCCGCAGACTCGGATGAAATGCTCAAGTCTGATGCGGCGCTTCTTTTAAGCGAACTTCAGGATTTACTGATTATCTCCCGCGCGGTTGATGGCGCAGATGAAGAAATCAATCATGAGGCACTCAATGAACTGGCCGGGGTGACCTCACCCGCACAGCTTCTTCAGGAAGATAATTGATTCGTTGCCTCTGGCCCGCCGCGCGCGGGCTTTTCAGTTCCATTTCTCGTTGAGCAACGTTCTCAGATCCCTTTCAGACAGGCTGTCACCCAGGGTGAGATATTTCCGTGCAGGGCAGGGCGTTAAATGAAGCGACAGGGCAAAAAAGCTCAGTCATTATCAAAGGAACGTTATGCAGCGCAATCAGAGACACCCATGAAACGTGCATTATTATGGCTGCTTCACTCTTTTTCAGATTGGATTGCTATTGCCGTTATTGTGGCGGGCATCTATCTCTTCATTAGCTTTGTGCCGCAGCATGCAACGCTGCTCAGTGTTGCATGGGTTGTCACCATTTCTTATCTCTATATCCGATACAGCCGCGGATAGTGATGACGTCCTGCGGGTAATCCGCTCTGATTCTTAGCCCGGGAACCACCCGGAGAGGACACACTGTCGTAACGTAACAGGGTCAGAAGCACCGCAAAATCTCATCCGTAATCGCTTCACGTTGACCATAGTCAATGTACTCTGCGAGCCTCCGCAAACGCGTAAATACGTTTATCCCGCGTATAAAAAAGCAGACGTACCCTGAGGCGGTGATATTCAACCAGGATGCGTTATGTTTTTGAAAAAAGTTATACCCTGTCTGATTTTAGCGCTGGCAAGTTCAGCTATGTCCGGCTGTGTGATGGCGGAAGGTGGTCGTCATCATTATGGTCACGCTTCTGACTGGCATCATGATGGCCGACCGGCTATGCCAGATGCGTCGCAGCACATGGGGCCGCCGCCAGCGGCATCCCGGCATATGGGCCCCCCGCCTGTCCGGAACCCCTCTAAGCATATGGGCCCGCCGCCGGCACCGTCGTCTGACAGCGGCATCCATCGCTGGCATGCATGAGTGCCACGCATGTGGCACTGCCTTCACAGAATGCAACACAACCTCACTGGCTCGCACCCAAAGCTCAACGGTTAGCTTGTTATCACGGCCGTTTGGCTTATTCTGAACGTTCAATCAAATGGAGGAACGTTTATGAAAGCGGCAATAGCAAATAGTGAACACCAGGTTGAAGTTGTTGAGAAGACACTGCGTCCTCTCAAAACCGGCGAAGCACGGCTCAGGATGGAATGCTGTGGTGTATGCCATACCGATTTGCATGTGAAGAACGGGGACTTCGGCGATAAAACCGGTGTCACGCTGGGTCACGAAGGTATCGGGATTGTTGAGGAGGTTGCGCCGGATGTGACCTCTCTCAAGCCGGGCGATCGCGCCAGCGTGGCCTGGTTCTTCAAGGGCTGCGGTCACTGTGAATACTGTAACTCCGGTAATGAAACGCTCTGCCGGGAGGTGGTTAATGCGGGTTATACCGCCGATGGTGGTATGGCTGAAGAGTGTATCGTGGTTGCAGACTACTCGGTCAAGGTTCCCGAGGGGCTGGACCCTTTTGCAGCCAGCAGCGTAACCTGCGCCGGCGTCACCACCTATAAAGCGGTGAAAGTCTCTGAGGTCAAACCGGGCCAGTGGCTGGCGATTTATGGTCTCGGCGGGTTAGGCAATCTCGCCCTGCAGTATGCTAAAAATGTCTTTAACGCCAAAGTGATCGCCATTGATGTGAGCGACGGTCAGCTGGCGCTGGCGAAAGAGATGGGTGCCGACCTGGTGGTGAACTCCGCCAGTGAAGACGCGGCGCGCTTTATTCAGGAAAAAACCGGCGGGGCGCACGCGGCCGTCGTGACCGCCGTGGCCAAAGCGGCCTTTAACTCGGCAGTAGATGCGGTCAGAGCCGGGGGACGGGTGGTGGCAGTCGGACTTCCGCCGGAAGCGATGAGCCTGAACATCCCACGTCTGGTACTCGATGGCATTCAGGTGGTGGGATCGCTGGTCGGCACCCGCAACGATCTGGCGGAAGCCTTCCAGTTTGCGGCGGAAGGAAAAGTGGTGCCTAAGGTCACCAAAAGGAAGATTGGCGAGGTGAACGACATCTTCGATGAGATGATCCACGGCAAAATTCGCGGCAGGATGGTGATCGACTTCACCGGTCACTCTGCCTGATCAGAAGCGCCTGACCTGATGCTGAAGCCCGCCCTGAGCGGGCTTTTTTGTGACTGAAGTGTTAAATGCCACGGGTTGTGCAGTTACCGCCTGGGTTAAAACATTAATAAGCACTGCTTTATGTTTCATGATGTTTTTTTTGGCTTGCACTTTACCGGTAACATTATAGTTTAAGAGGTGATGTCGGATTACACACAACTGAAGGAGGGTTATTTATGGCGAAACATCATCTGCTCAAATCCATTGAAATTGCAGCCATTGTGCTGTTTGTCCTGATACTGGCGTATCTGGCGATCACCGGGATTTTGTCCTCAACAGGTATGGACCACGCCTGGCCTTACCCCACTAAGTAACTGAATGCAGCACCAGGGAAAATCATCAATATTATAAACAGATAACCCCCAGCCCACACCTGTGAGGCGGAATACCGGGTTACACCAGACTGACCGAAAGCAGCGTCAGCTCTTCCGTGTCCAGTGACAGACTTTTTTTCGTTTCGAACATAAACTGTTCCAGCGCCTCTTCCACATCATCCCCTTCGATAAAGGCGTGCGTGGTGACATGATGTTCACCTTCCGGCTTAATGACGTAAGACACAAACCACTTTTTCTTCTGCATGATGCTTCTCCTTCTGATGCTATAACGCGTTGAGAGCGGGCAATCGGTCGCGTGCCATCCGGCATGGCGAACAGCGTGCTGCCGCGCTTGTCAGGGCTGATGACAGGGTTTAATCCAGCGGTGCGGGATGGAGCAGGTCGATCACATCATCGATCTCGTTACTGGCCGCATGACGATCGAGGGCGACAGCGTAGTAGCGTCCTTTACAGTAGTGCCGGGTCACCGCGACGCGGTGGCCGGTATCGCTGTCCGCTTCGCCGCCGGTGGCGGTCTGCAGATGGGGCGGGATCACCAGCTCACTTTCAAGTTGATCGGCTTCAATGATTAACGCGCCACCGTCGCTGGACAACAGCAGATGCTGAATGCGCATAGATTTTCCTCTCCGTCGGATTGCTGACCGGGAAAGTGTAGTTCACTCCGGCAGGTGTGCAGGGCGTAAGACGTGGTTCCCTGCTGGTCGCGACATCGCAGGCCATAAAAAAGCCCCGCGAACGGGGCTTCTGGATCCATCTGTCACTCAGCTGGTCTGGTCAGCCAGCTTCGGGGCCAGAACGCGTTTACCCATGCGGATGCCGGGCTTCTCAACATATTTGTAGAGCAGCGACGCCAGCGCATAGGTCACCGGGATGGCAGAGACGCAGACAATCAGAAAGCGCGTCAGATCGCTTTTGAATTCGATATCCGTGTGATTCAGCAGCAGCGCGATCAATGGAATGACAATCAGCAGGTGCAGCAGGTAGACCGAGAACGAGACGTCGCCCAGCCAGGTGCTGAGACGGTTGTTCAGCAGCTTACGCGGCAGAGCAATCAGCTGCGCCATCCGGCTGCCCTGCGGATACTGCCAGAGAATGGCTGTCATACCGACGATCATCAGCGCTTCCATAATCACCTGCAGCTTGATGAACCCCAGACCCATTGCCACGCTGGCAACCGGTCCCAGCAGCGCAAAGGCGACGTAAAGCAGCGATTTGCGGCGGATGGCTTCTGCCAGCAGCATGCCCGACAGGAACATATTCAGCTTAATCAGGATCATTGAAGGCATCTCAAACGCCTCATAATAATCGGCCAGCAGATAGCGTCCTGCGCAGCAGAGCACCATGATACCGATCAGGGAGGCAGCATAGCCAAACCGCAGCGTCACCAGCATGATGAACGGGAACAGCAGATAGAACTGCATCTCCAGTCCGATGCTCCAGTCAGGCAGTACGGTGTTAAAGCCGTAATCGGGCAGCATGCCGAACAGGAAACTGAAGTGGGTCAGCACATTTGCCAGCGACTGGTCGGTGTAACGTGACGACTCGGTTGCCGTGCCGGAGTAGAAATGCGCGATGGTGTCACGCATCTCGCCAAACCACGGCCCGTAAATCAGGGCGATGATTAACAGCAGATAGTAGAGCGGCGCGATGCGGAAAAAGCGACGGATCCAGAACTTTTTGATCGTTGCGGCGCTTTGCCATGGCTCTTTCTGCTGTCGCTCGACATAGTTTTTCGCCATCAGGTAGCCCGAAAGCAGAATAAACAGATCGACACCGATCCCAGGGGATGAAATCAGTGTGATATGGCAGTGAATCAGCAGGCTGATATGACCTACCAGTACCCAGAGAGAGGCGATGCCGCGTAATCCCTCAAGCTCAGTTGACCAACCTCGTGTTGCAGACATAACTCTTCCTCGTTTTTATCCGACCTTCGGCGCTCACTAAGCCTCAAGGCAACAGATATGTAAACGGCCCTTTACAAAAGTAAGAGGAATCTGAAGAAGAGAATGCTGAAAAAATCAACTTAAAAAGGGTAAAAACGCACAGAAAGTTAAGGGCGCGCAGCCGCACACCCTTAACGATTATTACAGCCCGGAACCTCTGTCAGGCCAGTTTTAACAGGAGCATACCGGCCAGCAGCAGGCTCAGGCCAGCCCAGCCTTTGCGGTTTAGCCGCTGACCAAACAGTACCCAGCCTGCCGCGACGGTGGCGATAATGCCAAAGCCACCCCAGACCGCATAGGCTATCGACAGGTCGATCCCTTTCACCGCCTGAGCAAGCGCGCTGAACGCAAGCAGCACACAGCAGAGCGAAAGCAGCCCGAATAGACGCTTTTTAAATCCATCAGAATATTTAAGGAATATATTGGCGGCAATCTCCAGCAGGATGGCGAGTGCCAGCCAGGCCGCATGGACAAAATCAGTGATGACCATGGTTAACCTCCGCTGATGATTCGGTGCCGGTTTTGATCAGGACGATTCCAGCAATTAGTGTCATCAGGCCGCCAATTTTCAGCGGTGACAGCGACTCGCCAAACAGCTGCACGCTGAACAGCGTAATCAGCAGGATGCCGATACCTTCCCACAGGGCATAAGCCACGCCCAGGGCGATATGTTTGATGGCGAAACTCAGCAGAATATAAGAACAGGCAATCATAGCCAGCATCATCAGGTAGCCATACTGGCTGCCGCTGAGGCTGGACCATTTCATAAACAGCGTACCGATTATTTCAGTCACGATAGCAAGTGATAATAAAACCCAGGCGTACATGGGGATCTCCAGCAACGAATTAATGACGACCTGCCACGCGTGATTGCGCGCAGACTCAGAACCATATCGAAGCGGAAGGGGACTACAGGGCGTTACGCCAGTGCTTATCAGCGACGTTCCGGGCGGAAAGGAAAGCAGGGGAAATCAGGGAATAAAACACAAAAAGTTTGCGCATAAAGTTTACAACGCATCCACATTGTTGCTTCTCATCAGTGGACGGAAAGTGCCTCCGGTTATCTACACGCAGGATTTATAGCATCTGGCATATCGTAAAATCAACAGCAGATGCTGCTTTGTTTGATTTTGATTAAGGTTTGATGATTTGCAGATGCAGGCTAACGGAAAACAATGTGTGGGATGAGATGGGGGATAAAAAAAGCCGGACAATAAGATGTCCGGCGAGATTCAAAGTGACACTGTCACGATTTAGTCGCTGCGCTGTGGGGTGGTGCGCACAGGCGCCTCTTCGGCCACGTAGTAGGCCGCGGTGCTGCGCGGCAGCGGCTCGCGTCCACGGATCTTATCGGCAATCTTCTCACCGATCATGATGGTGGTGGCATTCAGGTTACCGGTGATGATCAGCGGCATGATGGACGCATCCACAACGCGTAATCCCTGCAGGCCATGCACCCGACCTTCGCCATCCACGACTGCCATCGGGTCGTTGCCCATTTTGCAGGTGCCGCACGGGTGATAAGCGGTTTCGCCGTGGTTACGCACGAACTCGTCCAGCTCCTCATCCGTCTGACATTCAATCCCCGGGCTGATTTCACGGCCGCGATACTTATCCAGCGCGGGCTGGTTGATGATCTCGCGGGTGATGCGAATCGCATCGCGGAATTCATGCCAGTCCTGCTCATGCGACATGTAGTTAAACAGAATGGCAGGATGGCGGCGCGGGTCGCGTGATTTCAGGCGCACATGACCGCGGCTGGGCGAACGCATCGAACCGACGTGACACTGGAAGCCGTGGGCATCAACGGCATTGGAGCCGTTGTAGTTAATCGCCACCGGCAGGAAGTGATACTGAATGTTCGGCCAGCTGAACTCTTCACGGCTGCGGATAAAGCCACCGGCTTCAAACTGGTTACTGGCGCCGACACCAGTGCCATTGAACATCCACTCGGCGCCGATTTTAGGCTGATTCCACCACTTCAGCGCCGGATAGAGGGAGACCGGTTCTTTACACTCATACTGCAGATACATCTCCAGGTGGTCCTGCAGGTTTTCACCCACGCCTGGCAGGTCGTGAACCAGCGGAATATCAAACTGCTTCAGCAGTTCGGGCGAACCGACGCCAGAGCGTTGCAGGATCTGCGGCGAGGCGATAGCCCCGGCACAGAGCAGCACTTCACGGCGTGCGGTCGCTTTGTTCAGGGTGTTGCTGTCGCCCTGCAGAAACTCCACGCCCACCGCACGCTTACCGTCAAACAGGATACGGTCGGTGGTGGCATGCGTAATGATCTTCAGGTTGGCGCGGCCTTTAGCCTGATCGAGATAGCCGCGCGCGGTGCTGGAGCGGCGTCCCTGCGGCGTCACGGTGCGGTCCATCGGGCCAAATCCTTCCTGCTGATAGCCATTGAGGTCATCCGTGCGCGGATAGCCCGCCTGCACGCCCGCCTCAATCATCGCTTCAAACAGCACGTTGTTGCCCGCTTTTGGCGTTGCGACGCAGACCGGGCCATCACCGCCGTGGAAATCGTTCGGGCCGATATCGCGGGTCTCCGCTTTGCGGTAGTAGGGCAGGCAGTCCAGATAGCTCCAGTCCTCCAGCCCCGGCGCGCTGGCCCAGTTATCGAGGTCCATGGCATTACCACGGATGTAACACATCCCGTTAATCAGCGACGAGCCGCCCAGGCCTTTACCACGGCCACACTCCATGCGGCGATTGTTCATGTAAGGCTCAGGTTCCGTTTCATAGGCCCAGTTGTAACGTTTGCCCTGCAACGGATAGGCGAGGGCCGCAGGCATCTGGGTGCGGAAATCAAAACGATAATCCGGGCCGCCCGCTTCCAGTAGCAGGACGCTGACGTTGCTCTCTTCGGTCAGACGGGTAGCCAGAACGTTTCCTGCGGATCCGGCGCCGATAATAATGTAATCAAATTCCATTCATCGTTCCTCAGGTTAAGGGTGATTAAAAGACTGACTGAAAACGCGTCAGCTCAACCTGCACTGACTTCACCTGGGTGTAACTCTGTAAGGTCATCAGGCCATTCTCACGGCCAATACCGGAATGCTTGTAGCCTCCTACCGGCATCTCTGCGGCCGATTCACCCCACGTATTGATCCAGCAGATGCCGGCTTCAATCTGGTGGATGACGCGGTGCGCACGGTTGAGATCCTGCGTCACCACTCCGGCAGCCAGGCCATATTCGGTGTCATTGGCGCGGCGGATCACTTCCTCTTCGCTGTCATAGCTCAGGATCGACATCACCGGTCCGAAGATCTCTTCACGCACAATCTTCATCTCATCACGGCAGTCGGTGAAGACAGTGGGTGCCACCCAGGCCCCCTGATCGAAGTCGCCGCCGGTCAGGCGTTTGCCGCCGCACAGCACACGTGCGCCTTCAGCGATGCCCGATTCGATATAACGCATCACGTTGTCGCGATGAGTGAAGCTGACCAGCGGACCAAAATTGGTGGCCGGGTCGCGCAGATCGCCAGCCCTGATGCGGGCAACACGCTCGCTGATTTTTTCCTCGAAAGCTGCTTTCAGCGACGCGGGAACAAAGACGCGGGTGCCGTTGGTGCAGACCTGACCGGAGCTGTAGAAATTCGCCATCATGGCGATGTCGGCGGCCAGATCGAGGTCGGCATCATCAAAGACGATCAGCGGAGATTTACCGCCCAGCTCCATGGTGACCTCTTTCAGGGTTGATCCTGCGGCATTGGCCATCACCTTTTTGCCGCTGACGACGCCACCGGTGAAGGAGACTTTGTCGATACCCGGATGTTCGGTCAGCAGCTGACCGGTGACCGCGCCGAGGCCTGGCAGCACGTTGAAGACCCCATCCGGCAGGCCCGCTTCGCTGTAGATTTCCGCCAGTTTCAGGGCGGTGAGCGGGGTCACTTCACTCGGTTTGAAAATCATCGCGTTACCCGCGGCCAGTGCAGGCGCGGATTTCCACAGGGCGATCTGAATCGGGTAGTTCCAGGCGCCAATCCCGGCCACCACGCCCAGTGGTTCGCGGCGGGTGTAGACAAAAGAGGTGTCGCGCAGAGGGATCTGCTGGCCTTCGATGGCGGGAATCAGCCCGGCGTAATATTCCAGTACGTCTGCACCGGTGACGATATCGACAGCGGAGGTTTCGCTGTAAGGTTTACCGGTGTCGAGCATCTCCAGCTCTGCCAGCTCATCGTTACGCTGACGCAGAATATCGACGGCGCGGCGCAGAATGCGCGAACGCTCCATCGCGGTCATCGCGGCCCAGACCTTCTGGCCTTTTCTGGCGGCAGCAACGGCGCGATCGACATCTTCCTGGCCGGCGGCATGAACCTCTGCCAGTACGTCGCCGTTGACCGGATTGATCGTCTGGAACGTTTCGCCAGACTCTGCGGCCACATAAGCGCCATCGATGTAGAGTTTCTGCTCGTTGAATCGGGACATGTTTTCTCCTTCCGTTATTCGTGCTCGCCAGCCAGTTGCTGACGGATGAACTGGGTAGTCAGTGTGCGGGCGATGACCGGGTCAAAAGGCTTACCGCTCAGCGCTGCGCGCAGCCACAGACCATCTATCAGGGCGGCCAGGCCATGCGCGGCAAGACGCGCTTTTTCCAGCGGCAGCTGACGCCGGAACTCCACCGCCAGGGTGGAGTAGAGCCGCCGGCTGCTGACCCGCTCCAGGCGGTTGAGCTGGGGCTGATGCATGCTGCTTGACCAGAAGTCGAGCCAGGCTTTCATCGCGGCGCTGTGCACCTGGGTTTCATCAAAATTCCCGTCAACGATGGCACACAGTCGCTGTTCAGCCGGGGCATCGGCCAGCGGCCGTAACCGCGTCAGAACCGCTCCGCGCAGCTGCCGCGTTACATCACGCATCGTGGCTTCCAGCAGGCCGTTCTTATCTTTGAAGTAGTGACTGATGATGCCGGTAGAAACCCCCGCCCGCCGGGCGATCTGGGCGATAGTGGCATCATTGATTCCGACTTCGTTAATCGTACTCAGGGTCGCATCAATCAGTTGCCGACGTCGTATCGGCTGCATCCCTACTTTTGGCATAGCTCCGCTCCGGCTCCGCCCTCAAATTGAACCCCTATTTAAACTTTTTTTGATTGCACGTTCAATATAAAAAGAAATTTTGTTACTGTAGTGTTCTTTAAATGTAGCGTAAGCGAAACGGCAATGAGTGCTAAGCTCACTGTCAGCCGTTACGCTTAAAAAGGAAGTGACAGAACGATAGGAGGCCGCACGGCCTGAAAACCCCGTGAGCGGCAAATGTTATCCATTGCGTATTTTCAGGATATTAACCAGAGGTAATCGATGAATAATCCACCTGCCGGTGAAAAAGACAGACTCAATCCCGTTGTATTTTATACCTCTGCCGGATTGATTCTGACGTTTTCACTTGTGACGATTCTCTACAGTGAACTGGCCGCGAGCTGGATCCTCAAGGCGGTTAACTGGGTCTCCGCCACCTTCGGCTGGTACTACATGCTGGCTGCCACGCTCTACATCGTCTTTGTGCTCTATATGGCCTGCTCACGCTTTGGCTCTATTAAGCTCGGGCCGGAGCACGCTAAACCCGAATTCAGCATCCTCAGCTGGTCCGCCATGCTGTTTGCCGCCGGGATCGGGATCGACCTGATGTTCTTCTCGGTGGCTGAACCGGTGACGCAATATATGCAGCCGCCGGAAGGGGCGGGGCAGACGCTGGAGGCAGCCCGTCAGGCGATGGTCTGGACGCTGTTTCACTATGGCCTGACCGGCTGGTCAATGTATGCGCTGATGGGGATTGCGCTGGGCTACTTCAGCTATCGCTATAATCTGCCGCTGACCATCCGTTCCGCGCTCTATCCCATCTTCGGCAAACGCATCAATGGCCCGATTGGTCACACCGTCGATATCGCCGCCGTGGTGGGCACCATCTTCGGAATTGCGACCACGCTCGGCATCGGGGTGGTGCAGCTTAACTATGGCCTGAAGGTGCTGTTTGATATCCCGGAAGGACTGACCGCGCAGACCGCGCTGATCATCCTCTCGGTGGTGATCGCCACCATTTCGGTGACATCCGGCGTGGATAAAGGTATCCGTATCCTCTCCGAGCTCAACGTGGTGATGGCGCTGGGGCTGATCCTCTTCGTGCTCTTCTTCGGCAACACCGAATTTCTGCTGAATGCGCTGGTGCTGAACGTGGGGGACTACATCAACCGCTTTATGGGCATGACGCTCAACACCTTTGCCTTTGATCGTCCGACGCAATGGATGAACAGCTGGACGCTCTTCTTCTGGGCATGGTGGGTGGCCTGGTCGCCTTTTGTCGGCCTCTTCCTGGCGCGTATTTCACGCGGTCGTACCATCCGCGAGTTCGTGCTCGGCACCCTGATCATTCCCTTCACCTTTACGCTGCTGTGGCTGTCGGTGTTTGGTAACGCCGCGCTCTATCAGATTATTCATGGCAATGCGGGCTTCGCTCAGGAGGTGATGAATCATGCGGAGCGTGGCTTCTACAGCCTGCTGGCGCAGTATCCGGCCTTTAAACTCAGCGCTTCTGTCGCGACGATCACCGGTATGCTCTTCTACGTCACCTCTGCGGACTCCGGTTCGCTGGTGCTGGGGAACTTCACCTCACGTCTCAAAGACATCAACAGCGATGCGCCCAACTGGCTGCGTATCTTCTGGTCGGTAGCGATCGGGGTCCTGACCCTGAGTATGCTGATGGCGAACGGCATCTCGGCCCTGCAGAACACCACCGTGATCATGGGTCTGCCGTTCAGCTTTGTGATCTTCTTTGTGATGGCGGGGCTCTATAAATCGCTGAAGATTGAAGATCACCGTCGCGCCAGCGCCACGCGTGACACCGCGCCCTATCTGGCCCACGCTACGGATCGCCGCACCTGGAAAAAGCGCCTGTCGCGGCTGATGAACTATCCGGGGTCGCGTTATACCCAGCAGATGATGGAAAAAACCATCTATCCGGCGATGGAAGAGGTTGCGAAAGAGCTGGAGCTGCGGGGTGGCCGGGTGTCGCTGGAGAGCGTCGCGCCGGATGCGGCCAACCCGATCGGCTATCTGGATCTGCGCGTGCATCTGGGCGAGGAGCAGGACTTCATCTATCAGGTCTGGCCGCAGCAGTACTCGATTCCGGGCTTTACCTATCGCGCCCGCAGCGGTAAATCGACTTACTACCGGCTGGAAACCTTCCTGATGGAGGGCAGCCAGGGTAACGACCTGATGGACTACAGCAAAGAGCAGGTGATCATCGACATTCTGGATCAGTACGAGCGGCATCTGAACTTTATCCATCTCAACCGTGAGGCACCGGGCAGCAATATCAGTTTCCCGAGCGCCTGACGCCAGGCCCGTCCGCACACTGCGGGCGGGCTTTTTTTTGCCGTCAGCGGCAGGCAATGCCGCGCCGGACGCGGATATCGACTATCTTTAGGGCTTAACTGGCCTGATGCCTGAAGGTGTAGACAGGGAGTCATATGGGAAAAATATTCAGTACGTTTCTGCCGCTCTACACCACCACGCTGCTGATGCTGCTGGGCTCCGGTCTGCTGACCACCTATGTTTCACTCCGGCTGGCGAGCGAGCAGGTGAACGGGGCGCTTATCGGTGCCATCATCGCGGCAAACTATATTGGTCTGGTGATTGGAGGCAAAGTCGGGCACAACCTGATCGCCCGCGTCGGCCATATCCGCGCCTATGTCGCCTGTGCCGGGATCATTACCGCCTCGGTGATTGGCCACGGGCTGACCGACTTTATTCCGCTATGGGTGTTTCTGCGTCTGATCATCGGGCTCTGCATGATGTGCCAGTACATGGTGCTGGAGAGCTGGCTCAACGACCAGGCGGAATCCTCTCAGCGCGGCATGATCTTTGGCTTGTATATGGTCGCGGCCTATCTGGGGCTGAGCGGCGGTCAGGTGGTGCTGAGCCTGCAGAGTGGCTTTGGCGTGAGTACGCTGCTGATCGTGGCGCTCTGCTTCGCGCTCTGTCTGGTGCCGATTGCGCTGACTACCCGTACCCACGTCAGGCCCATGACCCCCGCGCCGATGGAGCTGGGCTACTTTATCCGCACCATTCCCAAACTGCTCGGCACCACGCTGGTAACCGGCATGGTGATCGGGGCGTTTTACGGGCTGGCGCCGGTTTACGGCAGCAGCAAAGGCTTCACCACCAGTCAGACCGGCTACTTTATGAGCCTGACGATTTTTGCCGGTCTGGTTTCACAGTTCCCGCTGAGCTGGCTTTCCGACCGCTACGACCGTCAGCGGCTGTTATTTATCATCGCGCTGCTGTTTGCCGTCTCCTGCGTGCCGCTGATTATGCTGCCGCATCTTACCTTCCACTGGATGATAGGCATCGCCTTTGTGGCCAGTATGATGCAGTTCGCGCTCTATCCGCTGCAGGTTGCGCTGGCGAACGATCAGGTTGCCCCCGAGCGACGGGTGTCGTTAACCGCCTGTCTGCTGATGGCGTTTGGGATTGGTGCCAGCATCGGGCCGCTGGTGGTAGGGGCGCTGATGCAGCCGCTGGGCAGCAATATGCTCTATCTCTTCTTCGCCGTCTGCGCGCTGGTGACGGGCGGGCTGAGCTATGTGCGAACGCCACGTCCGCTGCCGACAACCGAAGTGCCGCTGCCGCATGTGGTAATGCCTGATAGCCTGGCAACCTCACCGCTGGGTGCGGCCCTGAACCCGACGCTGGAAGAGGAGGTTATTCAGGCGTCAATGGGCGGTCAGGAGCCGGAAGAGGAGAGCGATGAATCTGAAGAGCAGCCAGAAGCCGGGAAAGAGCCGGACGACCGCGCCACGGATAAGACGCAGCCCTAGCGCCGGGCCACGGTCTGCACCCTTGAGGCAGAATGTCCCGATCTGACCCCGCTTTGTCTCTCCGCTGACTCGACAGCCGTGACGCCACGCGCGAAGCTGACGCATCATCCTGACAGGAGTGCCGCCATGCTTGAACTTCGCCCCCGCTGTGAACGCTGTGACTGTGACCTGCCGCCATCTTCCCTGGCGGCACGGATCTGCTCATTTGAATGCACCTTCTGCGCGGAGTGTGCCGAACACCTGCAGCACCGTTGCCCCAACTGCGGCGGAGAGATGGTGCGCCGCCCGGTGCGTCCGGCGGAGAAGCTGGAGGCGTATCCGGCGAAAACGCGCCCCTGATCTGCCACGGGGCCTGCCCGCTTTCCCACTGCGCTGCCGTTGCTTGTGTCGGTGCAGAGGAGGATCTGGCTATACTGTGCAGAGGCTTAAGCGACGCAGGCGGAGGATCGATGTCTTACCAGTTTCTCGAGGGGTCAGCGTGGCGACATATCTGGGTCGTGGGCGATCTGCACGGCTGTCGCGCTGAACTGGATGCGCGGTTACAGCAGCATCAGTTTGATCCGCAGCAGGACCTGCTGATTGCCGTGGGTGACCTCATCGATCGCGGGCCCGACAGCCTGGGGTGCCTGGCGCTGCTGAAGCAGCCCTGGTTTCGCAGCGTGAAGGGCAACCATGAGGAGATGGCCCTGTCGGCGTTACAGGGTCACGAAAAGCAGCGCTGGCAGATGAACGGCGGCGGCTGGTTCTGGCGGCTGCGCGGCAGTGCCATCATTTCGGCGCGTCACGCGTTGCTGCGCTGTCGCGATCTGCCGCTGATCGTGCATTTACAGTTGGGGGCGCGCACCGTGGTGATTGCCCATGCGGATTACCCCGCCGCGGAGTACGCCCTGGAGAAACCGCTGGACTGGGAGCAGGTGGTCTGGAGCCGTCAGCGGCTGGAGGCGCTTCAGGCCGGCGCAGAAAGCGGCATCCGCGGGGCAGATGCCTTTTATTTTGGTCATACGCCGCTGAAGGAGCCGCTGACGGTGGCCAACCTGCACTATATCGACACCGGTGCGGTGTTTGGCCATCATCTGACGATGGTTCAGCTACAGTAATTTCAGCGGAACAGACGCCCGTCCCGCACCAGCTCGCGGGGGTAGCTGTTCTTGATACGGCTGCCGACTTTCTTTGCCAGTCCCAGCGGCTGCTGCTGATACGTGACAATCATCTCATTACCGGCGGGGTCGCTTTCCGGATAGATATCCCGCCCGCGATACCACTCTTCTGCCTCGGCTGCCGTCAGTTCGAAGGCGTGCTTCGCATCCGGTTGCGCCAGCGCGATGACCGCCTCATGCTGCCAGCGATAGCCTTTCGCGAAGGTTTCAGCCAGCTTCAGGCCAATTCTTGAGAAACGCACTCTGCCCAGCAGCGGGGTGACGGCCGCCGGGAACAGCCAGATCTCTTTATCACGCTGCCACAGCACCAGCGAATCGTCCCAGCGGAGTGAGACGGCGGCGGCGGCCTGAATGATGTCGCTCTCCAGCTTGCGGCTGACGTGCGAGAAGGGCAGCTTGCCGACTTTATAGCCCGGCGCAGGCAGCGGATCGACCGACGCGGTTTTGCGCAACCGGGCCACAAAAAAGCCTTCGCTGTCGAACATCTGCGGGAAAACGTGCAGATAACCCTCTGGCGTCGCGGCCTGCTCCGCCCCCGCAAACAGTTCGTTGAGCGGCAGGATCTCCACGGCGTCGGGGTAACGCTGCAGCAGCCAGGCGATGACCTGCTGATTCTCAATCTGATTCAGGGTGCAGGTCGAGTAGACCAGCGTGCCGCCCGGTTTAAGGGCATGGAAGGCGCTGTCGAGCAGGTCGCGCTGGGTGGCGGCAATCTCTTCTGTACTGGCCAGCGACCAGTTTCTCAGGGCATCGGGATCTTTCCGCATCACCCCTTCGCCTGAGCAGGGGGCGTCAAGCAGGATGGCGTCAAACTGTTCCGGCAGCGCAGGACCGAATACCCGGGCGTCGAAATGTGTCAGCGCACTGTTGGTGACGCCGCAGCGGGTAATGTTGGCGTGCAGGACTTTCACCCGGCTGGAGGAGAACTCATTGGCCAGAATGATCCCCTGATTGCCCATCCGGGCCGCAATCTGGGTGGTTTTTGAACCTGGTGCCGCCGCCATATCCATCACGGCGCTGACCGCGGTCTGCGCGTCGAACAGGGCGGTGACCGGCAGCATGGAGCTGGCTTCCTGAATATAGAACAGGCCGCTGAGGTGTTCCGCGACGCTGCCCAGCGGCAGGCTCTCATCTTCCCGGCTGATCCAGAATCCCTCTTCGCACCACGGCACCGGCGTAAGCTGCCACTCATAGTCAGCGGTGAGACGCAGGAAGTCAGCCACGCTGATCTTCAGGGTATTCACCCGCAGCGTGCGGCGCAGCGGCTGCTGACTGATGGCGAGGAACTGCGCGAAGCTGGCCTCATCGGGCAGGCTCTGGCGCATTAAAGAGAGAAAATCGGCGGGGAAAAGCGAAGCAGCATCTGACACGGGCACATTCCAGTTAAGGCAAAGGCGGCAGTGTACCATGCAGAAAGGAAACGGGCAGCCAGGCTGCCCGTCTCAGGAGGAATAAGTCTGGCGCGGTTTTGCGCAGATGAGATTGCTCAGGCATACAGCCCGCGGAAAGATGAAGCGATGGGAGCATACGCCCGGAGTAAAGCATAGCGGGCCAGGGATGGTCCGCGCTGAGCCCGCCAGGGATGGCGGTTTTTGCGTCTTTGCGGAGGGCGTTTGCTCCCTGAGCCTGCGGTACAAAGCAGCTATGCGGGCAGCACAGACTGCCCGCATAGCCTGAATTAGCGCGGAGACGGAATTGCCGTTCCCCAGTTGCGCCAATCCTTCGGCGCTTCATCCTGCAGCAGGAAGTGTTTATCCGGCGTCGCCTGCGGCGCCAGCGGCACCGTTGGCGGGGTGGCAAACTGGATGCCGCCGCGAATAAACTGCTGGAAGGTGCCGGTTTTCACCACGCCGCCAATCAGACCGAAGTCGAGGTTGTAGCCGGACGCCAGCCAGAACACCGAGTTATTCCGCACCAGATGCTGATACTTCTTGCTGATACGCAGAGCAATCTGCACGCGATCCGCCATATTGCCCAGCGATGTGCCGGTCACGGTGCCCACTTCCACGCCGCGGAACAGCACCGGGGTGCCCAGCGACAGCGAACCGGCTTCGGTGGCATCAACGTAAATATTCAGGCCATTCAGGTAGCGCGAATCGGTAATGGTGCTCTCCTGCAGCTCAAAGGTGCGCACGGCACCGCCTTTGCCCGGGTCCACGTTAACGTAAGGCTGCAATAGCGTTTCCAGATGATTCACCCCCGTTGCGGAAATCTCTGGAGAGACCACCGAGAAACGGCTGCCGAGGCGGGCAAAATCATCCACATATTCGGGATAGAGCACCGCTTTGGCGACGACCTGATTGTTATCTTTACTGAGCGAAAGCGACTCCACCTGGCCGACATTGATGCCCAGGTAACGAATCGGCATCCCGGCTGAAAGCTTGCTGGCGTCATAGGTGTGCAGGGTAATCTGACTGCCCACCGCGCGGGCGGCGGTTTCAGACGGGTAGAGCACACGCTTGACCCCTTTGGCCGACTTCGCACCGGTCATGTTGTCGAAGCTGATTGCACCTTTCAGCGCCCGGTTTAGCGGCGATGCCTGAACTGTCAGGCCGCTGCCGTTAAGACTGACGCGGGCGCCGCCCTCGGCCCAGAAGACGCTTTCGCTGGTCAGCAGCTTGCGATACTCCGGCTGGATGTGCACCGCAATATCAAAGGC
This sequence comes from Pantoea sp. EKM103V, assembly GCF_011800365.1. Lineage (NCBI taxonomy): Bacteria > Pseudomonadati > Pseudomonadota > Gammaproteobacteria > Enterobacterales > Erwiniaceae > Pantoea > Pantoea sp. EKM103V. The sequence goes on along the minus strand of NZ_JAALFQ010000010.1, from coordinate 64,714 downwards.
GTCAGCGCGCGGCGTGACTTTCACAATCTCACCGACCTGAAACTTGCGGTACAGCACCACCGAACCCGCCTGCACGTCAGGCAGACTGTTTGCGGTCAGCGTCAGGGTGGTGGAGGGGCCATCACCGGTAATGCCTTCTTCCGCTTTTTCCGCATCGGCAAACAGCGGATAGGCGGTTTTCGGCTCGCCTTTCCTGCCCGGTTCCAGCCGTATGCCGCCATCGACCCATTCACGGGCGCTGGCACCTAACACCTGCATTCCGTCGAGACCAAATTTCACATCGAGCCGGCTGTTGACGATAAATTTGCTGTCCCCGTGCACCAGGCTGCGATTCTCAGGATTCACCGCGACCACGAAATTGACGCCATTCTCATCCAGAGAGCGCGACATCACCTGACCAATCTGCATGCCGTGCAGCATCAGCGGCTGCCCCTGATCGATACCGTAGCTCTCCGGCGCACTCAGCCTGACCGTCAGCACGTTGGGTTTCTGCAGCAGCGTCTCATTTGACGCCAGCACGGTGTAGTGCTGCTGCGGCTCACCTTCGCCGGGAACCAGTTCCAGCGTGTTACCGGTCAGCAGCGCACTGAGGCTGGTATCGGTCAGGCTGATTTTCGGGCTGTGCATCTCAATGCGGGTGCCGCTGCGCATCAGACCGACCACCGACGGATCAATCGTCAGCTCGCCGGTCACCTTGCCGCCATCCTGCAGGTTGAGCTTAGTCAGCGTGCCGACCTCCAGTCCCTGATAGATCAGCGGCGTGCTGCCCGCTTTAAGGTTATTGCCGTTGGGCAGATCCAGGGTAATCAGCACGCCGCGCTGACTGTGCGCCAGGTCAGGGTAGAGCCGGTAGTTCTGCTCCGCTTTGGCCTCTCCGGCATTTTCCGGGGAGTCAAAGGCAATCGCGCCATTCACCAGCGCCGCCAGGCTCTCCAGCTGCACTTTGGCACCGCTCAGGCTGACATCAGCATTGACGCCGGAGACGTTCCAGAAGCGACTGTTGGTTTTCACCAAATGGGTGAAGCGACGGTCAATCAGCACATCAATCGCCACCCCGTCGGATTTGCTGTTGATGTTGTAGTCATAGACCCGGCCAACCGGAATCTTGCGGTAGTAGACCAGCGAACCGGTGTTAAGCGAGCCGAGATCGGGGGCATGCAGATGGATCAGCAGTTCGCCGGTGTTCACCCGATATTTGGGCTGGGTATCGAGCGCGGTAAAGGCCTCGCTGGGTTTCCCTTTGCCGGGCATCATCCCGATATAGTTACCGCCGACCAGCGCATCCAGTCCCGACACGCCAGCCAGTGAGGCTTTCGGCGTCACCAGCCAGAACTGGGTGTCTTCGCGCAGCGCGTCGCGCATATCGCTCTTGATACTGGCTTTGATCTGAATGCGGCGATAGTCGTCGCTGAGATTAATGCCCTGCACGGTGCCCACTTCCACACCCTGATAACGGATCGGGGTACGGCCCGGCACAATCCCATCCGCCGTCTGGAAATTGATGGTGATGGTGGTGCCGCGCTCCTGGTAGTTGGTCCAGAGCAGCCAGCAGGCGATCAGCATCGCAATAATCGGCAGCAGCCAGAAGGGCGAAACTTTACGCTTATTGCGCAGCGTGGCGTTAGTCGGTGTAGTCGGCGTTTCCTGTTGCATGTGCATCCCAGAGCAGGCGGCTGTCCAGCCACTCAACAGACATAATGGTCAGGATAACGGCGGCGCCAAAAAAGAGCGCCGCCGGTCCCATGGTAAAAGCCAGCAGCTGATCGCGATTGACCAGCGACATGGTTAACGAAATGACAAACAGATCCAGCATTGACCAGCGGCCAACCCAGGTGACAAACCGCAGTAACCGGATGCGGGTGCGCAGCCCCTGTTCACAGCGGAAATGGATGCTGAGCAGCAGGGTCAGCATCACCAGCACTTTGGTAAAGGGCACCAGAATACTGGCGATAAACACAATCGCGGCGACCGGCACATTGCCTTCACCCAGCGACAGAATGCCCGAGAAGATAGTGTCTTCACGCCGTGATCCGTTGAGGTACACCACGGAAATTGGCAGCAGGTTCGCCGGGATCAGCAGCACAATCGAGGCAATCAGCGCCGCCCAGGATTTTTGCAGGCTGTGGCGGCGACGGAAGTCCAGCGGTGTGTGACAGCGCGGGCAGCGCCCCCGTTCGTCCGGCAGGCCGGTATGGTGACAGTTCAGACAGACCTGCATCTCGTCACGCGCCATATTGCCGGGCTGCTGCGGGTAGAAATGCTCCCACAGCTGCTCCATGTTGAGATGGATCAGCGTCAGCACGCTCAGCACCGTCAGGGCGATGTAAGCCGCCAGCCCATACCCAATCTCCAGCGAAGCATAGTCCTGCACCTTAATCGACGCCACGGCAATGCCGATCAGGTAGATATCGAGCATCACCCACTCTTTCAGCTTCTCCAGCATCAGCAGCACGGGCCGCAGGTTCATGCCCAGCCGGTGACCGATACCGAGATAGCAGATGCCGGCCACCAGGGTGATCGGCGCGCCCAGGGTGCAGAAGGCCACCATAGACGCCGTCAGGACATCCCCCTGCTGCGTCATCTGAATCACGCCCTCCAGCACGCTGGCATTGATGCGCATCCCCAGCAGACGGATATCCACCAGCGGCAGGGAAAACGCGAACGGCATCAGCACCATCATGGTGGCGGCCATGGCCATCAGACGTGTCATCGACCAGTCGTGACCGCTGACTATCCGGGCGTTGCAGCGCGGACAGTAGGCCGCCTGATGCGATTTCACATCCGGTAAGGAAAAAAGGGTATCGCATTGCGGGCAACGCTGATAACGTGCGTGAGGCAATGTCTGGCTGATAGCGTGAATTTTCATAGGGTGGTGCAATTTTCGCTCGTCAGAAGTAACAGATATCGGTCATTAAGACATTGTCTGTGTGCCTGTCTCGGGCATCACGCTTCGATCCACAGAATGCTAAGGTTATAGTAACTAACGCTATGATTCACCTTGTCGCTCTGGATAATTAAAACTTATTTTTAACGAACGGTCTCAATAAACCCGTTCAGATGTCATTGGTAACGGTTGAATAATGAACAAAACTGCCTTTTACGCCGATCTAAATCGCGATATGCGAGCCCTGCTGGCGGGCGAAACGGCGTTTCTCGCCGCGATGGGAAACTTTAGCGCGCTGCTGTATGAACGTCTCGATGGCGTGAACTGGGCAGGTTTCTACCTGCTGACGGAAGCCGATACGCTGGTGCTGGGCCCGTTCCAGGGCAAAATCGCCTGTGTGCGCATTCCGGTCGGTAAAGGTGTGTGTGGCACGGCGCTGGCAGAAGAGAAAGTGCAACGCGTGGATGATGTGCATGCCTTCCCGGGCCACATCGCCTGCGACGCTGCCAGCAACGCTGAGATTGTGATTCCTCTGAAAGTGAATGGCACTGTGGTTGGGGTGCTGGACATCGACAGCGTGGATTACAATCGTTTTGACAGCGATGACGAATCAGGGCTGGTCACACTGACTGATGGGCTTTGTGAAGTGCTTGCGAACAGCGATTTAGAAAAATATCTGCAGCTGACGCGCAGCTAATCGACTGGATCACATGGCATTTAGCGATGTTGTCATTATAATGTCGCCTGTTCATGCCTGCGCTGGTCGGCAAACCCGTTGTAATCAGGAAATTTCATGGAAAATCAACCTAAGTTGAATAGCAGTAAAGAAGTCATCACTTTTCTGGCGGAGCGCTTTCCGCACTGCTTTAGCGCTGAAGGTGAAGCGCGTCCGCTCAAAATCGGTATCTTTCAGGATCTGGTCGAGCGTGTTCAGGGCGAAATGAGCCTGAGCAAAACACAGCTGCGTTCCGCGCTGCGTCTTTATACGTCGAGCTGGCGTTATCTCTACGGCATCAAAGCCGGTGCTATTCGTGTCGATCTCGACGGTAACGCCTGTGGCGTGCTGGATGAGCAGCATGTCGAGCATGCGCGTAAGCAGCTTGAAGAAGCGAAAGCGCGTGTGCAGGCACAGCGCGATCAGCAGCGTGCCGCCCGTCGTGAAGCGGGTGAAAGCGAAGAGGGCGCGGCACCGCGTCGCGCGCGCAAGCCTGCTGCACGTAAGCCTGCCGAGGGCGACGCCGCACGCAAACCGCGTCCGCAGACTGCTGCACCGCGTGCGACCGCCTCACAGCATCGCAAACCAGCCCCACGTCCGGAGCAGGAAGCCCGACCCATCACTGATACCTCAACTTTGCAACCCGGCCAGAGTATTAAAGTTAAAGCAGGCAAAAGTGCGATGGACGCTACCGTTCTTGAAGTATCGAAAGACGGCGTTCGGGTCCAGCTCGCTTCCGGCATGGCAATGATTGTGCGCGCAGAACACTTGCAGTTCTGAAACGGAGGCTAACCCCGGCATGAACACCCTTTTCAAAGTTGGACTTATTGCGGGCCTGCTGTTAGCAGGCCCAACGTTCGGCGCGGAGAATATCACCCGCGCCGATCAGATCCCCCAGCTTCACGAAGACCCGCAGGACCCGACGGTCAGTGAGCGCGTCACCTCACGCTTCACCCGTTCCCACTACCGCCAGTTCGACCTGGATCAGAACTTTTCAGCGAAGATTTTCGATCGCTATCTGAACATGCTCGACTACAGCCACAACGTGCTGCTGGCGTCGGATGTGGCGCAGTTTGCCAGCAAAAAAACCACCGTCGGCGATGAGCTGCGCAGTGGCAAGCTGGATCTCTTTTACGATCTCTATAATCTGGCGCAGAAACGCCGTTTTGAGCGCTATCAGTATGCGCTGACGGTGCTGGCGCGTCCGATGAACTTCAGCGGCAATGACACCATCGACATTGACCGCGGCAAGGCTCCCTGGCCGAAAGATGAAGCCGAGCTGAATGCTCTGTGGGATGCCAAAGTCAAATATGACCAGCTGAGCCTGAAGCTGGCGGGTAAAACCGACCAGGAGATTCGCGACGTTCTGACCAAGCGTTATAACTTCGCGATTCGCCGTCTCGCCCAGAGCAACGGTGAGGATGTTTTCCAGCTGGTGATGAACGCCTTTGCCCGGGAAATCGATCCGCACACCAGCTACCTGTCGCCACGTAACACCGAACAGTTCAACACCGAGATGAGCCTGTCTCTGGAAGGGATCGGTGCCGTGCTGCAGATGGATGACGACTACACCGTCATCAACTCGATGGTTGCGGGTGGACCGGCCGCGAAAAGTAAATCCATCACGGTGGGGGATCGCATCGTCGGCGTCGGTCAGCCCGGCAAGCCGATGGAAGATGTGATTGGCTGGCGTCTGGATGACGTGGTGGCGAAAATCAAAGGACCGAAAGGCAGCAAAGTGCGCCTTGAGATCCTGCCAGCCGGTAAGGGCACCAAAACCCGCACCGTGACGCTGACGCGTGAGAAAATCCGTCTGGAAGATCGCGCCGTCAAAATGAGCATCAAGAATGTCGGTAAACAGAAAGTGGGCGTGCTCGACATTCCCGGTTTCTACGTCGGTCTCACCGATGACGTGAAGGTTCAGCTGCAGAAGCTGCAGAAGCAGAACGTTGACAGCGTCGTGATCGATCTGCGGACCAACGGCGGCGGTGCGCTGACCGAAGCGGTATCGCTCTCCGGTCTGTTTATTCCGAGTGGTCCGGTTGTTCAGGTGCGCGACAACAATGGTCGGGTGCGTGAAGACAGCGACAACGACGGCGTGGTCTATTACAAAGGACCGCTGGTGGTGCTGGTTGACCGCTTCAGTGCCTCCGCCTCTGAGATCTTCGCTGCGGCGATGCAGGATTACGGACGTGCAGTGATCGTCGGCGAGCCGACCTTCGGGAAGGGCACTGTGCAGCAGTATCGCTCTCTGAACCGCATTTACGATCAGATGCTGCGTCCGGAGTGGCCGGCGTTAGGCTCCGTTTCCTATACCATTCAGAAGTTCTACCGGATTAACGGTGGCAGTACCCAGCGTAAAGGCGTCACGCCCGATCTGCTGATGCCAACCGGGGTGGAAGCGGCTGAAACCGGTGAGAAGTTCGAAGATAACGCACTGCCGTGGGACAGCATCAAAGCGGCGACCTACGTCAAAACCGGCGACGTCAAACCGCTGGTGGCGCAGCTGACGAAGCAGCACGCTGAACGTATTGCTCAGGATCGTGAGTTCCAGTACATCATGAAGGACATTGCGCGTTTCAATGCCCTGAAAGATAAACGCAACATTGTGTCGCTCAACCTCGCTCAGCGCGAGAAAGAGAATCACGAAGATGATGCGTTACGTCTGGAGCGTATCAACGCGCGTTATCAGGCCGAAGGCAAAAAACCGCTGAAAAACCTGGACGAGCTGCCGAAAGATTATAAAGAGCCCGATCCTTACCTCGATGAGACGGTGAAGATTGCGAACGATCTGGCGCAGCTGGAGAAATCCCAGCCGGAAGCGCCCGCGGCGAAATAACCCGCGGCTATGAGAAAAAGCACCGCCAGGCGGTGCTTTTTTTTGCCTGCGGGAGGGACATTCCGCCGTAATCATTAGCCGCTGTAATCGTGCCAGCGTGACGGTCGGCGCAGCAGGCGTGACAAAATGTAAAGTTATGTCTTTTTAGGCACTTAAACGTTAAGGTCGCTTGAAAAGCGGCCCAATGCACATAGGATATCTATCCGCGTATAGGCGCGTGAACTACTGAGGAAGATTAACGATTATGATGCGTATTGCTCTTTTCCTGATGACCAACCTGGCTGTGATGTTGGTATTCGGGCTGATTCTCAGCCTGACAGGGATCCAGTCAAGCAGTGTCCAGGGCCTGATGATCATGGCAGGCCTGTTTGGCTTCGGCGGTGCGTTTGTTTCACTGCTGATGTCGAAGTGGATGGCACTGCGATCGGTGGGTGGTGAAGTGATTGAACAGCCGCGCAATGAAACGGAGCGCTGGCTGATGGAGACGATTGGCCGTCAGGCTCAACAGGCGGGCATTGCGATGCCACAGGTCGCGATCTATCACGCGCCTGACATCAACGCCTTTGCCACGGGTGCACGTCGTAACGCCTCGCTGGTGGCGGTTTCAACCGGTCTGCTGCAGAACATGAGCCGCGATGAGGCTGAAGCGGTCCTGGCGCACGAAGTGTCGCATATCGCGAACGGCGACATGATCACCATGACCCTGATTCAGGGTGTGGTGAACACCTTCGTGATTTTCGTGTCCCGTATTCTGGCGCAGATCGCGGCGGGCTTCATGTCCGGCAACCGTGATGATGGCGAAGAGAGCAGCAACGGCAACCCGCTGGTCTATTTTGCGGTGTCGATGGTGCTGGAGCTGGTATTCGGTATTCTTGCCAGCATCATCACCATGTGGTTCTCCCGTCACCGCGAGTTCCACGCCGATGCCGGTTCAGCGAAGCTGGTCGGCCGTGAGAAGATGATTGCGGCGCTGCAGCGTCTGAAAACCAGCTACGAACCGCAGGAGCCGAGCAGCATGATGGCGTTCTGCATCAACGGCAAAGGCAAGTCGTTCAGCGAGCTGTTTATGTCGCATCCCCCGCTGGACAAACGTATTGAAGCCCTGCGCAGCGGCCAGTATCTGAAATAGCCCTGAGCGGCATAAAAAAGGCGACCCCCGGGTCGCCTTTTCTTTTTCGGCCCTCAGGCGCGATTCTGCGTCATGCGTGACACGCTGACCAGCGCCGCCACCGCGGCAAAACTGCCCGCCAGCAGCAGCGAGGCGTGCGTGCCTTGCTCATCAAACAGATTAAACATCAGCGCGACCAGCGCGGCACCCGCACTCTGACCCAGCAGACGCGCAGTACCCAGCATGCCGCTGGCACCGCCGCTGCGATGACGGGGCGCTGAGGTGACAATGGTATGGTTGTTGGGCGACTGAAACAGCCCGAAACCGGCACCGCACAGCATCATGCGCCAGATGATATCGACATCGCCGGGATTGGCCGGCAGCCAGGCAAGCAGAAACAGCCCCAGCGCGAACATCGCCAGACCGATGCCCCCCAGCAGCCCGGCGTGCACCCGGCCAATCAGCCGACCGGCAATCGGCGCAAACACCATGGTGGCCAGCGGCCAGGGCGTCAGGAGTAAACCAGTGGCCACCTCATCACGCTGCAGGACGTTTTGCAGAAAGAAGGGCAGCGACACCATGGCGAGCATCTGCGCGCAGAACGAACAGACCGACGTCCCCATCGACAGGCTGAAAATCGGGATACGCAGCAGGTCAACCGGTAACAGCGGCACCGTCATCGCGAGCTGGCGACGGATGAAGAACCACCCGATAACCAGCAGTCCGATCACTTCTGACAGCACCAGCAGGTGACTCTGACCCTGCGCAAAACCGCTCAATGCGGAGATGATCAGCCCAAAGAACAGGGCGTTCATGATGGCGCTGGGCACATCAAATTTCTGCGTAGTGGCTTTCTGCGGATTATCGGGCAGCGTCCGCAGCGCCAGCCAGAGTGCCACGGCACCCAGCGGGACGTTAATCAGAAACAGCCATTTCCAGCTCGCCACCGACAGAATGGCGGCCGCCACCGTCGGGCCCGCCGCCGTCGAAACCGCCACCACCAGCGAGTTGATGGCCATACCGCGCCCCAGATAGCGCTGCGGATAGATAATGCGTATCAGGGCGGTATTGACGCTCATCAGCGCCGCGCCGCCCAGCCCCTGCAGAACGCGGGCGCAGGTCAGCATGGTGAGTGAGGTGGAGAAGGCGCAGAAGACCGACGTCACAATAAACAGCGCCAGACCTGTCTGATACACGCGACGATAGCCCAGCATGTCACCGAGGAAGGAGAGCGACAGCAGCGAGACGATAATCGCAATCTGATAGGCGTTCACTATCCAGATGGACTGCGCCGGGCTGGCGTTCAGTTCGCGTGAGATGGTGGGCAGCGCCACGTTGGCGATCGCGCCATCTAATACCGCCATCGTGAGTCCGAGCGCGATGGTGATAATCGCCATATAGCGCTGAGCGCCGGGTAAACCATCCTGAGGAGGAGAGAGTGTCATAGGTTAATTACTAAAGAGGGTGAATATCATCATGCTAATGAAGTTGACGCGAAATTGCAGCGTCCGGAGGTGAAAAAGATCGCGTGACCGGCGACACCAGGGTGAAACCATTGCCGCTTTCCGCTGCGTCACTCTATACTGGCGTTCTGTCTTATTTTTGTAACTGATTGAACAAGGTGCGCGATGTCCTCTGCTGAAAATGGCAAACAGCCCGATTCCGTCTCCTCCGTGCTGAAAGTGTTTGGCATTTTGCAGGCGCTGGGTGAAGAGCGCGACCACAGCATCACTGAGCTGGCGCAGCGCGTGATGATGTCAAAAAGCACGGTCTACCGTTTTCTGCAAACCATGAAAACGCTGGGCTATGTTACCCAGGAAGGTGAGAGCGAAAAGTACTCCCTGACGCTCAAACTGTTCGAGCTGGGGGCGAAAGCGCTTCAGAATGTCGATTTGATCCGCAGCGCGGATCTGCAGATGCGGGAGCTGTCGCGTCTGACCCGTGAGACCGTGCATCTGGGCGCGCTGGAAGAGGAGAGCATTGTCTACATTCATAAAATCGACTCGCTCTATAACCTGCGCATGTATTCGCGCATTGGTCGCCGCAATCCACTCTATTCCACCGCGATTGGCAAGGTGCTGCTCGCCTGGCGCGACCGGGAGGAAACGGAAGAGATTCTGCGCCAGGTAGAGTTCAGACGCAGCACGCCGAATACGCTGACGAGCGCGGACGCCCTGCTGGCGGCGCTGGACGAGGTGAAGGCGCAGGGTTATGGCGAAGATAATGAAGAGCAGGAGGAGGGGTTACGCTGCCTCGCGGTGCCGGTTTTTGATCGCTTCGGGGTGGTAATTGCCGGCCTCAGCCTCTCTTTTCCCACGATCCGTTTTTCAGAAGAGGCGCGTCAGGATTATGTGGAGATGCTGCAGCGGGCGGCGCGTACCATTTCCTCGGAAATGGGCTTTCACGCCTATCCTTTCTGAACAGCGCGGGCCATGCGGCCCGCGTTTTCATCAGTTATCGATCACTTCTCCGCTTTTTTTCAGCAGCGGACAATCGGTTACGCCGACTACGCCGCTGTCCGTGTGCAGATACTGGGCGTTAATCACACCGCGTGCGGTAAGATAGCTGCACTGCAGGCCCAGTCCTGCTGCATTCTTAGTGCTGCCGGTTAACACGCCATAACCGGTAAAGAGCATCGCCAGCCAGATCACCGCCAGCAAGCCTACCATGCGAATAAACAGTTTCATTGTATCTCCTTGTGAAAGGTAACTCAGCGCTCCACCTGGTGCTGCCGGTCAGAATGATAGCAGCATGCCTGGCTTTTCGGCGGGAATCGATCAGAGATAACTGAAACGGCAAATTCTGCTTTGCCGTTAACCCCATTATCTTTTGTGATGGTGACAGGTAGAATACGCGGTTGTCGTGTTCTGGCGTTTTCACTTTGTTTTATGAGGCAGTTATGAATGAGTTAGCCGCAAATCCGGGCCCCCTGGTCAGCTATGGCCTGCTGGTCATCATTTTGATTGTGGCGTTTATCGCCTGGTTCTTCGTTAATCGTGCCAGCGTTCGAGCCGGTGAGCAGATCCGTTTGCTGGAATCGCTGCTGGAAGAGCAGAAAAAACAGAATCAGCTGCTGCGCCTTCTGATTGAGCTGCAGCCTGGCGCGGAGAGTAAAAAACCCGAGGATGAGCGGGAGAAGCGCGACTTTATCCGGTTAATCCCGGAACGTTAATCAGAACAGAGAGGCGGGATGAGCGGGAAGAATCCGTGGTATGACAGCAGCAAAGCGCACCATACGCCAGAGGGTTTCCGTAACCCGGAGCCGGAAGAGCGTCAGCCTGGCGATCTCCGGCGCTGGCGTCGGGAGCGAAAAGCGCAGGGTCTTCCGATGCCACCGCAACAGGGCTATGACGCTTTTGTTGAAGAGTGGTGGCAACTCGCCGATCTCAGCGGCAGTGACGATCGCCTCTGGTGGCTGGGCCATGCCGCCGTGCTGTTGCGGCTCAATCAGCGTTACATTCTGATCGATCCCGCCCTCTCATCCCGCGCCTCGCCGTTCTCTTTTGCCGGACCGCAGCGCAAAACCCCTGCGCCGCTCAGCATTGCTGACCTGCCGCATCTGGATGTCGTGCTGATTTCTCACAATCATTACGACCATCTGGATCGGCCGACGGTCAAAGCGATCGTCCGGCGTTTCCCGCAGGCCACCTTTGTTGTACCGCTGGGCCTGGCGGCGTGGTGCCGCGCCCGGGGAGTGCAGCAGGTACATCAGGCTGACTGGTGGCAGCAGGTCAGGGTGGGCGATCTCTGTTTTGATGCGGTTCCGGCGCGTCACTGGAGTATGCGGTCGCCCCGCGATCGCAACCGTTCGCTCTGGTGCGGCTGGGTCGTACGTTCATCCTCCGTGCGCTTCTGGTTCTCCGGTGACAGTGGCTACAGCGACAGCCTGCTGGCGATCCCCACCCGGCTTGGCCCCTTCAGCGTGACAGCCTTACCGATTGGTGCCTATGCACCGAAATGGTTCATGGCAGGCCAGCATATGGACCCCGATCAGGCCGTGGCACTCTGGCAGGCGGCGGGCAGACCGCTGACGCTGCCTATCCACTGGGGCGTATTTGAACTGGCTGATGAGGCACTGGATGCGCCTCCGCAGGAACTGGCTGCGGCACTGCGGCGGGCAGAGGAGGAGCAGGGCAGCTTCGCGCCCTGGCGAATAGGCGAAAGCCGCAGCCTGAATAATCCACCCCAGGAATAATCCTGGAGCCGGGGAAGACGGTTACACCGGATTTTTTTAACAGAAATCTTTTTTTATCACATTAATGGTTAAATTTTTAATAAGCCGGATTCGTGCGGCTGCTTTTATTTGGAGCAGAGCTCAGGGCAGTTTCCTGTTTTTGGTGCAGGAGAGAAGATACCTGTACCAAATAAAAAGTGTCGTACAGGATTAACGTCAGGTTATTGCTGCTTCGCTTTCCTGTCGCTTCGCTTATCAATTCGCTTACTGCCATATTTGTGAAATATTAATTTCTTATGGTATCCATTGAGTTAGCCCGGACGAGAAGGCATCCGGAGGAAATGAACCTGCGGGTTCATTATATTTATGCCGGGTTTTAGCGCCGTGACAGAACAGGCTGTGTGAGCCTTCTGGCAATTGTGCGTGCTGCCTCTCTGAGACTTTAAAAATGGCTTGCCATTGTTTTTAGGATATGTGATAACAATTCGTGGGTTAAACGAGGTACAGTTCTGTTTATGCATGGCATCTTCAGTGAAGAAGTACGAGTAAAGACGTTGACGTTGAATACCGCTTCCTTGCCGAACCTTAATTAGTGCCTCATGCAGTAACGTCTCTGGTTTTTCTGTAAGACAGCCTTCGGGCTAAATAAACATCTAAAGGAATTTGCAAAATGGCAAAGATTAAAGGTCAGGTTAAGTGGTTCAACGAGTCTAAAGGTTTTGGTTTTATCACCCCTGCAGACGGCAGCAAAGATGTGTTCGTACACTTCTCTGCCATCCAGGGCAATGGTTTCAAAACCCTGGCTGAAGGCCAGAGCGTTGAGTTCGAAATTCAGGATGGCCAGAAAGGCCCGGCAGCTGTTAACGTCACTGCTATCTGATTCGACTCCGCCTCGGTGCATCGCACCCTGATATGGATTCTCAAAGCCCTGGCCGGTCGGCCGGGGCTTTCTTTATGCTTCCGATGCGTAAACGATAAGGTTACACTGCGCCGCGTTATCTGATGCCGGAGTCCCCTATGTCGTTGATTTGCCCGCTTTGCCACTCTCCTCTGACTTTCAATGCCCGCAGCTGGTCCTGCGAGAATCGCCATCAGTTTGATCAGGCGAAAGAGGGGTATGTCAATCTGCTGCCCGTTCAGCATAAACGGTCGCGTGAGCCAGGTGACAGTGCAGAGATGATGCAGGCTCGACGGGAATTTCTGCAGGCGGGCTACTATCAGCCGCTGCGTGAGCAGGTCGTCGCGCTGCTGCAACCGGTGCTGAACCTGCCGGAGAGCCAGATTCTGGATATCGGCTGTGGTGAAGGCTACTACACCGCTGCGCTGGCAGAGGCGGCAGGGGAAGGCGGACAGGTGTATGGACTGGATGTGGCCAGAATGGCTATCCGCCTCGCCGCTAAGCGTTATCCCGCGGTGCGGTTCTGCGTGGCCTCCAGCCAGCGTCTGCCTTTTGCCGATGGCTCGCTGGATGCCGTGGTGCGGATTTACGCGCCCTGCAATGAAGCGGAACTGGCCCGCGTCCTGAAGCCCGGCGGCACGGTACTGACGGTAACGCCGGGACCGCATCATCTGCAGCAGTTCAAAGCCCTGATCTATCGCGACGTGCAGCTGCATGCGCCAGAGCAGAAAACCTACCCGGGCTTCCGGCAGGTGGCTCAGCATACGCTGCGTTATCCGATGGCGCTGACGGGCGGGGCCGCAACGACCCTGCTGCAGATGACGCCTTTTGCGTGGCGGGCGCGGGAGGCGGTCTGGGAGACGCTGCAGCAGAGCGAGTCGTTCAGTTGTGATGCCGACTTTACCCTGACGCAGTGGCAGCGCGACTAGCGCGCCTCAACCAGCGTATTATAGATGCGCTCCAGATCGTCGAGCTGCTGCACCGCAATCAGCAGCCGGCGCTGCTCCAGTTGAATGACCAGAATGCCATCCTCAGAGAGATTCATGCCCTGAATCCGCCGGTAATCAATCCAGACACCGGCATAAAATAACCCTTCGGCCTTCATCAGCAGCGTGGGCCTGCGCAGCCAGAAAAGCCAGAACGCCAGAAAGCTCAGCACCATCAGCAGGGTAGTGGTGAGCTGCGGGCCGTGATGGCTGATGTTGTTTCCCAGCAGAATCAGCAGCAGCCCGATGAAAATCAGGCTGTCGATTTTGTGCCGTCGCTGCAGGGCGACCCGCAAGCGGACAGGCCCGCGTCGACGCGGCAGAATCACCTCGTCATAAAGGGCAAATAGCAGCAGGGCGGCAATGCAGAGCGCGATCAGCGCATCAGTTAATGACATAACATCTGGCCTCAAACGGGGTGAGCTCAGCCAGTTGTGGCTCAGCTCACTACGCTTAAAAGCCGGGCGCAAGCGCCCGGCCGGGTGCGATTACAGACCGAGCAGGCCGATCCAGTAACCAAAAATACCGATGGCAAAGAAGCCGACGATAATCCACAGCGCGTTGACCTTACGGCGCAACAGCCACATACAGCCGAAGGTCAGCAGTAGCGGCACGATGCCTGGCATCAGCTGATCGAGGATCGACTGCACCGTGGTGACGGTGGTCTTACCGGTGGAGTCGGTGATACGAGACACCACCAGCGGGATGTTGACGTGCGTCCACTTGTTCACCAGCGCGCCCATCACAAACAGACCCAGAATCGAGGCGCCCTCCGTGAGCTTCTGCAGAAATCCGCCGCCCATATCGCTGACGATATCGATCCCTTTGCGATAGCCATACGCCACGCCGTAGTAGCGGGTCAGCAGGCGTGCCAGGTTAAACAGCACAAAGAACAGCAAGGGGCCCAGCAGGCTGCCGCTCATTGCGATGCCGGCACCCAGCGCGGCAAACACCGGACGCACGGTGCCCCAGAAGATCGGGTCGCCGACACCGGCCAGCGGGCCCATCAGACCGACTTTCAGGCCGTTGATGGCACCGTCGTCGATAGGCGCACCGTTGGCACGCTGCTCCTCCATCGCCATGGTAACGCCGAGCACCGGCGCGGCCACATAAGGGTGGGTATTGAAGAACTCCAGATGGCGCTTGATTGCCTGCCTGCGCTCATCATTATTCTCCGGATAGAGACGGCGGATCACCGGCACCATTGAGAAGCAGAAGCCCAGCGCCTGCATACGTTCAAAGTTCCACGATCCCTGAAACAGGTTCGAGCGCATAAAGACGGCGCGGACGTCACCGGGTGTCAGTTTCTTTTCGACTTTCGTAATATCAACCATGTGATCACCTGTTCCTTAATCGAGTTCGTTATCAAGATCGTTCGCGGTCGCCGGGCCGGAAGGGGCCCCCGCTACACGGTTGTATTTCGGGCTGAGCTGAATGTAGAGCACCGCCATCACCACGCCAATGACCCCCAGCGCCACCAGGTTAAAGTTGGTAAAGGCCGCGGTGACAAAGCCGAGATAGAAGAAGGGCATCAGGTAGCCCGCGCGCATCATGTTGATGACCATCGCGTAACCGACCACCACAATCATGCCGCCCGCGATATTCAGACCATTGGTGACCACTTCAGGGATCGAACTGAGCAGGGCGTGAACCGCACTGGTGCCGACGGAGATCGCCACAATCAGTGCCGGGATAGCGATACGCATCGCCTGCAGCAGCAGGGCAGAGACATGGATCCAGGAGATAGCGGTGAGGTTGCCTTTCTCTGCGGCTTTGTCCGCGGCATGCTGGAAGGCGACAGTCAGGGTTCGCACGATGATGGTCAGCACCTGTCCGGCTGCGGCCAGCGGGATGGCCAGCGCGATACCGGCTCCCACACTCTGACCGCCCGCGATCACCAGAATGGTGGAGATGATGGAGGCGAGAGCGGCATCGGGGGCCACGGCGGCACCGATGTTCATCCAGCCCAGCGCAATCATCTCCAGCGTCCCGCCGATGATAATGCCGGTTTTCATATCCCCCAGCACGATACCAATCAGGGTACAGGCCACCAGCGGACGGTGAAACTGGAACTCATCCAGAATCGACCCCATGCCGGCAATACAGGCAACGATAAAAATCAGAATAATTTGTAGCGAGGTTATTTCCATCATACTTCTTGTCCTCAGCAGGATAGCGAAAATGAGCCCGGAAACGCAGGCGCAGCAGCTCTTCTGTTACGCGTTTACTTTCGCAATCAGATCCATCATTTTCAGTTTCTGATCGCTGGAAACCTTACGCACTTCCAGTTCGATATGGCGTTCATTCAGTTTGCGGAAGGCGGCGATATCTTTTTCATCCACCGAAACCGCATTGTTGACCTGGGTTTTTCCCTGACGGAACGCCATCCCGCCGATGTTGACGGTCCTGATATCGACACCCTGTTCCACCACGCGCAGAACGTCGGTGGGGTTGGTAAACAGCAGCATCACCCGATCCTGACCATACTTTGGGTTATTCCACACCCGAACCATCTTATCGACATCGACCACATGCGCCGTCACGCCGGGCGGCGCGACCTGCGTCAGCAGGGTTTTGCGGACGTGATCCTTTGCCACCTCATCGCTGACCACAATGATGCGCTGAACGTTCGTCTCTTTGGTCCAGCGCGTCGCGACCTGGCCGTGGATCAGGCGATCATCGATACGTGCCAGCCCGATCTTCATATGGTCGCCGGGAGCCATCGGCGTAGCCGGTTGCGCGGGCGCAGCCGGTTTTGCGGCGGGCGCGGGTGCCTCCTCTTTGGCTTTCAGCGCTTTAACGCCGTCACGGCCGGTCTCAACCGCCACCGCCACCAGCTCGGCAAGCGTCGGGTTGTCATCGCGCGCCATCAGCGTTTCGACCAGCATCGGGATATTGACCCCGGCGATGACCTCATACTGCGGTTTATCCACCACGATACGGCTGGCCGCATTAAAGGGACTGCCACCCCAGGTATCGACTAAAAAGAGTACCCCCTGCGTCGTATCCAGTTTTGCCAGCTGCGTTTCATATTTTTCGATCAGTGTTTCTGCATTTTCACCCGGCACAAAGTCTATCCAGCCGACGTTCTCCTGCTCACCTAACAGCATTTCTGCCGTTTTAAGCAGTTGTTCCGCTGCCCAGCCGTGAGTACCAATTACAATCGCAATGGTCACGTGCTACCTCCGTTCACTAAAGAAGCTCATCTGAGTAAATGGCCCTGTCAGAATCGTTTCGGTTATTTTTAACAGGGTGCTGGCGATGACTGGCTGAGCGCCAGAAATCATCGGTTAACACCGTTAAGGCGGTTAGGTCGCGATTTATTTTAGTGATCGAAAAAATAAATTTTGTGACATTGGTCAGTTATTTACCCCACGGCAGAACGAGTGAATCGTTTTATGCATACGATCAACCTCATTACAGATTGTAAAAATAAGAAAATTTTTTGACGCCATTTACCGACCTGATACATTAGCCTTCTGTTTATTACTCAGGAGTGTCGGGCTTCAGCCCACCTTTATGGATCGTCACCGACGTCGCTTAATCTGTTCTTTGCGCCTGCTGGCGCGTCACCTTTCGCCTGACGGCGTTTTCTCTGTTTTCCCGACGACCCGGATGTCACGCCTCGCTGCGCCGACAGCCACCGGCTTACTCTTTTCCCTGTTCAGGAGTCATAAATAATGGAATTTTTATTCGACCCCTCAATCTGGGCGGGTTTACTGACGCTTGTCGTACTGGAAATCGTCCTGGGCATCGACAACCTGGTGTTTATTGCCATTCTGGCCGACAAACTGCCGCCGAAGCAGCGTGATAAAGCGCGCCTGATCGGCCTGTCGCTGGCGCTGGTGATGCGTCTGGGTCTGCTCTCGCTGATCTCCTGGATGGTTACGCTCACCACGCCGCTCTTCAGCGTCGGCGGTTTCAGCTTTGCCGGTCGTGATTTAATCCTGCTGGCCGGGGGCCTGTTCCTGCTGTTCAAAGCGACCATGGAGCTGCACGAAAGGCTGGAGAACCGTCAGCTCGAGGGCGGCGGGAACCGCGGTTATGCCAGTTTCTGGGCCGTGGTGACACAGATTGTGGTACTGGACGCGGTCTTCTCACTGGATGCCGTTATCACCGCCGTGGGTATGGTGAACCACCTGCCGGTAATGATGACCGCCGTGGTGATTGCGATGGGTGTGATGCTGCTGGCGTCCAAGCCATTAACCAACTTCGTTAACGCGCATCCGACGGTGGTGGTGCTCTGCCTGAGCTTCCTGCTGATGATCGGTCTGTCGCTGGTGGCAGAAGGCTTTGGTTTCCATATTCCGAAAGGCTATCTCTATGCGGCGATTGGCTTCTCAATCCTGATTGAGCTGTTCAACCAGATTGCACGCCGGAACTTTATCCGTCATCAGTCAAACCGGCCGATGCGTGAGCGCACCGCAGAGGCGATTCTGCGCCTGATGGGCGGTCGCAACCGCGCGCAGACGGCGAGCAGCAGTAATGCAGGCAGCAGCGAAGAGTCTGCGCTGGCCGAGGCGATGCCGCAGGAAGCCTTTAAAGATGAAGAGCGCTTCATGATTAATGGCGTACTGACGCTGGCGTCCCGCTCCATCCGTAGCATCATGACGCCGCGCGGCGAGATCTCCTGGGTCGATGCAAACCGTCCGCTGGATGAGATTCGCGATCAGCTGCTGGATACGCCTCACAGCCTCTTCCCGGTCTGCCGGGGCGAGCTGGATGAAATTATCGGTGTGGTGCGGGCGAAAGAGCTGCTGGTGGCGCTGGAGCATGGCGTGGATGTGGCGACGTTTGCAGCGAATACGCCTACCATCGTGGTACCTGAAACGCTGGACCCGATTAACCTGCTTGGCGTGCTGCGTCGTGCTCGTGGCAGCTTCGTCATCGTCACCAATGAGTTTGGCGTCGTGCAGGGGCTGATTACGCCGCTGGACGTGCTGGAAGCGATTGCGGGTGAATTCCCGGATGAAGATGAAACGCCGGAGATCGTGGCTGATGGGGATGGCTGGTTAGTGAAGGGCGGCACCGATCTGCACTCGCTGCAGCAGCTGCTCGACTTCCATGAGCTGGTCGATCCGACCGAAGATCACGCCTCGCTGGCGGGTCTGCTGATTGCGCAGAAAGGGCAGTTGCCGCTTCCGGGCGACGTAATCGATATCAGTCCGCTGCACTTTCAGATTATCGAAGCGACCGACTACCGTATCGATCTGGTGCGCGTTACTAAAGATAAGCCACACGATGAGGATGAAGAGGCGTAACGCTTTTCGATGCGCGGTCCGTTACTGAGGCCGCGCTGACTCTCTAAGACAGCCGCTGCCTGACCGCCGCGGCTGTTTTTTTATCTGTGGCGGCAAAGCGCCAGGGCACATCGCTTCCGACGCGTCCGGTTATGAGGGCTGCCGCACCTCCAGCCGGTGCTGCGTCAGCCAGGCCGGAAAGTCCTCCAGCGGCATCGGGCGGGCGAAATAGTAGCCCTGCAGATGATCCACCCCGCGTTCGCACAGGTAGGCGGCCTGCTCAGCCGTTTCTACTCCCTCGGCCACCAGGCTGATGTTCAGGCGCTGCGCCAGGGAAATCACCATATCCGTCACCGTCGCGTTGATCGCGTCCGTGCCGATGGCCGCCGTGAATATCTTGTCGATCTTCAGCACGTCAGGCTGCAAATCCTTCAGATAGGAGAGCGAGCTGTGACCGGTGCCGAAGTCATCAATTGCCAGCCGTACGCCGATCTCGTGCAGTTGCGCAATCACCGACTGATCGACCACCGGCAGGGCATCCCGCTCGGTCAGCTCGACCACCAGTTTTGGCACCGGATTGGCAGGCCACCAGAGGTTCTGCAGATCCTGCAGGATGGCACGGTCCCGGAAATGGCTGGCAGCGACGTTGATGGCGATATGGAAGTCGCGGTCATCCGGTAGCTGGGGTAACTGCCTGACCACCTCATTCAGCACAAAGCGGGTCAGCGGTTTAATCAGGTTCTGACGTTCGGCCAGCGGGATGAAAACATCCGGTGCAATCCAGCCCTGGCGGGGGTTATGCCAGCGCAGCAGCAGCTCGATGCCGTCGCACTCGCCGCTGCTGCTGTTGATCAGCGGCTGACAGTAGACCATAAACTCATTAGCCGTGATGCCATAACTGATTTGCCAGCTCAGGCTCATCCGGTTTGCGGTCGCCAGCCAGACAATGTAGCCCATCAGCAGACTGAGCAGCAGCGCCAGCGGCAGTTGCGAGGGCAGGGTAGCCAGCGCCAGTCGGGTCGGTGAGGGACCATAGAGCGTCAGGGTAAAGGGGTAACGCAGCGAGCCCTGCTCATAGCTCACCTCATCTTCCGAGGGTACGGTCGGCTCAATAAGGGGATTACCATACTCCAGACTCTGGCCGTTAACGTTGAACACGGCACGTTCCACCCAGGGCAGCTGCGGTTCGAGCACATAGTTGCTCATCATCTCGATGTTAATTACCTGCAGAATTCCGGCGCGGTTATCGAGGCTTCTGGGGGTCCACAGCAGCAGAACCGGCGAGCCTTTCAGCAGGTATTGGTCGGTGGACAGGGTCATGCGCTGGTTATTAAAAGCTAAATCGGGGTAGGTCTGGCTGAAGGGGATGGCGCGAGGCCCGTAAATACTGGAGCAGTAGATGCTGTCGTTATCCACCAGCAGAATCGCCCGGACGGTCTGCAGGGAAGAGATTTTTTCAATCAGCGGAAAGCGAACGTCCTGACAGGGGACGCCGACCAGACCCAGCGTGTTATTGGCGGACACCTCCAGCGGCGAGAACATCCGGTCAAAGCGCATAATCGCTTTGTCGGCAAAATCCATTGCCTGCTGCTCAATACGTGACTTCTCTTCGATATAGCGAAAGGCCAGCGTGAGTATCAGCACTACGGTGGCGATTGACAGTGCAATAAGCAAACGCTTTCGTCTGAATTGTCCAACAAATTGCTGGGCCATATACATCAGTATCCACCTTCCCTAAAGCCAGAAAAAAGCAAAAAATATCGGGGTTAATATCGGCACGGCCCCATTAATATTGAGGCCGGAATGCAGAAAAGCGGGTCTGGATAGCTGCGCAGGCCGGACGGCTGCGCGGAAAATACTCTACCGTGTAAACCTGCGCTGAGATAGCGCAGGATGCGGATTTGATTACGTTTGCACGTTATTTGAACGTTTAAACGTTTCGCTTAATCACACTGTACTTTAATGGCCAGACCGCCGCGGGAGGTTTCACGATACTTGGCATTCATGTCCTTGCCGGTTTCATACATCGTCTCGATAACCTTATCCAGAGAGACGCGCGGCTCACTGGTGCGGCGCAGGGCCATACGCGCGGCGTTAATCGCTTTGACAGAGGCGATAGCATTACGCTCAATGCAGGGCACCTGCACCTGTCCGGCGACCGGGTCACAGGTCAGACCCAGGTTATGCTCCATGCCGATCTCAGCCGCCACGCAGACCTGCTCCGGGCTGCCGCCCAGCAGCTCTGCCAGCCCGGCCGCCGCCATGGAGCAGGCAACGCCGACTTCACCCTGGCAGCCCACTTCTGCGCCCGAGATGGAGGCGTTCATCTTATAGAGCACGCCAATCGCCCCCGAGGCGAGGAAGTAACGCAGGAAGATATCGGGCGTTACGGGTTCGATAAAGTGATCATAGTAGGCGAGCACCGCAGGCACGATACCGCAGGCACCGTTCGTCGGGGCGGTCACCACCCGGCCGCCCGCCGCGTTCTCTTCATTGACGGCCAGCGCAAACATATTGATCCAGTCGATCACAATCATCGGGTCGCTGGAGTGTTTGGTTGAGGAGGTGAGCAGGCGACGCAGCGACGCGGCGCGGCGTGGCACACGCAGAGGACCGGGCAGGACGCCCTCGGTATTCAGACCGCGATCGATACAGGCCTGCATTGTCTGCCAGATCGTGGCGAAGTAGGCATGGATCTCGTCGCGGCTGTGCAGCGCCAGCTCATTTTTCATCACCAGGCCGGAGAGTGACAGGCCGGTTTCACGGCAGTGCGCCAGCAGATCTTTGGCAGAGTGGAACGGCCACGGAACCGAGACCTCATCCAGCGCCGACTGGCCGAAATGCTCTTCATCAACAATAAACCCGCCACCCACGGAATAGTAGGTTTTTGACAGGATCAGCAGGTCGCCGGCAAAGGCCAGCAGGCGCAGGCCATTTTCATGCAGCGAGAGATTCTCACTGCGAAACACCATGCCGCCTTCGCGCGGGAAGTCGACTTCGTGTGCCCCTTTCGCCACCAGCAGTCGCTCACGCTGCTCAACGTCTTTGATAAAGGCAGGGATCGCATCAATATCAACGGTGTCCGGTGATTCGCCCGCCAGACCCATAATGATGGCGATGTCGGTGTGGTGACCCTTGCCGGTCAGCGACAGGGAACCGTAGACATCCACAGCGATCCGGGTGACCTCCTGCAGCTTTCCCTGTTCGCAAAGCAAGTCCACAAACTGTTTACCCGCTTTCATCGGGCCGACAGTATGCGAACTCGAGGGGCCGATGCCCACTTTGAACATGTCGAAAACACTAATCACAGGTGACACTCCTCACAATTATTCTCACTCTGCCGGGGCAGTTTATGGCGCTAATAGTAATGGTCATGCACCGGAAAAGAGCAGCTTTTCGCATGAAATAAACTTATCAAAACCGATAGAAAATATTATAGCGGGGCCCGGCAGGGAGTTGACGGGCTTCCGGGAGGATCGGGCGGGAAAAGGGGTGGTCAGAAGGCGATCTGCGTGCTCAGTGCGCGGATTATTCCGGCGGTCATCCCCCACACCAGATAATCCTGATAGCGTGACAGCCAGACCGGGTGCCGGACACCGGCCCGGTGAACCTCCAGCGAACTGTAGCGGCTGAGCCGTAACGCCTCAGCCAGCGGCATCTCAAAGGCGCTGTGCACCTCATCCGGGTTGAGGGTTAAACGCAGATTGGCCGGAATAATTCCCAGCACCGGCGTCACCTGAAAACCGGTACTGCTGGTCACCGCAGGCAGCGAACCGAGTATCTCGACCTGCTGCGGTTCGATGCCCACTTCTTCATGGGCCTCGCGGAGTGCTGTGGCGATCAGCGAAGTGTCGTCGTCATCCTGCATTCCGCCGGGAAAGGCGACCTGTCCGGCATGTTTGCGCAGGGCGTGTGAGCGCTGCGTCAGCAACAGGCCCGGCTCAGGCCGCGCCACGATGGGCACGAGGACTGCCGCGTGCCGGCCAGAGAGGCGCTGCGTCGTGCGCGCCGGCTGCTGCAACAGAAAGCGGCAGCGAAAAGTCTCAAGCGTCAGAGCCAACTGAACCTCCCGATTGTTCCAGTGCCGGTAAGATCCGGCTCACTTTGTCCAGCGTCTCCTGATATTCTGCGTGCGGATCGCTGTCTGCTACCAGACCGCCACCGGCTGCACAGTAGAGCTGCTGGCCCTCGGCAATCAGGGTGCGAATGGTGATGCTGCTATCCATTCGTCCACAGAGGCTGAGATAGCCAATGCTGCCGCACCAGGCATTGCGCCGCTGGGGCTCCAGCTCATCGATGATCTCCATGGCCCGGATCTTGGGCGCGCCGGTAATCGAGCCTCCCGGAAAACAGGCCCGCAGCAGGTCGGTAGCCTGCAGAGGGTCGGGCAGCCGCGCACGAACCGTACTCACCAGATGATGCACGGCGGGAAAGGGTTCTACCTCAAACAGTGCCGGCACGGTAACGGAGCCGGGCTGCGCCACGCGGCCAATGTCATTACGCAGTAAGTCGACGATCATCAGGTTCTCGGCCCGATCTTTCTCCGCATGGCGCAGCGCCTCCGCCTGCTGCGCATCCGCTATCGGATCCGCGCAGCGTGGCCGGGTTCCCTTAATCGGGCGGGTTTCGATCTGCCGGTTATTCAGCGACAGGAAACGCTCCGGCGACAGGCTGAGGATGGCACTCTCCGGCAGGCGAAGAAAAGCGCTGAACGGCGCACGGTTAGCGTCATTCAGCTGACAGAACGCCTGCCACTCATCTCCCTGATAAGCCGCCTGGAAACGCTGTGCCAGATTAACCTGGTAGCAGTCACCGGCCTGGATATAGTCCTGAACCGCCGCGAAGCGGGCGGCATAGTCGGCGTAGCTCAGATTAGAACGCCAGCCGCTGGTCAGTGAAAAGGGCAGCGCCTCACGCGCGGGCCACTGTGTCAGCCAGGTGAGCCGCGCCTGCGCCGCCTCCAGCGCCACCAGGGTCAGGGTCTGCTGATGGTGATCGGCAATCAGCGCCCAGTCATAGATCCCTACGGCCATATCGGGCGTGATGAGGTCGGCCTCGGCCCTGGCGGGCAGCGTTTCAAACCGGCGGCCCAGGTCGTAGCCAAACAGACCCAGCGCGCCGCCCTGAAACGGCAGCGTCTCACTGGCGGCAGGCGTCACGCCCAGCGCATCGCACTGCTGCTGCACCAGCAGCAGAGGGTCGGCGGCCGATTCACGGGTGCCGCTGCGATCGCTGATCGAGGTGATCGCCCCGCGGGTCACCAGGGTGGCGCGGGGATTGGCCGTCAGAATATCAAAGCGGTTATCGCTGTGGCTGGCCTGGGCGGAGGAGAGCAGCATCGCCCAGGGCAGATGGGCAATGGGGGCAAAACGCCGGGTCAGCGCATCCGGGGTATAATCAAGCGTGAGGGTTTCAACAATCATCGGGCAGAAAAATCAGCAAGCAAAGAGGCGGTCAGACTGACATATTTTTTCCTGACTGGCACCTGTTAGTTCCGCATGGGATACTGTCTGACCCAACACAGGAGCAGAACATGTTTACAGGATTACCAGCGCTCTCTCATGAGCAGCAGCAGCAGGCCGTCGAGCGTATTCAGGAATTGATGGCAGGGGGTTTATCGAGTGGTCAGGCCATCGCCCAGGTGGCGCAGGAGATCCGGCAGACTCACTCGGGCGAGCAGATCCGGGCGCTCTTCGACGACGAAGATGACGAAAACGAAGAAGAATAACGCCCGCTCTGCTTAACGTGCAGCGATAATTTTTATCTCAATTTTGTACTTTGGATTTAACAGCCCGGCCTGAACCGTACAGCGCACCGGTGCATTACCGGGAGAGACCCAGGCGTCCCAGGCGCGGTTCATGGCAGGGAAATCAGCCTTATCCACCAGAAACAGCGTGGCATCAAGAATTTTGCTCTTGTCACTGCCGAGACGCGTCAGCATCGCATCAATCACCGCCAGCGCATTGGCCGTCTGCGCTTCGGCGTCGGCGTCCAGGTTTTCCGGCACGCTGGTGTAGTAGATCGTGTCATTGTGAATCACGGCTTCGGACATACGGTGTTCCGGGTCAATACGGGTAATACTCATCGGCTTCTCCCTGAATAAAGTGGGAGGTAGCCTGCCATATTCCCCGCATCGCTGTCACCCCTCACAGGCAGCGCTTAACAATCGCCTGCCTGTCTGCCATCACCTGAGGTGCCATCCGGAAGGTGGTAAAATATTTGACCTCTGCCCCTCGCCCGTAAGGCGAGACATCCGCAAAGATAGAATCCTCCCAGGTAAAGACGCTGATCGCACTGCCGCTGGGCCGGGTATGGGTCGTGTCATCGCGGGCAACCACGCTGGTCGTGGACCAGCCGCGATAAATGCAGTCGCTGAGTTGAGGAACGGTGCGGGTGCTCTGGCCCTGAAAGAGGGGTTCCTGCAGACGCGCCTGATCGGGGGTGGGGGCCTGACAGCTGCAGAGCAGCAGCACGCCAGTCAGAGAGCCGATGCGGAAAGTTTTCATAGCAATCCTCCGCCTGAGTCAGGCAGTCGGGTTAAGGCCATCTGCTTAACGCAGCCTGAAGACATCGTTAAGCCAGTCTCAGCACGTCAGCTTACGGTTGCCACATCCCAACGGTAAGCCGATTTAATCATTATAATCCGGGTGGTTATTTCCTGCTGTTATCCTCTGCATTTGCTGACTGCGTCACAGGCTTTAGCGCGCAGGCAGGGACGGAATGCGGCAGCGGCCGGCTGGCGAGGCGCGGGAATGCAGGACAGGCCAGGCGTAAAAATGGTATAAATCAGCGAAATATCGCGCCACAGGATGAGGATGAGCACATGGCGAATACGCAGTATCTGTTTTGGGTGATGGCGGGCGCACTGACGCTGCTGTTTATTGTAATTTCGGCCTTTGTCGGTCTCTCTAAAGGCAGTAAGCAGGGTTTTATCACCTTTGCTCTGCTGTTTATTGCCATGCTGGCGGGCGCGTTTTATATCCGGCACTAGCACAGCGCGGCGTCACCTCGCGATCGTTTTCAATCTGTTACAACGATCTTACGCCTGGCTCACAGTTCACAAGGAAACTCAGCGGCCTCCGGCGCCGGTTAACTATGATCAGATCAAATAGCAGTGCTGCTATTTATCACCGGAGGTAATTATGTCTGAACGTCCAGATTACGATGAGCCATTGCCAGATGATGCTGAGATCTACCCGGAAGATGAAGAAGAGGATGAGGAAGACGATCCGACCGTAAGAGATGTCTGACACCGGTCGCCCCTCTGCTAACACCGCAAAACCGCCTGTGCGCCGTTTTGCGGTTCTTTATTTCCGCAGCAGATTCATGTGCGATGAAAATAGCGTTCAATCCCGGCTTAAATAATCCTGCGCACGCACAACGTTAATGAAACCCGCCTCTTTTCCGTCGTCACTGGGTTATTTCCTCTCCGTTTCTTCCCCGTATTCACGGACACCGCGAATTAAACGTTCAGTGGATGTGACTTTATGCCGCAGGGGAAGCATTAACAGCAAGTTCAGGAGGACTCGCTGGCTGTCAGCAATCTGCCCGCCTCTTCGTAAATCATTGATAAACCTCCGTTTTGCTTTGTCTGTGCAATACTGACATAATTACAGTGTTTTTGCCGTTCTTAGTGAGGGTATGTGGCAGACGATTTTGCAGTGGATGGCGCGCTGGCGCTGGGTATCCCGGGTTTTAAGCCGCGGGAAGCACAACGCGAGATGGCGCAGGCGGTCTCTGAAGCCGTAAAAGAGCAGGGTGAACTGGTCGTCGAAGCCGGTACCGGTACCGGTAAAACTTACGCTTACCTGGCACCCGCCTTACGGGCCAATAAAAAAGTGATTGTCTCGACCGGATCCAAAGCGCTGCAGGATCAGCTCTATGGGCGCGATCTGCCCACCATGGTCAGGGCGCTGAAGTTCAAAGGCAAAACCGCGCTGCTGAAAGGCCGCTCTAACTACCTCTGTCTGGAACGCATGGAACAGCAGTCGATGGCGGGTGGCGATCTCACCGCGCAGGCGCTCACCGATCTGGTGACGCTGCGCAGCTGGTCATCACAGACCGAAGATGGCGACATCAGCAGCTGCGCGGGCGTGACCGAAGACAGCCCGGTCTGGCCACTGGTCACCAGCACCAACGATAACTGCCTGGGCACCGACTGCCCGCGTTACAAAGAGTGCTTTGTGGTGAAGGCGCGAAAGCGCGCCATGGACGCGGATGTGGTGGTGGTGAACCACCATCTTTTTCTCGCCGACCTGGTGGTCAAAGAGGGCGGTTTTGGGGAACTGATCCCTGAAGCGGATGTGATGATCTTTGACGAAGCCCATCAGCTGCCCGACATCGCCAGCCAGTATTTTGGCCAGCAGCTCTCCAGCCGTCAGTTGCTCGACCTCGCCAAAGATATCATCATCGCCTACCGCACCGAGGTGCGCGATGCCCAGCAGCTGCAGAAATCCGCTGACCGTCTGGCGCAGTGCGCGCAGGACTTTCGCCTGTCACTGGGCGATCCCGGCTATCGCGGGAATCTGCGTGAGCTGCTGAGCGACAACGCCATTCTGCGGATGTTTACGCTGCTGGATGATGCGCTCGAACTCTGTTACGACGTCATCAAGCTCTCTCTGGGACGTTCAGCCCTGCTGGATGCCGCTTTTGAACGCGCCGCGCTCTATCGTACCCGGCTGAAACGGCTGCGGGCCATCAACGAGCCGGGCTACAGCTACTGGTATGAATGTACCTCACGTCACTTTATCCTGGCGCTGACGCCGCTCTCCGTCGCGGAGCGTTTTCGTGAAGTGATGGATAACCGTAAAGCCGCGTGGATCTTTACCTCAGCCACCCTGGCAGTGGATGAGAAGATGGCGCACTTCTCGGAACGGCTGGGTGTCAATGCGGCAAAAAGCCTGATCCTCAACAGCCCGTTCGACTTTGCGAAACAGGCGCTGCTCTGCGTGCCGCGCAATCTGCCTGAGCCTAACCGTCCGGGGGGCGCCCGCCAGCTGGCCACGATGATGAAGCCGCTGATTGACGCCAACAAAGGTCGCTGCTTCTTCCTCTGTACTTCACACCTGATGATGCGTGAGCTGGCGGCCGAATTTCGCGCCTCGATGACGCTGCCGGTGCTGGTGCAGGGTGAAACCAGCAAAGGCCAGTTGCTGCAGCAGTTTATTGAGAAGGGGAATGCGCTGCTGGTCGCGACCAGCAGTTTCTGGGAAGGGGTGGATGTGCGCGGGGATGCTCTGTCGCTGGTGATCATCGACAAGCTGCCTTTTACCTCACCGGAAGATCCGCTGCTGAAAGCCCGGATGGAAGATTGCCGGATTCGCGGCGGCGATCCCTTTGCGGATGTGCAGTTGCCGGATGCGGTGATCACCCTGAAGCAGGGGGTGGGACGGTTAATCCGTGACACCGACGATTGCGGCGTGCTGGTGATTTGCGATCAACGGCTGGTGTCACGCCCTTACGGCGCGCTGTTCCTTAACAGTCTGCCGCCGACGCCGCGCACCCGGGACATCCGTCGCGCCATCGCCTTTATCCGCCAGCAACCCGAACCAGACGCATAATTCTGTGCTAAGATGCGCGCCGTTTTCTTTCTTCTGAGGTAGTCATGTCAGCCCGAATTTTAGCGCTGGATACGGCGACAGAAGCCTGTTCAGCCGCGTTGCTGAATCAGCAACAGATCGATGCCCGATTCGAAATCGCCCCGCGCGATCATACCCAGCGTATTTTGCCGCTGGTCGAAGAGCTCCTGCTCGCCGGTCAGCTGGAACTGACCGATCTGGACGCGCTGGCCTTTGGGCGCGGCCCCGGCAGCTTTACCGGCGTCCGTATCGGCATTGGTATTGCGCAGGGCCTGGCACTGGGCGCAGCCCTGCCGATGATTGCGGTCTCGACGCTGGCGACGATGGCAGAAGGGGCGTGGCGTCTGCACGGCGCCCGTCGCGTACTGACCGCCATTGATGCGCGAATGGGTGAAGTTTACTGGGCAGAGTATCAGCGGGATGAGCAGGGGCGCTGGCAGGGTGAAGCCAGCGAAAGCGTGCTGACGCCCGAGGCAGCGGTGGCCAGAATGCAGGCGCTTACCGGTGAGTGGATGACCGCCGGCACCGGCTGGGAAGCCTTCCCGGCATTGCAGCAGGGGCACGCACTGACGCTGACCGCCAGTGAGGTGACCCTGCCTGCCGCACAGGATATGCTGCCGCTGGCGACGCTGGCGCTGGCGGACGGGGATACCCTGCTGCCGGAAACGGCGGAGCCGACCTACCTGCGCAATGAAGTTGCCTGGAAAAAGTTACCTGGCCGCTAAGTCGCACGCAACTTATTGTTATGCGTCCAGTCTAAGACTTTACCTAACGGGAGAGCGTCTATGTCGTCAATGTGTGGTAAAGGGCTTTCAGGTCTGCTGCTGACCTGTGTGCTGGTGTTAACGGGTTGTGTCTCTATTCCTGACACGCTGCAGGGCAGTTCCCCTCAGCCTCAGCAGGATCTGCTGCGGGTGATGAATGACCCTGCTATCTATGTCGGCCAGGAGTCGCGCTTTGGCGGTAAGGTGGTGAACGTCACCAACCTGAACGGCAAAACCCGTCTGGAGATTGCGGCACAGCCGCTGGATGAGAGCGCCAGACCGCGTCTGGGCGCGGCGTCAGTCGGCCGGATCTATGCTGACATCCACGGTTTTGTTGATCCGGTGGATGTCAGAAATCAGTACGTCACGGTGCTGGGCACGCTGAAAGGCACGGAGCAGGGCAAAATCGGCGAGGCAGATTACAAATTTGCCGTCATCGATGTGCGCGGTTATCAGCGCTGGCGTCTCGCCCAGCAGGTGACCGCACCGCCACAGCCCATGGATCCCTGGATCTGGTACGGTCCGACCCGCCATCGCGGGGGGTACTGGGGACCCAATCCTTACTGGGGCATGGTTAACAGTGGCCCGACCGAGGTGCAGACCATACTGACCGAGTAACATTGAGACCTGCTATTCAGCCCGGTTGCGGTGCTCGCTGCCGGGCTTTTTATTTGTCTGTTTTCACAGCACGAAATTTAGTGATGGACTTCGCAACCTCAACATGCCGAAACAGGCAAACTGGTACAATCAGTTAAAATATTGTTAACAAACCAGATTGGCTGAGGCGGCGATGGAAATACAACATAATTATCGGGGTGGATCCTTGAATAAGGTTTGGCTGAAACGCTACCCGGCAGATGTGCCTGCCGAAATAAGTGCAGATCGTTATACCTCGCTGGTCGATCTGTTTGAGCAGGCCGCAAAACGCTACGCCGATCAACCCGCGTTCCTGAACATGGGTCAGAAAATGAGTTATCGCCAGCTGGAGGAGAAGAGCCGCGCCTTTGCCGCCTATCTCCAGCATGAACTGGGCCTGAAAGCGGGTGACCGGGTGGCGTTAATGATGCCTAACCTGCTCCAGTATCCGGTGGCCCTGTTTGGCGTGCTGCGCGCGGGAATGGTGGTGGTCAATGTCAATCCGCTCTACACGCCGCGAGAGCTGAAGCATCAGCTTAACGACAGCGGCGCCAGCGCCATTGTTATCGTCTCCAACTTCGCGCACACGCTGGAAAAGGTGGTGGGGGAAACCGCGGTTCGTCACGTCATCCTGACCCGGATGGGTGACCAGCTCGCCCCCATTAAGGCGACGCTGGTGAATTTCGTCGTCAAGTATGTCAAAAAGCTGGTGCCGAAATACCATCTGCCGGGCGCTATCTCATTTCGTCAGGTTCTGGACGTGGGGGCGACGCTCAATTATCGCCGTCCGACCGTGTCGAATGACGATCTCGCCTTCCTGCAATATACCGGCGGCACCACCGGGGTGGCCAAAGGGGCGATGCTGACGCATCGCAACATGCAGGCGAATCTTGAGCAGACGAAAGCGACCTACGGCAAACTGCTGCGTGACGGCAAAGAGTGCGTCGTCACCGCGCTGCCGCTCTATCACATCTTTGCATTAACGGTGAACGGGCTGCTTTTTCTTGAGCTGGGCGGCCAGAACCTGCTGATCACCAATCCGCGCGATATTCCTGGCTTCGTTAAAGAGCTGAGCAGGTTTCCGTTTACCGCCATCACCGGGGTCAACACGCTGTTTAATGCGCTGCTGAACGATGAGCAGTTTACGAAACTCGATTTCTCCACGCTGCGGCTTTCCGCGGGCGGCGGGATGGCGGTGCAGAAAGTCGTGGCTGAACGCTGGGAAAAGCTGACCGGGCACTATCTGCTGGAGGGCTACGGCCTGACGGAGTGTTCGCCGCTGGTTTCGGTCAATCCCTACGACATCAGCTGTCATACCGGCAGCATCGGCCTGCCGGTGCCCTCAACCGATGTGCTGATCCTGGATGAAGCGGGAAATGAAGTGGCACCAGGCGAGCCGGGTGAGCTCTGCATCAGCGGCCCGCAGGTGATGCTGGGTTACTGGCAGCATCCGGAAGCGACGGCGGAAGTCCTGAAAAATGGCTGGCTCCATAGCGGTGATATTGTTACCGTTGATCAGGAAGGCTTTATTCGCATCGTCGACCGTAAAAAAGATATGATTCTGGTGTCAGGCTTTAATGTCTATCCGAATGAAATCGAAGATGTGCTGATGCAGCACCCGAAAGTGCGCGAAGCCGCGGCCATCGGGGTTCCCAGCGATCTCTCCGGTGAGGCGGTCAAAGTCTGCATCGTGAAAAAAGAGGCGTCGCTGACGAAGGAGGAGGTGCTCGATCACTGTCGCCGTCAGCTGACTGGCTACAAGGTGCCCAAAATCATTGAGTTTCGTGATGAGCTCCCCAAGACCAACGTTGGCAAGATCCTGCGGCGTGAGCTGCGTGATGAGGTGAAATCCGGCACCCGCTGAATCCGGATAAGAATTGAGGTTGAACGCCGGCATGTCCGGCGTTTTTATTGTTTTTAACATGGAGCGCCGCGCGGAGTCTGCTGCGGTGGAAATCAGACGTGAACTATTCCCTTATCGACCAGGATGATCAACTGGCAGACGTGTGCCAGAAAGCGCGCCAGCACGCGGCGGTGGCACTGGATACCGAGTTTGTGCGTACCCGCACGTATTACCCTCAGCTTGGCCTGATCCAGCTGTTTGACGATGAACAACTGGTGCTGATAGACCCGCTCAACATCCGCGACTGGTCACCCTTTGTGGCGCTGCTGACCGACACCGCCGTGACCAAATTCCTGCATGCGGGCGGCGAAGATCTGGAGGTGTTCCTGCACCGTTTTGGCGTGCTGCCGACACCGATGATCGACACCCAGATTCTGGCGTCCTTCTCCGGCCAGCCGCTCTCCTGGGGCTTCGCCGCTATGGTGGCGCACTTCACCCAGGTTGAACTCGATAAAAGCGAATCACGCACCGACTGGTTAGCCCGCCCGCTGACGGAGCGCCAGTGTGTCTATGCGGCAGCCGACGTTCACTACCTGCTGCCGATTGCCCGTCAGCTGATGGTCAATACGGAAGAGGCGGGCAACATGGCCGCCGCACTCAGCGAGTGCGATAACCTCTGTCAGCGCCGTCTGGACAGTCTGGCCCCGGAAGAGGCCTGGCGCGATATCACCAACGCCTGGCAACTGCGTCCGCGTCAGCTGGCGGCGCTGCAGCGCCTGGCGGCCTGGCGTCTGACGCTGGCGCGTGAAAAGGATATGGCGGTTAACTTTGTGGTGCGCGAAGAAAACCTGTGGAAGGTGGCGCGCTTTATGCCGGGCTCGCTGGGTGAACTCGATCATCTGGGGCTGTCAGGACACGAAATTCGTTTTCACGGCAAAACGCTGGTCGCGCTGGTGGCGGAAGCGGCGGCACTGGAGGAGGGTGAATTACCGGCTCCGCTGGGAAATCTGATTGACCATCCGAATTACAAATCGGTCTTCAAAGCGATGAAGGCGCTGGTGCAGCAGGTCAGTGAGCAGAGTGGCTTCAGTCAGGAGTTGCTGGCGTCACGCCGTCAGATTAATCAGGTGCTGAGTCAGCACTGGGGCATTAAGCCGCAGGGGCGTCCACCGGAGTTACTGACCGGATGGCGGGGCGAACTGCTGAAACCCGGCATCGATGAGATCCTGGCGGGTTGCTGACCGGATAAATTTCCCCTGCCACTGCGCAGGGGAAATTCAGGCGGCGGTCAGAATCATTTAGTCGCGTCTTCCGTCTCCGGAAGCGTCACGTTCAGCTCCAGAATCGAGATATCATCACCTTTCTGATCGAGCTGTACCGTGACCATCTCTGGATCGATCTTCACATATTTGCAAATCACTTCCAGAATGTCGCGCTTAAGTTGCGGAAGATAGTGGGGCTCACTGTCGCCCCTTCTCCGTTCTGCCACGATAATCTGCAGCCTTTCCTTGGCTATGTTGGCAGTGTTCTTCTTCCGGGATAAAAAGAAATCAAGTAATGCCATGGTTTATCCCCCGAACAGGCGTTTCAGGAAACCCTTCTTCTCTTCTTCAATAAAGCGGAAGGGGCGTACTTCACCGAGCAACCGTTCAACGGTATCGGCATAGGCTTTGCCAGCATCAGATTCACCGTCCAAGATCACCGGTTCGCCCTGGTTGGAGGCACGTAACACCGACTGATCTTCCGGGATGACGCCGACCAGAGGAATGCGCAGGATTTCCAGCACATCTTCCATGCTCAGCATATCGCCACGGCTGACGCGACCCGGGTTGTAGCGGGTCAGCAGCAGGTGCTCTTTTACCGGCTCCTGACTGTTTTCTGCGCGACGGGATTTAGAGGAGATGATGCCGAGGATACGGTCGGAGTCACGGACTGAAGAGACTTCCGGGTTGGTGGTGATGATGGCTTCATCGGCAAAGTAGAGCGCCATCAGGGCGCCGGTTTCAATCCCTGCCGGTGAGTCGCAGACGATGAAATCGAACTCCATCGCGGCCAGATCGTTCAGGACTTTTTCAACGCCTTCACGGGTCAGCGCATCTTTGTCGCGGGTCTGTGACGCAGGCAGAATGTAGAGCTGCTCGGTGCGTTTGTCGCGGATAAGCGCCTGGTTCAGGGTGGCATCGCCCTGAATGACGTTGACGAAATCGTAGACCACACGGCGCTCACAGCCCATGATCAAATCCAGATTACGCAGACCGATATCGAAGTCGATCACGACCGTTTTCTTGCCTTTCTGCGCTAAACCGGTGGCGATGGCCGCGCTTGACGTGGTCTTACCAACGCCCCCTTTACCGGATGTAACTACAATAATGCGTGCCATAAATGTTGATTTCCTTAACAAAAGAAAAGGGGCCTAATTAAGTGTCTGGATAGTCAGCGCGCCATCCTGCAGGCACAGGCGCGCAGCTTTACCAAAAAATTCTTGCGGGATCTGATCCATGATCCAGTACTCCCCGGCAATCGAAACCAGCTCAGCGGCCAGGTTAGTACAGAATATCTGGCAGTTGCGGTCACCGCTGGCACCCGCCAGGGCGCGACCGCGCATCATGCCGTAAATGTGAATATTGCCATCAGCAACCAGTTCGGCACCGGCGCTGACGCTGCTGGTGATGATCAAATCGGCATCACGTGCATAAATCTGCTGGCCTGAGCGCACCGGGGTGTTCACGATGCGGGTTTTCGCGGCCACCGCTTCCGCTGCCACCGGCTGCGGTTCAGGCACAGCGGCAGGGGCAGGGGCTTGCACCTGCGGCCTGGCCTCTTTACCTTCTGCCAGCACCGGCAAACCGGCACGGGCGATCATGCGTTTCAGCGCCTCATCCTTGCAGCCGCTTACGCCAACAATGCGTAAGCCGGTGGCAAGAATCGCCTGCTGCAACTGCTTCCAGTTAACATCGGCACTCAGGGTGGCAACGTTAAGCACCACCGGGGCGTTTTTCAGGAAGTCCGGAGCCTGGTCAATCTTGTCCTGAAGTGCCTTGCGAATCACCGCCGGGTCATGGTGATGCAAATGGACGACAGACAGGGTGAAACTGCTACCTTTGAATTCGATTGGCGTTTGCGACATCTGTCCCGACTCAGTCCTGTTTTCACTACCGTCAGCCAGGCGATGATAAAATCGTCACTGAAGCGCTAACGGTGAATATTCGAAGTTCTGCAAGCATGTTATAGTTACAGCTATATTCAGACAAGCCTCAACCCCGGTTAATTCGAGTAAAAAATATGTTTTGTGTGATCTACAGAAGCCCGTTACGTGACCAGACTTATCTCTATGTTGAAAAAAAGGACGATTTCTCCCGCGTGCCGGAGGAATTGCTGAAAGGGTTTGGCAAGCCGCAGCTGGCGATGGTGCTAAAGCTGGCGGGGCGCGACAGGCTGGCAAATGCGGATATCAATAAAGTTAAGCAGGGATTGAGCGAGCAGGGCTATTATTTGCAGATTCCACCGCCGATCGAAAGTCTGCTGAAAATTCATTTAGAGGCCGATAAAAAAGTTTAACTCGGATTCTTCTGTAAATATAAATCCTGCCGTCGCGATTTTGTCAGGATAATATTGCTCTGAGGCTGCGCAGAATTAACGGCGCAGCTTATCTGTTTTCACTCTCATTAAATTTCCTGCCCGGCTTTTTGCCCTTATTTGTACGATTATTCAGCACTTCGGCGGTGCTGTTTACGCTTTTTGACAAATTCCGCACCCCGGACCGTTAAAAGGATCTTATTATCTCGCCATGAGGCTGGCACATCGACCAGCGCAAAAGCAAACATCAACCCGCCAGCAGTGCTGGCATCACACCTAACCTGAACAGGGGATGAGCATGTATCAGCATCGTAACTGGCAAGGCGCTCTGTTAGATTTTCCGGTCAGCAAAGTGGTTTGCGTCGGCAGTAACTACGCAAAACACATCAAAGAGATGGGGAGCGCCACCCCAACAGAACCGGTGATCTTTATCAAGCCGGAAACGGCGCTCTGTGATCTGCGCCAGCCGCTCTCTATCCCGGATGCGTTTGGTGAAGTGCATCATGAAGTTGAACTGGCCGTGCTGATTGGCGCAACCCTGAAACAGGCAACCGAAGAGCATGTGGCGAAGGCCATTGCAGGCTATGGTGTGGCGCTGGATCTGACGCTGCGTGACCTGCAGGCCGGGCTGAAAAAAGCGGGCCAGCCGTGGGAAAAGTCCAAAGGCTTCGACAATGCCTGCCCCATCTCCGGTTTTATCCCGGTCGCGGAGTTCAGCGACGATCCGCAGAATGTGGAGCTTAAGCTGCTGGTGAATGGTGAAGTGCGTCAGCAGGGCAGCACGGCAGATATGATTCATAAAATTCTGCCGCTGATTGCCCACATGAGTCGCTACTTCACCCTGCGCGCCGGCGATGTGATTCTGACCGGTACGCCGGAAGGGGTGGGTCCGATGCGCGCAGGCGATCAGCTCGAAGTCTCTCTGGCGGGGCATGGGATCAGCACGCGCGTGCTCTAAAGACTTGCATCACCACCGCATAGGCTTTATAAGGTGCGGTTTAGGCACACTGCGGACAATCATCATGACTGACACCCCTTTCTGGCAACATAAACGCCTGGCACAAATGAGCGATGAGGAATGGGAATCCTTATGTGATGGATGCGGCCAGTGCTGCCTGAACAAGTTGCAGGACGCCGACACGGATGAGATCTATTTCACTAACGTCGCCTGCAACCAGCTCAATATCAAAACCTGCCAGTGCCGCAACTATGAGCGCCGCTTCGAGTTAGAAGAGGATTGCATCAAGCTGACGCGTGAAAACCTGACCACCTTCAACTGGCTGCCGCGCACCTGCGCCTACCGGTTGCTGGGCGAGGGCAAGGGCTTACCGGCCTGGCATCCGCTGCGCGCCGGTTCGAAAGCGCAGATGCACGCACAGCGTATTTCGGTGCGCTACATTGCGGTTCGCGAGAGTGAAGTGCGGGACTGGGAAGATCACATCATCGATCGGCCCGATCGCAACGGCTGAGTGCCGCTGTCCCGGACAGGATGAAAAAAAGGCTGCCACGGGCAGCCTTTTTCTGTTCAGCGACCAAACAGGTCGCGCCGTTTTGCTTTGAAAGGCTGGGCAATCAGCACCAGCACCGCCACCAGCAGATAAGCGGCAAATACTCCAATCATCCATTGCGGCATACTGAGCGTCAGAAAGGTCCAGCTGCGCTCGGCGCAGTCACCGCTGGCGAGAAAGACCGACGGCAGCCACTTATCCAGCGGCAGACCGCTGGGGAAGCGGGCGGCAAAATCACAGGTGGTAAAGGGGTTAGGGTGCAGCTGAATCATGGTGTGTTCCCAGGAGAGACGCAGACCTTCCCAGGCACTGTAGATCCATAACGCCAGCGCCGCCAGACGCAACGGCGATTTTGGCGCAATCGCGCCGACCAGACCCGCGCCCATCACACCAAACAGCGCGTTGCGCTCGTAGATACACATGACGCAGGGCTTCAGGCCCATCACATGCTGAAACCATAATGCCGTGAGCTCCAGCGCCAGTGCAGTCAGTGCCAGTAATAACCAGGCTCCGCGGCCCCGGGAACAGTGATTCAGATATCGCAACATATTGCATTCCCTGTAAACGTTAATGCCACGCAGTGTAAACCAAAAGCGGGGGCAAACCAGCCCGGGCCAGGGAAAAATCGTATCCGGACATGACCTCAGACTGATCCAGAACAGGTTATGTGAAAATAAGCCGCGTGTTTTGCGATTATGGGGCGTCTGGCATTTTGCTGCGCAATCAGCTTTACTCCATTAGCCCCCAGGAGCACCGGAGAGGCAACCTGAAATATGCGCTGCGCCCGGTTTTAATGGTTGCGCAGGCTATATCCGCTATAGGGCGTCTGGTATGATGAGTGCCCATCACGATTAGAAAAGCAACGAGAACACATTGCTATGGTTATAAAGGCGCAGAGTCCAGCGGGATTTGCTGAAGAGTACATTATTGAAAGCATCTGGAACAGCCGCTTTCCCCCGGGGTCGATTCTTCCTGCTGAGCGTGAGCTTTCTGAATTGATCGGGGTGACACGTACGACCCTGCGTGAAGTGCTGCAGCGCCTGGCGCGTGATGGCTGGCTGACGATTCAGCACGGTAAACCGACCCGGGTGAATGATTTCTGGGAGACCTCTGGCCTGAATATCCTCGAAACCCTGGCGCGTCTCGACCACGACAGCGTGCCGGTGCTGATCGACAACCTGCTGTCAGTGCGCAGCAATATCTCTTCCATCTTTATCAGCCGAGCACTGCGTCATCATCCTGACAAGGCGCGTGAGGTGCTGGAGACGATCGATGCGACGGCCGACCAGGCGGATGCCTATACCGAACTCGATTACCGCGTCTTCCGCGGTCTGGCGTTTGCTTCCGGCAACCCGATTTATGGTCTGATCCTTAACGGCCTGAAAGGGCTCTACACCCGCGTGGGACGTCACTACTTCTCAAATCCCGAAGCCCGTCAGGTGGCGCGTGATTTTTATCTGACGCTGCTGGCGCTGTGTGACACATCGCCGGGACAGGATGAGATTGTGGAGGTGGTGCGCAACTACGGTCGCCGCAGCGGTGAAATCTGGCACAGCATGCAGAAGAATCTGCCTGACGATCTCGGCAATAAACGATAAAAAAAACCGGACATCGCGTCCGGTTTTTTATGCGGTCAGAGTGAGGTATTGCGCGGCGGGTTGCGGTCCAGCAGCTCAACGCTGCCATCCTCATTCTGTTGTTCCAGAATCACATCAAATCCCCACAGCCGATGCACGTGCTTCAGCACTTCGCGGCGGCTCTTGTCCAGCGGCGTGCGGCTCTGCGGTACATAGCGCAGGGTTAGCGAACGGTCACCACGCAGATCGACATTATAAACCTGAATATTGGGTTCGAGATTACTCAGGTTGTACTGGGCAGAGAGCTGCTGGCGGATCGCCCGATAGCCGGCCTCATCGTGAATGGCGGCGATTTCGAGATAGTTGTTGCGGTCATCATCCAGCACGGTAAACAGCCGGAAGTCGCGCATCACCTTCGGCGACAGGAACTGGCTGATAAAGCTCTCATCCTTAAACTCACGCATCGCAAAATGGAGCGTATCCAGCCAGTCAGAACCCGCAATATCCGGGAACCAGTAGCGATCCTCTTCGGTAGGGGACTGACAGATACGCTTGATATCCTGCATCATCGCGAAGCCCAGTGCATAGGGGTTAATGCCGTTATACCACTGGCTGTTATAGGGCGGCTGATAGACCACATTGGTATGGCTGTGCAGAAACTCCATCATGAAGCGTTCCGACACTTTGCCTTCATCATAGAGGTGATTAAGGATAGTGTAGTGCCAGAAGGTTGCCCAGCCCTCATTCATCACCTGGGTCTGCTTCTGCGGATAGAAATACTGGCTCACCTTGCGCACAATGCGCAGGATCTCACGCTGCCACGGCTCCAGCAGCGGCGCATTCTTCTCCATGAAATAGAGCAGGTTCTCCTGCGGCTCAGAAGGATAGCGTGCAGCTTCGAACGTGACCGCCTCTTTTTCACGCCGCGGCAGAGTGCGCCAGAGCGTGTTCACCTGACTCTGCAGATACTCCTCCCGGCTTTTCTGGCGGGCTTTCTCCTCCTGCAGGGAGATCTTCTGCGGGCGTTTATAGCGATCCACGCCATAATTCATTAAGGCGTGGCAGGAGTCGAGCAGCCGCTCCACCTCTTCAACGCCATAGCGCTCTTCGCAGTCACTGATGTAGTTTTTGGCAAACAGCAGGTAATCGACAATCGATCCGGCATCCGTCCAGCTACGGAACAGGTAGTTATTTTTGAAGAAAGAGTTATGACCATAGCAGGCATGTGCCATCACCAGCGCCTGCATGGTCATGGTGTTCTCTTCCATCAGGTAGGCGATGCAGGGATTTGAGTTGATGACAATCTCATAGGCCAGGCCCTGCTGACCGTGCTTATAGCGC
This sequence comes from Pantoea sp. EKM103V, assembly GCF_011800365.1. Classification (NCBI taxonomy): domain Bacteria; kingdom Pseudomonadati; phylum Pseudomonadota; class Gammaproteobacteria; order Enterobacterales; family Erwiniaceae; genus Pantoea; species Pantoea sp. EKM103V. Next base: position 25,047 of record NZ_JAALFQ010000010.1, on the reverse strand, counting down.
TGCTCGGTTTCGATAAACTTTTTGCCGAATGACCAGTGTGAATAGTTGATTGGCATGCCGACGCTGGAATAGGCATCCATCATCTGTTCAGAGGTGATCACTTCGATTTGGTGCGGGTAGGTATCCAGACGGTAGAGCTTCGCGACGCGGTCGATCTCCGCTAAGTAGACATCAAGCAGTTCGAATGTCCAGTCTGGTCCGTCATTGAGTCGTTTGCTGTCTCTGATGGCTTCGTCAAAGATTGTCGTCATAGCGCACCTCTTTGTGGCAAACCGGCTGACCCGAAAGACAACCCGTTCTGGTTATTTAAGGCTTCATCCTGAAAAAGGGAACCCGAAAAAAACTGAGCGAACACAACAATGATAGCCCACTGTCGCCTATCCGAAATGCGAACTCAAATGAAATCTTTGGCACAAAATCATTAAGTGTGAGGCAACAGGGAATTTAACCGTTTTTAATTCGAACCATGCGCCAGATGGCAGGATAAAGCCCTGTTTATAAGTGGAATGTATGAGGTTGAATGATTCTCCTGCCATGCGTAGATTTAACTGCCTTTGTTGTCATTTATTTCTGCGTTTAAGGAATAAGGCGCATAAAGCGCTGAAATTCATCGTGCAGCAAGATTTTAGTTACCTGAAAAGTGAAAAAGATGTGAAATGGATGCTGTGATTTCGGGGTGGTGTCCGCTGCGGTGATCCGCTGACTATCATCTTCTGAACAGTGAATTATGCTTTTAGACGTTGGATGGGGAAACTATGCACGTAGTGATTCTTGGAAGTGGGGTTGTCGGCGTAGCCAGTGCCTGGTATCTGGCGCGAGCCGGACATCAGGTCACCGTCATCGATCGTCAGCCTGCCGCGGCGATGGAAACCAGCGCGGGCAATGCCGGTCAGATCTCGCCAGGTTATGCCGCCCCCTGGGCCGCGCCCGGCGTGCCGCTGAAAGCGGTGAAGTGGATGTTCCAGCGCCACGCGCCGCTGGCTATCCGGCTGGATGGCAGCAGCTTTCAGCTGGAGTGGATGTGGCACATGCTGCGCAACTGCGACATCAACCACTATCAGCAGAATAAAAGCCGCATGGTGCGGATTGCCGAATACAGCCGGGACTGCCTGAAAGCGCTGCGGAGTGAAACCGGCATCGCCTATGAAGGTCGTCAGGGCGGAACGCTGCAGCTGTTCCGCACCCAGCAACAGTTCGACAGCGCCAGCAAGGATATTGCGGTGCTGCGTGACGCGGGGGTGCCTTATGAACTGCTGCAGGCCGATGAGCTGTCACGCGTGGAACCTGCACTGGCGGCAACCCGGCATAAACTCACCGGCGGATTACGTCTCCCCAACGATGAAACCGGCGACTGTCAGCTCTTTACCCAGCGGCTGGCCAAAATGGCTGAAGAGGCGGGCGTGGTATTCCGCTTCAACACCCCGGTCGATCATCTGCTGCGCGACGGAAATCGCATTTATGGCGTGAAGTGCGGTGATGAGATCATCAAAGCAGACAGCTATGTGGTCGCCTTTGGCTCATACTCCACGGCGCTGCTGAAGAACGTTCTGAGCATCCCGGTTTACCCGCTCAAGGGTTATTCACTCACTATTCCGATCAAGAATCCCGATGCCGCACCGGTTTCCACCATCCTCGATGAAACCTACAAAGTGGCAGTGACCCGGTTTGACGATCGTATCCGCGTTGGCGGGATGGCAGAGATTGTTGGTTTTAACACCAAACTGACCGAAGCGCGGCGGGAAACGCTGGAGATGGTGGTCAGTGATCTCTATCCTGAAGGCGGTCATCTTGCACAGGCAAGTTTCTGGACCGGTTTACGTCCGATGACGCCAGACGGTACGCCGATTGTCGGCTCCACCCCCATCTCTAATCTCTGGCTCAACACCGGTCACGGAACGCTGGGCTGGACGATGGCGTGTGGTTCAGGACAGTTACTGGCCGATCTGATCTCCGGTAAAACGCCGGCGATTGCGGCGGATGACTTAGCGGTATTCCGCTACTTACCTGGTTTCGCGGCGACCTCATCGCCGCTGCGTAACGCCAGCGCAACTCGTTAAGTATTCAGGGAGAGAGAGGATGTCACGTCCGATTGTCGCGACCATCAACCCGGAGGCGTTACGTCATAACCTGGCTATCGTGCGCCAGGCCGCCCCCGCATCCCGCGTCTGGTCAGTGGTTAAAGCCAATGCTTACGGCCACGGTATTGATCGGGTACGCGAGCCGCTGTCTGACACCGATGGCTTCGCGCTGCTCAATATGGAAGAGGCGATCCTGCTGCGCGAGCGCGGCTGGAACAAACCGATTCTGCTGCTGGAAGGCTTTTTCAGGCCGGAAGATTTGCAACTGATCGACCGCTATCGCCTGACCACCAGCGTTCACAGTAACTGGCAGATCAAAGCGCTGGCGAACGCCAGACTCTCAGCGCCGGTGGATATCTATCTTAAGGTCAACAGCGGGATGAACCGGCTCGGTTTTCGCCCGGAGCAGGTCAGCGGGGCCTGGCAGAGCCTGCGTGCGCTGAGCAACACGGGCGAGATGACGCTGATGGCGCATTTTGCCGACGCCGAAAACCCCGAGGGACTGATTGCGCCCATGCAGCGCATTGAGCAGGCGGCAGAAGGACTCAACTGTCCGCGGTCGCTCTCCAACTCCGCCTGTACGCTGTGGCATCCCGAAGCGCATTTCGACTGGGTTCGCCCGGGTATTGTGCTCTATGGTGCGTCACCCAGCGGCGACTGGCAGGATATCGCGGGCAGCGGCCTGAAACCGGTGATGACGTTAAGTAGTGAGATCATCGCCGTGCAGCAGCTGCAGGCGGGCGACGGGGTCGGCTACGGCTACCGCTATCATGCCAGCGCCGCGCAGCGGATTGGCGTGGTCGCCTGTGGTTATGCCGACGGCTATCCACGGCATGCCCCGACCGGCACCCCTGTCTGCGTCGACGGCGTGATGACCCAGGTTGTCGGCGCGGTGTCGATGGATATGATCACGGTGGATCTGACCCCCTGTCCCCAGGCGGGAATCGGCTCAGCGGTTGAGCTGTGGGGCGAGCAGGTGAAAATCGATCAGGTGGCGAAAGCAGCCGGAACGGTAGGGTACGAGCTGATGTGCGCGCTGGCACCCCGCGTTCCGGTCACTCTCAGCTAAGCGCGGTCAGACTGCCGCGCATTTTTCTGCTGCAGCGCCAGGCGATAAAGGCCAGCGCTGCACCCAGCAGCATCATCAGACTCAGTGACAGCTTCTCCGCCACCGGCAGTGTGACAACAATCAGGCTGCCTGCGGCACCGCCCGCCATCTGAATAAATCCCTGTAACGCCGACGCCACACCCGCCTGCTGCTGGTAAGGCTCCAGCGCATAGCTGGTGGCCGGGCCAACGGTGAAGGCCAGACCGGCAACAGAAACCGCCACCGGGAACATGTAGAGCGCCCAGTGCGTCTGCATCGCCGCCGGGAAGATCTGCATCCCGGCAACCAGCAGCACCGCGCCCAGCAGCATGGTGAAGAATCCCATCGCCAGGCAGAAAGGCCGGCCCGCCTTGCGAATCGCTTTATTGACGAACATGCTGACAAACATGATCCAGAAACCATTTGCGCCAAAAGCAAAGGAGAACTGGATCGGCGTCAGCCCGCCTTCCGTCATCAGCACCTGAGGTGCCAGCGATACGTAGGTCAGCACCATGCCCAGTGCACCGGCATTGGCGAACGCAAACGCCAGAAAGCGTGGCTGACGCAGGATAGCGGCGTACTGCTTCACCGGTAAGCCTTTTACCCGCAGGGTATCTGCCGGACGCGTCTCGGGCAGGCCGATCAGCACCAGCAGCGTAATCACCACACCATAGGCGCAGAGGAACCAGAAGGGCGCGCGCCAGCCGAAGGCGCTGGCCAGCAGGCCGCCCAGCAGCGGGGCCAGCGCCGGGACAATGTTCAGTGCGCCATTCAGAAAGCCGTAAGCGCGGGCGGCGGCATCGCCACTGAGGCGGTCACGCACGCCGCTGAAGGCGACCACCGCGCTGCAGCAGACGCCGCAGCCCTGCACCAGACGGGCAATCACGAACAGCGGGAAGGAGGTGGCGGTGGCGGCAATCACACTGCCGGCGATGTAGAGCGCCAGCCCCAGCAGGGCGATGGGCTTGCGGCCATAATTGTCCACCAGCGGCCCGGTCACCAGCTGTCCCAGCCCCATCACCAGCAGAAAGAGAGGAATGGTGGTCTGCACCAGAATGACCGGGGTATTCAGCCCTTCAGCAATCTGCGGCAGCGTGGGCAAATAGAGGTCAATGCCTAAGGGTGCCAGCAGCACCAGGCTTAATAACAATAAAGTAAATTTTTGCATAACAACCAGAGGGTAAACGTTCTGTTAAAAAACGAGCCGAAGAGGGTAATGATTCAGAGGGGAAAAAGAAAGCGTAAGCTGTGCGGAAAGTGCGATGCCTGCTTTTTACAGGCATCGCGGCTTTAACTCAGTAAGCGCCGTCGCGACGTAACACGACGCCTGCGGTTTTAAACAGAATGGCAATATCGGTCCAGAGTGCCCAGTTTTTCACATACCAGGAGTCAAAGTAGACGCGGGTATCGTAGTCGATATCGTTGCGTCCGCTGACCTGCCACAGGCCGGTCATGCCGGGCTTGGCCATCAGGTAGTAATCCACATCGCCGGCGTAACGCTCCAGCTCCGCCTCAATCACCGGGCGCGGGCCGACCAGGCTCATCTCACCGCGGATCACGTTCCACAGCTGCGGTAACTCGTCGAGGCTGGTTTTACGCAGGAAGCCACCGATACGGGTAATGCGCGGGTCATTCTTCAGTTTGAAATCTTTGTCCCACTCCATTCGGGCTTCTTCACTGGTCGCCAGCAGCTTCTCCAGCACCTCTTTAGAGTTGGTCACCATGGAACGGAATTTCAGACATTTGAATTTTTTGCCATCCTGACCCACACGCTCATGCCCATAAATCGCATTGCCGCCATCGCGCTTCACCATAAAGCAGAGCAGGGCGAAGATCGGGCCGAGGAACAGCAGCAGCATGGAGGCGACGACAATATCAAAGGTCCGCTTCAGGAAGCGCGAAGAGTGCTTCGCCAGGTTGTTGCTGACACGCAGGATCATCACTTCATGACTGAAGATAAAGGACATGTCAGTGCCGTAGAGCGGCACGCCGCGCAGCGTCGGGATCACGGAAACCGAACGGCAGTTCATCTTCGACAGGAATTTCAGCCAGCGGTCACGCATCGGCTGCTGCTCATACTCCATGGCCACAATAAACTGCACGTTGTCGCGGTCAATGGTCTGCCAGTTAATGTCTTTCCAGGTGATCACTGGCACGCCATTGACGCTCTGCTGAGAGGGCTCATCGTCGACAGAGATAAAGGCCTGTACGTTGTAGCCCAGGATCTCCTCACTCTGCAGGGCGGCATAGGCTTCGGTAGCGTTGCGGCCAGAGCCGATGATGATGGTCTCTTTCTGCCACTGGCCCGCCCGGTTAATGGCGCGTTTGACCAGCGTTCGCATCAGCGGCAGCAGCAGCAGGGCATATGTCCAGCTGAAAACCCACACCATGCGGGAGAAGTCCCATTTCGAAAACGCGATCAGCGCGAGGTCGAGCAGTGAGAAAACAAACAGCGTTTTTACAATCTCCTTCAGCTCGAACCAGAAGGGTTTGCGATAGGTGTAGTGACGCAGACGAACCCAGAACCAGCCGGTGCACATCACGGACATAATAAACTGCGCCACAAAACGGTATTCAATCTGATGCGGGGGAATAAACGTATCCAGCTCGCCCCAAATACCCTGAATGGTTGCGGCGGATAAAAATAATGCGAGGTTGAGTGCAATCAGATCGGAAAAGCTCAGGGCGAATTTCACGATGATATTTTTACGCGTGCCGCTCCATGAGCGGCTCGGGCTATTCATTATCAATGTACTTGCCATAAAACCTGCTCTCTTTCTTAAGTAAAAGATGGCCTGACCAGAATCAGGGACGCGCTCAGGAGTGAGCCACCGAAAAATTAAAAAATAATTTTCAGTCTGTTGCAGTCAGTAAAGCCAGTACAGCTGCAAAAAAGATGAAGATTAAAGCGTGATGGTACTCACGAAATGTTGCAGCATTGAGAATGAGTATGCAGGAGATATTTGACGGCGTTAATACGGAAAAAATCTGAAAACAACAAAAGTGATTAAAGTTTTAAACGGATAACGCCATGTAATATAAGGATAAAATAAGCAGGGGTGCAGTTATAACTAAACTGTTTAAGACGCTTTTTAGGAATTACCGCCAAATCTCGCGACTGGCGGTAGTGATAAGGCATCAGGCGGGTCTTTTTAAAATCCAGCGGTCCTGCTCTTTAACATAATGACCAATCTGCAGATCCACCGGTTTTCCATCAATCCACGCCGGTACGCTGGTATCGCGATCCCAGCCGTCGAGTTGGGTAATTAAGCCGGGATTGGTGTGACAGGGAATGCTGACGGTGTCAGGGTGCTCACCGTCAAGATCGGCATCAACAATCTCATAACGACCAATTTTAACCACGTGTCCCATTCATTTCTCCCGTTTTTTCTGGCACAGAGCTGTAAGCTTAGCGTATCAACAGAAAATAACGTGGCTGAATGATTAGGATTATTCCTTCTCTTCTGCCGGCCGGACACCAATTTTCACGATACGATTATCCTCTTTTTCCGCCACGGTCCAGGTCAGCTCATTCCATTCAACCTGATCCCCGACCACGGGCGCGCCACCCAGCATGCCCAGCATCAGCTGTCCCAGCGACTGCTGATCGTTGGTGTTCTCATCCAGTTCCAGCCCGTAGATCTGCGCGACGTCGCGCAGGCGTGCTTCTGCATCCAGAATAAAGTCACCAAAGAACCGCTGGTCGAGCGAAACCGGCGGCGACTGACTGAACATTTTGCCCAGGGCTGGCAGATCGCGCTCACGGCCAATCACGCAGATCACATCGTTCTCTCTGAGGCGTGTCCCGCCGTTGGGATGCATCAGCACATTGTCACGAAACAGAGCGGCGATGCGGGTCTCACGCGGCATCTTCAGATCGCGCAGCGCAGCCCCGATACACCACTTGTCGGCGCTGAGCTGATAAACAAACTGCTCCCACGGATTCTCCGGATGGATATCCAGACCGATACGGCTGATGGGGGAGGCCGTCGGCGGCACCACCACCTTCGCTTTTTTTGCCGCAAAGCCCAGCGAGGTTCCCTGCAACATCAGCGAGACCAGCACCACAAAGAAGGCGATATTGAAATAGAGTGAGGCGTTTTCTAATCCGGCCATCATCGGGAACACCGCCAGGATAATCGGCACCGCTCCGCGTAACCCGACCCAGCTGATAAAGAAGCGTTCACGGGTGGTAAAACTGCGGAACGGCAGCAGGCCAACAAATACCGACAGGGGGCGCGCCACCAGAATCAGCCACAGTGAGAGGATCATCGCCGGCACGGCGATGTGCCACAAGTCGGAAGGGGTGACCAGCAGCCCCAGCACAATGAACATGCCTATCTGGCTCAGCCACGCCATACCATCAAAGGTCTGCAGAATACCGTGGCGGTTGCGAATCGGACTGTTGCCGAGTAAAAAGCCGCACAGATAGACCGCCAGGATGCCGCTGCCCTCCAGTACGGTGGTCAGCGCGAACACCAGAATGCCGCCACTCAGCGCCAGTAGCGGATAGAGGCCACCCGCCAGGCTGATGCGGTTAATCAGCTGCTGCAGCGCCCAGCCGCCGCCCAGGCCCAGCACGATCCCCAGGCCGAACTGCTGCACCAGGTGCACCAGAAACATCCAGTCAAGCCCGCTGCGGCCCTGTTCGATCATCTCAATCAGGGTGATGGTCAGAAACACCGCCATCGGGTCGTTGCTGCCGGACTCGATTTCCAGTGTCGAGCTGACGCGCTCGTTCAGGCCCTTATCACCCAGCAGGGAGAAGACCGCGGCGGCATCCGTGGAGCCGATAATCGCGCCAATCAGGAATCCCTGCATCATATCCAGCTTAAACAACCAGGCGGCAACCACACCGGTTAAGCCGGCGGTTATCATGACGCCGATGGTGGCCAGCGACAGCGCGGGCCCCAGCGCGACCTTAAACGAGCTGGCTTTGGTGCGCATGCCACCATCCAGCAGGATGATTGCCAGCGCCAGGTTGGAAATCAGATAGGCCGCCGGATAGTTATCAAAAGCGATGCCTCCGATACCATCGACCCCGGTCAGCATACCCAGCGCAAGGAAGATGACCAGAATAGGAATGCCCAGCCTGGATGAGAAAGAGCTGAGCAGAATGCTCGATGCGACCAGCACGGAACCGATGATAAACAGACTGTAGACGATAGTGTGGTTCAAACCCGGTCTCCTGAGATATGACGGTGCGATGCCCAAGCGGTGATAAATATCCATGCTATCTCTGAAAGATAATGGTTTATCAAGGAGTTGTCATTGTGAAAATGCACATTATACGAATTGCTTAAACGTATACGGAATCAGATTAATGTGAAGAATGAGGGGGTTGGCAGGCAAGGGGAGGAAAACAGGTTGTTTTAACAGGTTATTCAGCTGATAAAAAAAGCCGGTGGTTAACCGGCTTCGTGTAAAAAAGAGCGTCACTCTGCAATGTCTGCGAATCAGGCTTCCGTGGCCTGTTTGTGAAACAGTGAACGAAACACCGGGTAGATATCTTCCGGTTCACGGATGTGCTCAATCGCAAAGTTGTCGAACATCGCCTGCAGATGCTCATATTCGCGCCACAGCGTCTGATGGGCACGGCGGGTGATTTCGATATAACTGTAATAGCGCACCACCGGCAGAATGTGCTTCGCCAGAATCTCATGACAGAGGGGCGAATCGTCGGCCCAGTTATCGCCATCGGACGCCTGCGCCGCATAGATGTTCCACTGCGCCGGGTCATAGCGATCCTTCACCACCTCATCCATCAGTTTCAGCGCACTGGAGACGATGGTTCCGCCCGTCTCCTGCGAGTAGAAGAACTCCTGCTCATCCACCTCTTTCGCCTGGGTGTGGTGACGGATGTAGACCACATCGACGTTCTTGTAGGTGCGGCTCAGGAACAGGTAGAGCAGGATATAGAAGCGTTTCGCCATATCCTTGGTCGCCTGATCCATGGAGCCGGAGACATCCATCAGACAGAACATCACCGCCTGACTAGAGGGCTCCGGGCGCTTCTCAAAGTTTTTGTAGCGCAGGTCGAAGGTATCGATAAAGGGCACCCGCTCAATGCGGGCCCGCAATTCGGCAATCTCTTTGCGCAGCCGCTCCTCCTCCAGCAGCTGTGCCGGTTCGGTGTTCTCCACCTGCAGAAGTGTCTCTTCCAGTTCGTGCAGCATCCGGCGCTTGCCCGCCGTCATCGCCGTACGCCGCGCCAGCGAGTTCTGCAGCGAGCGCACCACGCTGATATTGGCGGGGACGCCGTTAGAGGTAAAACCCGCCCGGTGGGTCTTATACTCGTTCAGCTGACGATGCTGGTTGCGGCGCAGGTTAGGCAGGGCGAGGTCTTCAAACAGCAGGTCGAGATACTCATCTTTCGAGATCTGAAAGACAAACTCATCCTGACCTTCACCATCCTGACTGGCATTGCCCTGACCACTGCCGCCACCGCCTCCACCACCCTGAGGCCGTTCGATGCGGTCATTCTGCACAAAATGGTCGTTACCCGGATGGACCCGATGGCGATTTCCGCCCCGTCCCTGATGGAAGATCGGCTCATTGATGTCGTCAATCGGGATTGAGACAGACTCACCGCTGCTGACGTCGGTCACCGAGCGTTTATTGATGGCCTCGGAGATCGACTGCTTGATTTGTGACTTGTAACGGCGCAAGAAGCGCTGGCGGTTGACCGCGCTCTTGTTTTTGCCGTTCAGCCGGCGATCGATGAAATAGGCCATGGTATTCCCCCAAACTGCATTGTAAGCAGGCCGGGCGAACCCGACCTGTGGTGCCGGTCTGACAACCCGGCATGCTTACAGACTCTTATCAGGACGACTTGCGCACTCGCAGATACCACTCACAGAGCAGGCGAACCTGTTTGCGGGTATAGCCTTTTTCCATCATGCGATCGACAAAATCATCATGCTTTTTCTGCTCATCGGTAGAGGTCTTGGTGTTGAACGAGATGACCGGCAGTAACTCTTCCGTGTTCGAGAACATCTTTTTCTCGATGACGGTGCGTAATTTCTCGTAACTGGTCCAGTTCGGATTACGACCGTTATTGTGTGCCCTGGCACGCAGCACGAAGTTCACGATCTCGTTACGGAAATCTTTCGGGTTACTGATCCCGGCGGGCTTCTCAATCTTCTCAAGCTCCGCGTTGAGCGATTCACGATCGAACAGCTGTCCGGTATCGGGATCGCGGTACTCCTGATCCTGAATCCAGAAGTCGGCGTAAGTAACGTAACGGTCAAAGATGTTTTGACCATATTCAGAGTAGGATTCCAGATAGGCGGTCTGAATCTCCTTGCCGATGAACTCAGCATACTTAGGAATCAGATAGCCTTTAAGGTGCTCAAGGTACTTCTCAGCCTGCTCCTGCGGGAACTGCTCACGTTCAATCTGCTGCTCCAGCACATAGAAGAGATGGACCGGGTTAGCCGCCACTTCTGTGTGGTCAAAGTTAAACACCCGCGACAGAATCTTAAAGGCAAAGCGGGTCGACAGGCCGTTCATTCCCTCATCCACACCGGCGTAGTCGTGATACTCCTGCCACGACTTCGCTTTCGGGTCGGTATCTTTCAGGCTTTCACCATCGTAGACCCGCATTTTGGAGTAGATGCTGGAGTTCTCCGGATCTTTCAGACGCGACAGGATGGAGAAGCGGGCCAGCGTTTCCAGCGTTCCGGGCGCACAGGGCGAGGTGGCCAGCTCACTGTGGTTCAGCAGCTTGTCATAAATCTTGATCTCTTCAGAGACGCGCAGGCAGTAAGGCACCTTAACGATGTAGACACGGTCAAGGAACGCCTCGTTGTTTTTGTTGTTGCGGAAGGTGACCCATTCGGATTCGTTGGAGTGCGCCAGGATGATGCCGTTGAAGGGCAGCGCCGAAATTCCCTCGGTGCCGTTGTAGTTCCCCTCCTGGGTGGCGGTCAGTAACGGATGCAGCACCTTGATCGGCGCTTTAAACATCTCCACGAACTCCATAATCCCCTGGTTGGCGCGGCAGAGGGCACCGGAGTAACCATAAGCATCCGGATCGTTCTGCGCGTGGTTCTCCAGTTTACGGATGTCCACTTTACCCACTAGCGCGGAAATATCCTGGTTGTTCTCATCACCCGGTTCGGTTTTCGCGATGGCCAGCTGTTCCAAGATGGATGGCCAGACTTTTACCACCTTAAAGCGGGAGATATCGCCACCGAAATCGTGCAGCCGTTTAGCGGCCCACGGCGACATAATGGTGCCCAGGTAACGACGCGGAACGCCATACTCTTTCTCAAGAATGTGCGCATCTTCCTGCGGGTTAAACAGGCAGAGGGGGTGATCGTTCACCGGACTGCGCTCGCCGTCGGCGCTCAGCACATAGATGGGCACCCGCTGCATCAGCGACTTGAGTCGTTCCGCCAGTGACGATTTACCGCCACCGACCGGGCCGAGCAGATAGAGAATCTGCTTCTTCTCTTCCAGTCCCTGGGCGGCATGTTTCAGGTAGGAGACAATCTGTTCAATTGCCTCCTCCATACCGTAGAACTCCTCAAACGCCGGATAGCGTCCCATCACACGATTGGAGAATATTCTGGAAAGGCGTGGCTCCTGAGCAGTGTCGACCATTACCGGCTCTCCGATAGCCATTAACAGTCGTTCTGCAGCGTTGGCGTATGCACTGCGATCCTGCTTACAGATGGCAAGAAATTCCTGCAGTGTGAACTCTTCGTCCTTGGCAGCTTCATAACGCTGACGATAGTGATCGAATATATTCATAGCGATGCCCGTCCTTTCGTTTTTAGCACAGGTAAGGAGCGTAATTAGAGGCTTGTAGCAGCTCCCGGAAGATATTCTCTGTTGAGTACAGCAACCCTTATGCCAACCTGATCTTTTTTATCGGGATACACAACGTTTGTGGTTACTCTGCTCGTCCAAACTCTTTGCTGTTACTTCTAACTGTAGATGGCTTCTAAGAAATTTCCTCCGTGGGTTTGCGTGAATGAGGGGAAGATCAACGGCAATTTTGATTTGTTGTGAGATGGGTTCAACTGACTGAAGCATTAACTTAACGTACTTTTAACCTTTAATGCCACCTGCATCGGTAACTGACTTAAAGGATTTTGATATAAGTTAATCCAGCGGTAAAAAACCGTTAGACTTAGGGTTTGATTGTTATATTTATGGAATGAATAAATTGTGAACCAATTCAAATTTAAGACGCTTGTTGCCCTTCTGCCCTGTTATTTACTTACCGGGCAGGCGAGTGCCGATCCGCTTTCTCTGGGCGCATCGGTCATCTACGCAGAGTCACCGTATCGCGGCGGACAGGACCGGTATCTTCCGGTTCCGGTGATCAACTACGAAGGTGAAAACTTCTGGTTCCGCAGCCTGCAGGGCGGTTACTACCTGTGGAAAGATCCACAGAATCAGCTGTCGCTGACCCTGCTGGGGTCACCGCAGGAGTACAAACCCAGCGACAACGATCTGGGCGACATGAAAGGACTGGATAAGCGCCGCATGACGCTGATGGGCGGTGCCACTTACCGTCACACGGCAGACTGGGGGATTGTCCGCACCGCGTTGCTGGGTGATGTGCTGAACAACAGCAACGGCGTCATCTGGGACCTGACCTATCTCTATCGCTTCCAGATGGGCGACTTCAGCCTGACGCCAGGCATCGGTGCCATGTGGAACAGTGCCAATCAGAACCGTTATTACTACGGTGTCTCCGGTCATGAGAGCGCCCGGACCGGCATCAGTCGTTATAATCCGGATGACAGCTGGTCACCTTATGTTGAGCTGAGCGCCAGCTATCAGATTGACACGCAGTGGAACGTCGGAGTAGTAGGGCGTTACACCCGCTTTGACAGCGAAATCAAAGACAGCCCGATGATTGATAAAAGCGGGCAGGCGACGGTCTGGACCGGCGTCAGCTACAGCTTCTGAGTATGCACTAAAAGAGGGCGTTTACCGCCCTCTGTTCTTTTACAGGGCCCCGTAATGGGGTAAGGGAAGAGAATGCGCAACAGAATCACGTTTGCCGGCCATGCGTCGCTGCCGGTTATCGGTCAGGGCAGCTGGTTTATGGGTGAAAATCCGTCGCAGCGTGCCCGTGAAGTCGCTGCCCTGCAGGCCGGACTCGACTGCGGGTTACGGCTGATCGATACGGCCGAAATGTATGCGGATGGCGGCGCAGAAGAGGTCGTCGGTGAGGCGCTGCGCGGTCGCCGCGATCAGGCCCTGCTGGTCTCCAAAGTCTATCCCTGGAATGCAGGTCATTCGGATGCGATTGAAGCCTGCGAGCGCAGTCTGCGCCGGTTACAGACGGATTACCTCGACCTCTACCTGCTGCACTGGCGCGGAAATATTCCACTGGAAGAGACACTGCGCGCGATGGAAACGCTGCAGCAGCAGGGCAAGATTCGTTTCTGGGGGGTGTCAAACTTCGATACAGATGACATGGCCGAACTGTGGGACGAACCCAATGGGGAGCACTGTGCGACCAATCAGGTTCTCTACCATCTGGCGTCACGCGGTATTGAGTTTGATCTGTTGCCAGCCTGTCAGCAGCGGGGCGTGCCGGTGATGGCCTACTGTCCCCTGGCGCAGGCGGGTCGGCTGCGGGATACGCTCTTTACCGATCCTCTGCTGACTCAGATTGCACAGCAGAAAGGCATCAGCGTGGCGCAGCTTCTGCTGGCGTGGGTGATTCGTCAGCCTGGCGTGATCGCTATCCCTAAAGCCAGCTCTGTGGCCCACGTGCAGGAGAATGCTGCGGCGCTGGAGGTGGTGCTGACCGACGAAGAGCTTCAGCTTATCGATCGCGCCTGGCCTGCACCGCAGCATAAATTACCGCTGGATATCGTTTAGCCGATAGCCTTGTCGCTGGCGGCGGCTTTCTTTTTCAGACGGAACGTCGTGGCCAGCCGTGCCGGTTTCTCGCCCGCACTGCGCAGCGGTTTACTGATGCGCGCGGTTTCCACGCAGACCATCGTTTTATAACCCTCATTCGCCATATCGGCCATGCTACAGGAGAGTTCTACGCCGGGGTTCCAGGTGACAACGTCACTTTGATGGTGATGATAAACCTCGACCTGACGCTGACCCGCTGTGTCATGAATCACCGAGCAATTTTCCGGCGCGGTGAAGATGCGGTCGATGCGGCCAGGATAACGCTGTCTGCCGTCGCTGCTGCCGGTCTCGCCGTTGTTCACTTTATCGATATAGCTGTTGCCGAGACCGGAGACCTCTACACCACTGATATCGCTCACGCTGAAGTAGCTGTGCAGCGCCGCCGTGGCCTCATAGTCACCATAGGCTTCCAGCTCAATCTCGCAATGCTCACCTAGGCGGAAGCGGGCAATCAGGGTAAACTCATGTGGCCAGAGTTTCAGCGTCTGGGGATTGCTCTCCAGCACCAGCGTCAGCATCACCCCCTCGTCATTTTCGTCATGCGCGGTCAGCTTCCACGGCTGAACCCGGGCAAAACCGTGTGCCGGTTCACCAGCGGGGCCAAACCAGGGCCAGCAGATTGGCACGCCGCCGCGAATGGCTTTACCCGGTGAGAAGAGGCTCTTATCACTCAGCCAGAGCACCGGCTTTTCACCGCTGGGTTGCCAGGCGATCAGGTGTGCGCCCTGCAGCGTAATCGCCGCCCGGACTTTAGGATGGCTGACGACAATGGTCGGCAATTGACCCACCTGGCGCTGCGAGAGGTAAGGGGAGATCTGCGTGACCACCGGCAGAGAAAACAATTTGTCTTGCATGTTCGATTCCTTCCTGTGCGGATCAAAAAAAGGGCGACCGAAGTCGCCCTTATTCTCACTGAGGTCTGGCTGCCTTATTTAGCAGAAACCAGTGCAATCAGGTCGAGAACTTTGTTTGAGTAGCCAGTTTCGTTGTCATACCAGGAAACCAGTTTCACAAAGTTGTCGTTCAGCGCGATACCCGCTTTAGCGTCAAACACGGAAGTCAGGACTTCGCCGTTGAAGTCGGTAGAAACCACGTCATCTTCAACGTAGCCCAGAACGTCTTTCATCTCGCCTTCTGCAGCAGCTTTAATCGCAGCACAGATTTCTTTGTAAGATGCCGCTTTTTCCAGACGCACGGTCAGGTCAACAACGGAAACGTTAGGGGTTGGTACGCGGAACGCCATACCGGTCAGTTTGCCGTTCAGCTCTGGCAGAACTTTACCAACGGCTTTCGCTGCGCCAGTTGATGAAGGAATGATGTTCTGCGATGCGCCGCGGCCGCCGCGCCAGTCTTTGTGAGACGGGCCATCAACGGTTTTCTGCGTAGCAGTGGTCGCGTGAACGGTGGTCATCAGGCCTTCAACGATACCAAACTTGTCGTTGATGACTTTTGCCAGCGGAGCCAGGCAGTTAGTGGTGCAGGATGCGTTAGAAACGATATCCTGGCCTTCATATTTGTCGAAGTTTGCACCACGAACAAACATTGGGGTGTCATCTTTAGATGGACCGGTCAGAACGACTTTCTTAGCACCTGCGGTGATGTGTTTGCGTGCGGTTTCGTCGGTCAGGAAGATACCGGTTGCTTCTGCAACAACGTCAACGCCTGCTTCATCCCACTTCAGGTTAGCCGGGTCACGCTCAGCAGTAACACGGATTTTTTTACCGTTTACGATCAGTGCGCCATCCTGAACCTCTACGGTGCCGTCGAAACGACCGTGAGTAGAGTCATACTTCAGCATGTACGCCATGTAATCCGCGTCCAGCAGGTCGTTGATAGCAACGATTTCGATGTCAGAACGCTTCTGTGCAGCACGGAAAACGATGCGACCGATACGGCCGAAACCGTTGATACCTACTTTGATAGTCATATATTCCACCAGCTATTTGTTAGTGAATAAAAGGTTGCCTGTAAAATTACAAAAACCTTACCAGGCGTCAAGCGGAATCGTGTCAATTGTTGCGACAAATCAATTCGCCTGAGAGGAATTATTCGGTGCGCAACCGCTTGCGCGCCGCCAATGATATCGCGCTTCATTGAGTCAATCGCCGAATATATAGGGATGCTCCGGATAAAAGGTGATCGAAGTCACAAATCCGCTTTGCGATGGGCAGACTGAAAGGGTGAGCACAAAAAAAGACCCGGGTTATGTTGATCATTTGTTAGAATAATAGACGAAATTTTCAGAATGGCACTGCCCGGAATCCTAAAATGGCTAAAGAGACCGCACCCGAAGCAAAAATTGCGCAGCTGACTGAAATGCAGCGCTACGTTACTCAGCATCGCGGAACGGAACCGCCTTACAGCGGCGCCCTGTTGCACAACAAGCAGGAGGGCGTCTATCACTGTCTGGTGTGTGAAGCGCCCCTTTTTCTGTCAGAAACCAAATATGACTCAGGCTGTGGCTGGCCCAGTTTCTATCAGCCGGTCAGTGATGAGGCGATTCGCTATATCGAAGACAACTCTCACGGTATGCAGCGCGTGGAGATCCGCTGCGGCAGCTGTGACGCGCACCTCGGGCATGTTTTCCCGGATGGTCCGCAGCCTACCGGCGAACGCTACTGTGTAAACTCCGCCTCGCTGAATTTCACCGATGAGCAGGGCGAACAGACCAGAGGGTAAAGGCGATGAAGGAACAACTGGAAGCCATGCTGGCGTCAATGACGCCGGAAGTCTATCAGCGTCTGGCAACGGCGGTGGAGATCGGTAAATGGCCGGACGGCGTGGCCCTGACCCAGGAGCAGCGTGACAACTGCCTGCAGCTGGTCATGATGTGGCAGGCGAGACACAACGATGCGCCGCAGCACATGACCATCGGCAAAGGGGGTGAGATGGTGATGAAGTCAAAAAAAGAGCTGAAGGAAGAGTTCGGCATTGAATCGGACGTGACCCGTATTCATCTGCACTAAAAAAAAGCTGGCGTCCTGCCAGCTCTGTTTTAAATCAGAACCGCGCCCTGCGCGGTCATCTGCGCAAAGGCGATGTCGCTGTCTTCAGGATTCAGATTCACGCCGCGGCAGCCCTCTTTGACGACCTCAACGTGATAACCCAGCTCCAGTGCATCCAGCACGCTGTATTTAACGCAGTAGTCGGTCGCCAGCCCCAGCATCACCAGATGAGTGATGCCACGCTCGCGCAGCCAGCTGTCCAGCTCGGTTTTACGGCGATGACCATTGTCAAAAAAGGCGCTGTAACTGTCGACATCCTGGTCCTGACCCTTGTGGAAGGTTGCATCGAACAGCGAACGATCCAGGCCGGGGTGAAAGTCTGCGCCGGCCGAGCCCTGTATGCCGTGATCCGGCCACCAGATCTGTGCCAGACCGTTCAGCTCACCCAGGGTATAGACCGGCTCACCGGAGACCGAGGCGAAACTCCCATGGTCGGCCGGATGCCAGTCCTGCAGGGCCAGCACGCATTCCCCGTTCTCGCGAAAGGCTCGCGCATAGCGATTTGCCACGTCGACCGTCTGGTCTCCCTCATGGACTGCCATCGGGCCGCCGGGGCAAAAATCGTTCTGTATATCAATAATGATGAGTGCCCGCTTCATTCTGATTCGCTCCGTAGTCAGTCTTCGGTCAGTTCGCCGCGCAGATTCTGCTGCATCCGGGCGCGGATTTGATCGGCAGAGAGATCCTGGCTGAGTAAAAAGTGTAGTTTGGTCAGTGCCGCTTCCACGGTCAGATCCGATCCGCTGATCACGCCCGCATGTTCCAGCGCATTGCCGGTGGCGTAGCCGCCCATATTGACCTTGCCTGAAATACACTGGGTGAGGTTCACCACGACGATGCCACGTTCGCTGGCCTGTTGCAGTTCAGCCAGAAACTCCTTGTTCTGTGGCGCATTACCTACGCCATAGGAGCGGAGGATCAGCGCTTTCACCGGCTGACGCAGGAAGTTACGCACCACATCCGCAGAGATACCCGGATAGATAGTTACCACGCCAATCGGCTGCGGGGTAATGGTGTGAACTTTCAGCTCACCCTGACCGGCAGGGGCAGGCGGCGTATTAAGGCGGCGGATATGAATGCCCGCTTCCAGCAGCGCCGGAAGGTTTGGCGAGGCAAAGGCGTTAAAGCCATCGGCATGCGCCTTGGTGGTCCGGTTACCGCGATAGAGCGTGTTGTTGAAAAACAGCGACACTTCGCTAATCGGATAGTTGGCCGCCACATAAAGGGAGTTCAGCAGATTCTGCTGACCGTCCGAGCGTAATTCCGCTAACGGAATCTGCGAGCCGGTGACGATAACCGGCTTGGCCAGATTCTCCAGCATAAATGAGAGCGCGGAGGCGGTGAAGGCCATGGTGTCTGTGCCATGCAGGATCACAAAGCCGTCATAGCGATCGTAGTTCTGGCGGATATCTTCAGCGATAGACTGCCAGTCCTCCGGCGTCATGTCAGAGGAGTCGATCAGCGGCTGATATTCGTGAATCGTGAAATCAGGCATTTCAGGGCGGTGGAACTCCGGCATGTCTGCCAGCTGTTGTTGCAGGTGGCCGGAAACCGGAATATAGCCCTGCGCCGAACGCTGCATACCGATTGTCCCGCCCGTGTAGGCTACATAGATATTTTTCTTTTGCATGAAAACACTCAGACTTGCCGTAAAACGCGCAGTATAAGGGGAATAGCGGGGAAAAGCAGCCCGACCAGCGGCCGGGCTGCGAGGTTTATCGCACTTCGCCGCAGTTGAGGCAGAATGCGTAACGGTTCTGCGGATCGTTGAGATGGTCCAGCAGACCCGGCTGGGCTTTCATCGCACTCATCACATCCAGCATGGGGGCGGGCAGCCAGGCCTTAAGCGTGGCAGGCAGCACGGCCTGCACTGAGGCATTCATCTGACCCAGGATCAGATCCAGGAAGCCGGGCTCATCCTGATACCAGCTCAGCTGCGGCTTGCTGACTTTGGCCAGCTCACCCGCTTTCTTCACCGCATCGTCAAAGTCACCCAGCGCATCCACCAGACCATTGGCTTTCGCATCGCTGCCGGTCCAGACGTGGCCCTGAGCAATCGCATCGATCTGTTCCGGCGTTTTATGGCGGGACTTCGCCACCAGGCCAACGAAGTTGCGGTAGCCATTTTCGATGGTCAGCTGCATCAGCTGCTGCACTTCAGCAGGCAGCGCCTTGGTGGTGGAAATATCCGCCAGCGGCGAGGTTGCGACACCATCGGTGTGAACCCCGATGCTGTCCAGGCTATTTTCCAGGGTATTGATGACCCCGAAGATGCCAATCGAGCCGGTGAGCGTGCTGGGGTTCGCCACGATATAACTGGCAGGCGTTGAGATCCAGTAGCCGCCGGATGCGGCCATACCGCCCATCGAAACCACAATCGGTTTGCCCGCTGCCTGCGCCGCCGCCAGCTCTTCGCGAATCGCTTCAGAGGCGGTGACGCTGCCACCCGGGCTGTTCACCCGCAGAATAATCGCTTTGATTTTGGGATCGAGACGCGCATCGCGGATCTGCGCCGCCGTGGTGTCGCCACCGACGTTGCCCGGCGTCTCTTCACCATCCATGATGGCACCGCTGGCCAGCACCACGGCGATGTTGCCATCCTGCTGTGCTGAGGCGGACTTCACGCTGTAGTCATAGATGCTGACGCTGCGGTAATCGTTAGTCTGCTTATCCAGACCAAAGGTTTTCACCAGCTCCTGATCGGCCGCCGCGCGCGAGTCCAGAACATCGACCAGCTTGTTATCCAGCGCATATTGCGCGGTGTCACCTTTGACTGCATTCAACCCGGCAATAATCGCCGCCGCACCCGGGAACAGCTGTTCCGGCGTAATCTGACGATTCGCCGACACGGTGTTCAGGTAGTTCTGCCACAGCTGACCAATCCAGCGGCTGTCTGCGTCACGGGCGGCAGGGGACATATCATCACGCAGGAAAGGTTCGACCGCCGATTTGTAGGTGCCGACGCGGAAAACGTGCGAGGTCACTTTCAGCTTCTCCAGCAGGGTTTTGTAATAAAGCCCGTTGGTGGCAAAACCGTGCAGATCCACGGTGCCCTGCGGTGAGAGATAGATTCTGGTGGCGTAGCTGGCAAGGTAGTACTGCGCCTGGCTGTAGCTGTCGCCCAGAGCATAAATCGGCTTGCCGCTGTCACGAAATTCCCGCAGCGCTTTACCCACATATTGCAGTGACGGCTGATCGCCGCCCGCAAACTCACGTAAATCGAGCACCATCCCTTTGATGTTGCTGTCATCTTTCGCCTGGCGAATGGCATCGACCACATCAAACAGGGAGTTTTCCTGCAAACGGTCGCTGCTGGCGCCCAGTAACTGACGGCCAATTTTGCTGAGACGGTTGCTCACTGAGGGTTTATCGACCAGCACGCCGCTGAGATCGACTTTCAGTGCACCCTGCTGAATGGGGGCTGAACTGCTGCCTGAGCCGCTGACCTGCAGCCAGATCCCTACACCCACCACAATCAACAAAATCAGGAAAATATTCAGAATGAATTCCCTGATAAAATTTAATACCCGCCAGCTCCAGCGGAACAGACCTGCGATTATTCGCCACAATGTGCGCATCAGACTCTCCATAAATATGTAGCAGGACGTGGCCGCCGCGCGGCCCCGGCTTCCCCGACGAGCTCATCCTAAAGAGCGCCGTGTTAAAAGTCAGCAGGAAATCACCGCGCACTGTTACAAAAAATCTGGCTGTGCCAGGATGAAGGCAACAATACAGAGATCGGGAGAGAAACATGGACGCCCTTGAATTACTGGTAAATCGTCGTTCGGCCTCACGCCTGAGTGAACCTGCCCCGGCGGGTGATATCCTTGAAAATATCCTGCGGGCGGGCATGCGCGCTCCGGATCATGGCACCCTGCAACCCTGGCGCTTCGTCATTGTGGAAAAGGAGGGGCGCGACCGGATGAGCCAGCTGCTGGAGCGGGCGGCACGGGAAAAACAGCTGGATGAAAAGGCGATTAACAAAGCAAGTCAGTCGCCGTTTCGCGCTCCGATGATCATCACGGTGGTGGCCCACTGCGAGGAGCATCATAAAGTGCCGCGCTGGGAGCAGATTGCCTCAGCCAGCTGTGCGGTCATGGCAATGCAGATGGCCGCCGTCGCGCAGGGTTACAACGGCATCTGGCGCAGCGGTCCCTGGACCGATGACGAGCAGGTGCGGCAGGCATTTGGCTGCCGGGAGCAGGATGCCATTGTCGGCTTCCTCTATCTGGGCACGCCACAACTGAAATCGAGCACCACGGTTCTCCCGCCGGACTCCACGCCTTTCGTGCGCTATTTCTGATCCGCTTTTTCAGCTGGAAGCAGGGCGTTCTCGGCCCTGCTTTTTGCACGGTTCCTGTGCGAACGATCGCTAACACTGCGCGTCATGCTTACGCCAGCAGGCCTGCCAGGCTAACATAGCCCTGAATTTACACCGACAGCCGAGCCGGTTACTCTCCGTTTCCCTGATGTTAAGGACTAGCTGATTCAATGCGTTTGTTTATTGCGGAAAAACCGAGCCTGGGACGTGCGATTGCCGATGTACTGCCGAAACCGCATCGACGGGGTGATGGATTTATTGCCTGCGGCAACGATCAGATTGTCACCTGGTGCGTGGGGCACCTGCTGGAGCAGGCGCAGCCCGACACATATGACAGCCGCTATGCACGCTGGTCGCTGGCGGACCTGCCGATTATTCCCGAAAAATGGCAGCTGCAACCGCGTCCGTCGGTCGCGAAACAGCTGAAAGTGGTCGAGGGACTGCTGGCGCAGGCGACAGAAGTGGTGCATGCCGGTGACCCGGATCGGGAGGGGCAGCTGCTGGTCGATGAAGTGCTCGACTATCTGAAACTGCCCGCGGAAAAGCGCAGTAAAGTGCAGCGCTGCCTGATCAACGATCTCAACCCGCAGGCGGTGGATCGGGCGGTCAACCGTCTGCGTGAGAATCGCGAATTTATTCCGCTGTGTGTTTCGGCGCTGGCTCGCGCCCGGGCAGACTGGCTCTATGGCATTAACATGACCCGCGCCTGGACACTGCTGGGGCGAAATGCAGGCTATGATGGCGTGCTGTCGGTTGGCCGGGTGCAGACTCCGTTGCTCGGGCTGGTGGTGCGGCGTGATGAAGAGATTGAAAACTTCCTGCCGAAAGAGTATTTCGAAGTTAAAGCCCATATCGTCACGCCTGATGGCACCCGGTTTGTGGCCAGCTGGATCCCCAGCGAAGCCTGTGAGCCGTGGCAGGATGAAGAGGGCCGTCTGCTCAGACGCGCCCTCGCAGATCATGTGGTGGCCCGGATTACCGGTCAGCCAGCGACGGTCACGGCCTACAGCGATAAACGGGAAAATGAGGGGGCACCACTGCCATTCTCACTCTCCAGCCTGCAGATTGAGGCGGCAAAACGTTACGGGCTGAGTGCGCAGACGGTACTGGATACCTGTCAGCGGCTGTATGAAACCCACAAGCTGATTACCTATCCCCGTTCGGACAGCCGCTATCTGCCCGAAGAGCATTTTGCCGGGCGTCATGCAGTACTTAAGGCGATTCAGGCGCATCAGTCACAGCTGACCCCGCCCGCTGATTTCGATGCGGATCGGCGCAACCGCTGCTGGGATGATAAAAAGGTGGACGCCCACCACGCCATTATTCCGACGGCCCGCGCCGGTGCGGTAAAGCTTACGGAAAACGAGCAGCATATTTATGAGCTGGTGGCGCGCCAGTATCTGATGCAGTTCTGCCCGGATGCGGTGTTCCGTAAGTGCGTCATCGACCTCGAAATTGCCGGGGGAAAATTTGTTGCGAAAGCGCGTTTCCTGGCGGAGGCGGGCTGGCGTGCACTGCTGGGCAGCAAAGAGCGTGACGAGGAGAATGACGGCATGCCGCTGCCGGTGGTGGCGAAAGGGGATACGCTGTTGTGCGAGCGCGGCGAGGTGCTGGCGAAGCAAACTCAGCCGCCGCGTCCGTTCACCGATGCCACGCTTCTCTCTGCGATGACCGGTATTGCCCGGTTCGTTCAGGATAAAGAATTAAAGAAAGTGCTGCGTGCGACCGATGGTTTAGGAACGGAAGCGACGCGGGCTGGGATTATTGAACTGCTGTTTCGTCGTGGTTTCCTGGTGAAGAAAGGGCGATACATCAACGCGACCGAGGCCGGACGCGCCCTGATTCACTCGTTGCCCGATCTGGCTGCCCGCCCGGATATGACGGCGCAGTGGGAGTCCACACTGACCCGTATCAGCGAAAAGGTCTGTCGTTATGAGGAATTTATGCAACCGCTGGTCCAGACCTTAACCGGTCTGATCCACCAGGCGCGACAGCAGCCTGCGGCGCATGCCTTTCGGGGATTACCCTCCACCGGACAGAAGCGTCCGGTGCGCAAAACCAGACGTAAAGTGAAGGAGACGGAATGAGGCGTTACTCAGTATTGATGGTGCTGGCCCTGTCGCTGGCAACCAGCGCAGTACAGGCCAACGGTCGCTATCAGTCGATGCCACCCGGTAATAACGGTGTGAACACCGATGTGGTAGTGGATATGCCGCCGGAAGCCTGGACGCAGGCAGAGCGACGTCAGCCAGACTGCCTGCGCTGCTGTATTTTTGAAAACCGTAACTACAGTGAAGGCGCGGTGGTGAAGTCGGAAGGGGTGCTGCTGCAGTGCGCCCGGGATGAGCACTCCATCGGCACCAACAACCTGATCTGGAAGATAGTGAAATAAGTGTCGCGTGGCGCTCTGCCACGCGACCATCAGTTAAAAGCGAAACAGCGACCAGATGGGAGCGTGATCAGAGGGCTTCTCCATGCCACGGATCTCATAATCAATGCCGGTCTCAACGCAGTGTGCTGCCAGATTTTTGCTTGCCAGCACCAGATCGATGCGCAGGCCGCGATTATCATCGAAACCTTTTGAACGGTAATCAAACCAGGAGAAGCGATCGGCGACCTCCGGGTTATGTTCACGCCAGGTATCAACCAGGCCCCAGCCCAGCAGCCGATCCATCCACTCGCGCTCTTCCGGCAGGAAGGAGCATTTACCGGTTCGCAGCCAGCGCTTGCGGCTATCCTCGCCAATTCCAATATCCCGATCGGTGCTGCTGATATTCATGTCACCCATGATCAGAACCGGTTTATCGGCAGGCAGATCTTCGGTCAGCAGACGCTGCAGGTCGCGATAGAACTTCTCTTTTGCCGGAAACTTGGTGGGATGGTCGCGGCTTTCACCCTGCGGGAAATAGCCGTTAATGACCGTGATGTCGCCGATTGGGCTGGGAATTTCCGCCATGATCAACCGGCGCTGTGCCTCTTCATCCTCTCCCGGAAAGCCCCGGCTCACTGAAACTGGCTGCATTCTGGTGAGCAGTGCCACGCCGTAGTGGCCTTTCTGACCGTGATAGAAAACGTGATAACCCAGCTTTGAGACCTCTTCCAGCGGGAACATTTCGTCATGGACTTTGGTTTCCTGTAAGCCAATGACATCGGGCTGATGCTGTTCAACCAGCGCCTGAAGCTGATGAGGTCGGGCGCGCAACCCATTGATGTTGAATGAAACAAATTTCATGAGGTCAACCATGGTTCAGAAAATGAGAGGCGGTGATGGTAGCGATTTTTACTGAAAAAGTCATGGCAGAAGAGGGGGCAGAACGTTTGAAAAACGTGGCGGTGCTCTGTCAGCAGGGGGGCTCATCCCTCTCCCCGCAGAACAGGAAGCTGATGTATCGATTTGGAGAAGGTGTGCTGAATGCAGGATGGTGGTGGGAGAAGGATGATTCGGCGCGTTGCGCCTCACCCTGCGGGCCGCGCTGAAGCGCGTTGTCTCACGATGCTCGACACGAACCTTAGTCGAAGGTTCTCATCCCTCTCCCCGCAGAACAGGAAGCTGATGTTACGATATGGGGAAAGTGTGCTGAATGCAGGATGGTGGTGGGAGAAGGATTCGAACCTTCGAAGTCTGTGACGGCAGATTTACAGTCTGCTCCCTTTGGCCGCTCG